>VSMY01000099.1 GCA_009773995.1 Oscillibacter sp. | reverse complement strand
CCGGGAACAGCGACGCGGCTGCGGCCAGGGGCAAAACGCCCAGCAGCGTCTGTCCCTGGGGAGAGAAGCCCAGCCCTCCCGCCCGGAGGATGCCGTAAATGGCGGCCTGGAGGAGACCAGTCCCTCCGGCAGGACCGCCAGGCTCTCCGACAGGTCGCTGAGGCCGCTGAGGGCCAGGAGGAACACGCCGCACATGGGGATGGTCAGGAGGCCGGCGTTTTCCGTGGAGAAGTCCCTGGGCAGGACGGGGCCGGGTTCCTCCTCTGCCGGGAGGAGCCGGGCCGTCAGGGCCAGGGCGGCGGCAAGGCCCGCCAGAAGGACCGCCAGGGCCAGGGCGGCGAAGTTGCCGGGGATGGGGAGGCCGGTGTCCGCCTCGTAGCCGGTGTGGTTTTGCAGCAGCCGCAGCACGCAGGCGGCGGCCCCGCCCAGCGCCGCCGTCAAGGGAAGCGCGTAACGTTTATCCATAACAAACGGGTCCTTTCAGGAGTCAATTTGATTCCCTTAGTATAGCACAGGAGGGAGCGTCTGAAAAGGGGCAATTTTCCGCCGCTCATTTCCGCAGCAGCGTCACATGGGGATTTTCCGCCGCCGCCCGGCGGAGAAGGCGGACCAGCGCCTGCCCCCGGCGGCCCAGCCGGTCCTCCAGGGCCTCCTGGCGAAGGAGGCGGATCGTCAGGGGCTCTCCCAGGTCCGTCAGGCAGTCGAACAGGGCGTCCAGGTTCCGCCCATACCACTCCGGCAGACCCAGCGCCCGGGCAAAGCGGTCGTGGACTTCCTCCATGGACTGGAGCTCCAGCCCGTCCAGCACGATCTCAGCCATCGCCCTCGTCTCCATACAGCAGCTCGAAGGATTCATAGTGGTCCTCCGTATAGTAGACAAGGCCGTCGTTGGAAAAGACGATCCGCTTGGCGCCCCGGCTTTTGGCCCCCAGGGTGTCGATATCGCACTCCGTGTAGGTCCGGCCCTTGGCCTCGGGCAGGAGACCCTCATAGTTTCCGAACCGGCTGCCGCCGATGCACATGCCCGGAGCGTAGGGCTCTAAATTCCCGCCGGGCCAGCCCAGGTCCTGGGCTTCCCTCTTGGTGATGAAGTTATCCGGCAGGCGGCCGTAAGTGTGGATATAGAGGGCGACGTCCTCCTTGGAGGTGTAGCTCCCGTTCTCCGGCAGGGCGTCCGTCCCGGCGTCCTGGTCCTCCGAGGAGGCGTTGCCGGGTTTCCCCGGCTCCTCCGGCAGGGGCTCCACGGCCTCCTGGAGGTCCGAGCTCATTCCTTGGCTGCTAACGCCGGAAAGCGTCAGGTCCCCGGTTTCCGGGTCTTCCACAAGGGAAGCGTCTCCGGTCTCCCCGGGTCCGGCGGGGTCCTTCAAATCCTCCGGGTCCTCGGCCGTGGGCAGGTCGATCTTCGTATCCTCAAATGGGGCTCCATCCTGGGGAACGTCCCGCAGGTCCACCACGCCGCCGCAGGCGGTGAGGGAGAACAGGGTCAAAGCGGCCAGCAGGCCGCCGAGCCAGCGCTTCATGGTCATCATCCTTCTTTCAATTGATGAAGACAGTATACCAGCTTCGGTAAAAAGAGGCAAGGGGAAAAGCCCTTGCCTCTGATAAGCTACGCGCGCTCCAGCAGATTTTGGAACCGTTCCAGCAGCACGGCGGTCTGTCCCCGGGCGGCCCGGCCCTGGGGCTGGAGGCGTCCCTCTGCGGTTCCCTGCAAAATACCCTCCGCCAGGGCCCAGCTCACGGCCTCCCCGGCGTAGTCCGCCACGTCTCCGGCGTCCGGAAAGCCCCGGAGGGAGGCCCGGTTTCCTTTGTCGGCCTTTTCCAGCTTGGCATACCGCCAGAGGATAGCGGCCAGCTGCTGGCGGCTTACCGGCAGGTCCGGGCGGAAGGTCCCGTCATAGAAGCCCTCCACCACGCCCCGCCGGGCGGCCCAGGCCACGGCGCCGCCGTAGTAGGCGGAGGCGGACACGTCGGAGAAAGAGGAGCCCCGGACCTCCGGTTCCCCCGCCAGCCGGTGGAGGATGGCGGTGATTTGGCCGCGGGTCACGGTTTCGCCGGGGGAGAAGGTTGTGGCAGTAGCGCCGTTCATCAGCCCGGCGGCACAGACCCGTTCCACCGCCCCGGCGTACCACGCGTCCGGGGGCACGTCCTGGAAGCGCCCGCCGTTCCACGCGGTCCAGGCGCTCTGGACGAGGTCCCCCGACCGATCCTGGGACAGCTCCCAGAAGCCCATGCCTCCCAGGCCCCGCTGCCGGGCCAGCTCCGCCTTGGCGGCGATGGAGTCTGGGTCGTCGTAGGAGAGGAAGCAGCGGTTTCCATAGAGGTAGGGGACCTCCGCCTCCTCATGGCGGAACTGCCGGTATGCGGAACGGTTCAGATACTCGCCCTTCACCTTGTCCCAGGAGACGGATTTCGCGCTTTGAAAAGACTGGTACAGCCCGTTGTTCCGGCTGGATGTCTCCTGGTATATGTACCCGTACAGGGGCATGCCCAGCACCAGCTTTTCCGCCGGAACGCCTTGGCCCAGCCAGGCGGAGATACCGTCGTCCACGCTGGAACGGTAGCGGGGTGGGCCGTCCGAAGCGGTGTAGAGAGGCGCGTTGAAGTCCGCGTAAGCGTCCCAGGGCCCGTGAAGGTCATAGGCCATGAGGAAAATGTGGTCCACGATTTCCGCCGCCGCCTGAGGCTCGATGCAGTTCAAATAGCCGCCGCTCACCGCCCCGGCGATGGTCAGGACATAGCGCTTCCCATCCCGCCGCCCCTGCCGGTCCAGGGCGTTCCGGAGCTCCCGCAGCAGCAGGGTGAAGTTCTGCTTATCCTGGGGCCGGTGGACCACGCCGGGAGCCCCGCCGGAAACGGGATACTCCCAGTCCAGGTCCACGCCGTCCAGGCCGTGGGCCGCGATCAGGTCCGCGCAGCTTTAGGCGAAGATTTTCCGGCTCCCGGCGGAGGCCGCCGCGTCGGAAAAACCGGCGGACCCGTCCCACCCGCCCAGGGAAAGAACGATTCTCAAATCCGGATTCCGCTTCCGGAGGGCCGTCAGCTCCCGGAGGTTTTTCCCGTCCCGGGCCGGGTCGCCCAGGGCGGCTTTCCCATCCTCAATATCGGCGAAGGCGTAGTTGATCTGGGTGAACCGCTCCGCCGGGAGCTTGTCCGGCGTATGGCCCTGAGCGGAGGCCCAGGAGGCGTAATAGCCCACCACTTCCCCGGTTCCGCCGCCCCCGGCGGCAAAAGCCTGCCCAGGGCCCGCCATGGACAACAGCAGGAAAAAAATCAGGGCCAACGGGATAAAACGGCGCATTTTCCGCATCTTTCCAAACTCCTTAATTAGATAATAAAAGACATTATAAAATATCTTTCGACAAATTGCACGCCTTATTTTACCGCAGAAGCCCCGTTCGGGGCAAGGAACAGCTTCTGGAAGCCCAGGCAGAAATTGAGGCCGGGCGGCATTGCCGTCCGGCCTTAAGGGCGCGCCCTATGCGGTCAGCGGACCGTGCTCCGCAGGGTCCCGACGTTCTGGATGGTACACGCTACGACGTCTCCGGCCTTCAGGAATTTCGGAGGATCGAAGCCCATGCCCACCCCGGCGGGAGTCCCGGTGGCGATAATCGTCCCCGGCAGCAGGGTCATTCCGGCGGAGAGCTCCTCGATGATTTCCGGGATGCCGTGAATGAGCAGGGAGGTGTTGGAGCGCTGGCGCTCCTCCCCGTTGACGGTGCAGGAGATCTCCAGGGCCGGGGGGAAGGCGGTACTGTCTGCGGTGAGGAGGCAGGGTCCCATGGGGGTGAAGCCGTCCAGGCCCTTGCCCAGGTACCACTGCTTGTGCCCCGTCTGGAGGTCCCGGGCGGATACGTCGTTGAGGACGGTGTAGCCGAAGACATAGTCCCCGGCCTCCTCCGCTTTCACGTTTTTGGCGGTTTTCCCGATGACGACCGCCAGCTCCGCCTCGTAGTCCAGACGCTCCACCAGCCCCTCGTACCGGGGGATAACGCCGTCCGGGTCCCCGGCCCGGCTGACCCGCTTGGAGAAGTAGACCGCCGCGGGCTTTTCCTTTGCGAAAGCCTCCGCGTCGTACTTCGCCGCCTCCTTCGCGTGGTCCCGGTAGTTCATGCCCAGGCAGATCACGTCCTGGCGGGGCCGGGGAATGGGGGCCAAAAGCTTCACATCCGCCAGGGGGACGGGCTTGCTGGTGACGGCGAGGACCGCCGGGGGAAGCGCCTCGATCAGGGCGTTCATGTCCGGGTAGGGAAGGAAGACCACGCCGGTTTCCGTCAGCGCGCCCACGCGCTCTTTATCCTTGTAAAGGCAGGTAATCAGTTTCATGGAAGGTACCCCTTTCGTATGTAGTGAGAAAGGCGGCGGAGCGTTCCCGCCCCGCCGCGCGTCCTGCTTTTTACGACAGCAGCAGCTTGTCGTCCGCCTCGTCGCTTCCGCTGACTTTGTTGAACAGCTCTAAGAGCTGGGGCACCGTCAGCTTTTTCTTTTCTTCCCCGGAGACGTCGATGACGATTTTTCCGTCGTACATCATGATGAGCCGGTTTCCGTGCTGGATGGCGTCTTTCATATTGTGGGTGACCATCATGGTGGTCAGTTTGCTCTCCGCCACGATGCGGTCCGACAGTTCCAGCACCTTGGCCGCCGTCTTGGGGTCCAGGGCGGCGGTGTGCTCGTCCAGCAGCAGCAGCTTGGGCTTTTTCAGCGAGGCCATCAGCAGCGTCAGCGCCTGGCGCTGTCCGCCGGAGAGGAGGCCCACTTTGCTGGTCAGCCGGTCCTCCAGCCCCAGATCCAAATTTTTCAGCATCGCCTGGTACTGTTCCTTCTCCGCCTTGGTCACGCCCCAGCGGAGGCCCCGGCGCTGGCCCCGGCGGGCCGCCAGGGCCAGGTTCTCCAGAATCTGCATGGTGGGCGCGGTGCCCAGCATGGGGTCCTGGAAGACCCGGCCGATATAGGGGGCCCGCTTGTGATCCGGCAGGTGGGTTACGTCCACGCCGCCGATGGAGATGGACCCGCCGTCCACGGGCCAGGTTCCCGCCACGGCGTTCAGCATGGTGGATTTGCCCGCTCCGTTGCCGCCGATGACGGTGCAGAAGTCCCCGTCGTTCAGCGTCAGGCTCACGCCCCGGAGGGCCTGTTTCTCATTGACCGTCCCGGCGTTGAAGATTTTCCAGATGTCCTTGATCTCAAGCATGGCTGGCGCCTCCCGTCTTCACCTTGGCGTGGAAATACTTCCCCTTCCAGTAGGGCAGGGAGAGGAACACCGCCACCACCAGCGCGGAGAGGAGCTTCAAATAGTTGGGGTTCAGGCCCATGGCCAGCACCGCCTGGATGACGATGTAATAGAGAATTGCTCCGATGGACACCGCCAGCAGCTTCAGCGCGAAGTTGTGGAAGAGCTTGCTGAAAAGCACCTGGCCGATGATAACCGCCGCCAGGCCGATGACGATGGCGCCCCGGCCTACGTTGATCTCGTTGGCCCCGTTGTACTGGCACAGCAGCGCCCCGGAGAGAGCCACCAGGCCGTTGGAAATCATCAGGCCCAGCACCTTGCAGAAGTCGGTGTCAATGCCCTGGGCCCGGGCGCAGCTGGGGTTGGAGCCCGTGGCCCGAAGGGCGCAGCCCAGCTCCGTGCCGAAGAAGCCGTACAGCAGGGCGATGACACCCACGGTGAACAGGCCCACCACCAAAATGGGGTGCCGCCAGAGGGGAAAGTCCCCCCGGATGGCCCCCTGGACGAAACGCAGGGAGACCAGCAGCTTTTCCAGCGTGTCCGCCTGGGTGACGTTAATGGCCACCGAGGCCTTGAAGTCCATGATGGCCATGTTGGCGGAGTACAGCCCCAGCTGGGTCAGGATGCCCGCCAGGATAGCGGGGATGCCGCACTGGGTGTTCAGCAGCCCGGTGACCAGGCCCGCCAGCATGCCCGCAAGCAAAGCGGCCAGCATCGCCGCCCAGACGTTGACCCCGCCGGAGAACAGCATGACGAACACCGCGCCGCCGGTGCAGAAGGAGCCGTCCACCGTCAGGTCCGCGATGTCCAGGATTTTATAGGTGATGTAGACGCCGATGGCCATAATGCCCCAGATGAGACCCTGGGACATGGCCCCCGGCAGAGCGTTGAGAAAACTCAGCATGGTGATTACACGACCTCTCTTGAAATTAGGGCGTTTCTTTCCGCATCCCTAATTGAAGGGAAGCAGGGGAGGGCCTCCGCCCTCCCCTGTGAGAACGCGTTACTCGGTGACGATGGCCTCGTAGCCCTCGGGGGCGGTGAGGCCCAGGGCCTCGCAGGTGGCGGGGTTGTACTTCTTGACGAACTGGGGCGCGTACTCAATGGCCATTTCGGATACCTTGGCCTTGCCCGTCAGGATGTCCGCGGCCATTTCCCCAGTCTTGTAGCCGATGTCATAGTAGCTGATGGAGAGCGTCGCCACGCCGCAGCCGCCGCAGATGCCTTCCTCTCCGGCGAAGACGGGCTTGACGCCCCGGCAGATGTTGTCAATGATTCCCGCGTTGTTTGCCGCCGTGTTGTCCGTGGGGACATACAGCACATCGGAGGCGTCCGCGGCGCTTTGGACCACGGAGGCCATGTCGTTGGTATCGGAGAAGGGGAACTGGGTGCAGGCGTAGCCCATATCCGTCAGGTATTTCTCGACGTTGTCCACCTGATACTGGCTGTTGGGCTCGGCGGAGCAGAAAACGAGGCCCACGGTCTTGGCGTCGGGATACCACTCCTGGATCATCTGGGCCTGCTGGTCCAGGGGCGCCAGGTCGGAGGTGCCGGAGACGTTGCTGCCCACGGTGCCGGAGAAGTTCTCAATGCCCAGGGCCACGCCGTACTCGGTGATGGAGGTGCCCAGCACCGGGATGTCGGCGGTGGCGGAGGCGGCGGCCTGGAGGGGGGCAGTGGCGTTGGCCATGATCAGGTCCACCCCTCCGGAGACAAAGCCGTTGATGATGGTGGCGCAGGTGGGGGTGTCTCCCGCGGCGTTCTGGGTGTCCAGCTCCACCTGGCCGGGGAGGAGCTTATTGACGGCGTCGGTAAAGCCCTGGGTGGCGGCGTCCAGTGCCGGGTGGGGGGCCAGCTGGCAGACGCCGATTTTGTAGGACTTGCTGGAGCCGCCGCAGGCGGCCAGGCTCAGGGCCATGGCCAGGGTCAGGACAAGAGCGAGCAGTTTCTTCTTCATAATTTCCAATCTCCTTATGTTCTATAGTGTGCGCGATTTTGCCGGGTTCATGATAAAAAACGGCCCGTCCGCAGGCGGGACCGCCTTCCAACCGATGAGCGCCACTCTAACGCTTTTGTACTATACAGCTTTAAAGGGGTAAAGTCAATGGTTATTTTTCACAAAAACGATTGCTTTTTGGAGGGCGCTGTCGTATAATAAACTCAGTCCATTTCCAAAGAAGAGGAAAAATAAAAACGGGAGGTCTTTTTATGCGAAACACCGCGCGCAAGCAGCTGCTGGCGCTGGTCCTGGCCCTGGCGATGCTGGCCGGGCTGTCCGTCCCCGCCCTGGCGGCGGAGGAGGGCGGCAAAACCGTCACTATTCTCCAGACCAGCGACCTGCACGGCATGGTCAATCCCTTTGACTATGCTTCCAACAAGGAAAATAAAACCAGCATGGCCCATGCCGCCGCCATCATCAAGGCGGAGCGGGAGGCGGACCCGGACCTGCTCCTGCTGGACACCGGCGACACCACCCAGGCCAACTACATCCAGTCCTTCCTGGACGAGGAGCCCCATCCCATGATTGAGGCGATGAACTATTTGAAGTACGACGCCTGGACCCTGGGCAACCACGAGTTCAACTTCGACTTCAAGTACACCACCCGGGAGATTGAGGAGTTTGAAGGCGTGCCCCTGGGCGGCAACTTCTACAAGGCCGACGGCTCCCGCTGGATTGACGCCTACAAGATTTTCGAGGTGGACGGCGTGAAGGTGGCGGTCTTCGGCGTGGACGCGCCCCACATCCCCCAGTGGGAGAAGTCCGATCCCGGCCACTATGACAACATGAAAATCACGAACCCCGACGAGGAAATCGGCAAAATCCTGGACGAGCTGGAGGGCAAGGCGGACGTTATCGTCGGCTCCGTCCACTACGGTCTGGATGGCGAGTACGGCGTCGCGGGCATGCGGGAAGTGGCGGAGAAATACGGGGACCGGATGGACGCCCTGTTCATCGGCCACGCCCACGCCAAGGTCAATGAGACCATCGGGGGCATCCCTGTCCTGGAGCCCGGCAGCAACGGCGAATTTGTAAGCAAGGTCACCCTGACCCTGAAGGCCGACGGCGACGGCTGGGCTGTGGACAAGGCCGAGGGCGAGCTCATCGACTGCGCCGAGGCGACTCCCGACCCGGACTTCTTGGCGGAGTTTAAGGACCTCCACGAGAAGAGCCTGGAGCTGGCCTCCCGGGAAGTGGGCACCGTGGGCAAGACCTTCATCGACCCCTTGGAATTCCTCCCCGGCATCCCCACCGCCGTGCTGGAGGACGACGCGGTGACGGACCTGGTAAACAAGGTCCAGATGGAGCGGGCCGGGGCCGACGTGTCCCTGGCGGCCCTGTTTGACGCTACCTCCAACCTCCAGGCGGGCCCCTTCCTGCACCGGGACAGCGTGAAAATCTACAAGTATGACAACACCCTCTACGGGGTCAAGGTCACCGGAAAACAGATGAAGGCCATTATGGAGGAGAAAGCCGGAAACTTCTTCAACCAGTACCAGCCCGGCGACGTGACCATCAGCTTCAACCCCAATATCCGGCTGTACAACTATGACATGTTCGCGGGACTGGACTATGAAATCGACATCTCCAAGCCCGCCGGGTCCCGCATCCAAAATGTGGTCTACAAGGGTCAGCCCATGAAGGATACGGACACCATGGTCCTGGCCCTGAACAACTACCGTTACGGCGGCCTGGTCTCCGCGGGCCTCCTCAACGAGGCCGACGTGGTGTACGAGGGCGGCGCGGTCCGGGATATGATTACGGAGTACGTGGAGTCCCTGGACGGCCCCCTGATGCCCGAGGTGGATAACAACTGGAAAATCGTAGGCGCGGACCTGGACGACCCCCAGAAGGACCTGATCTATGAGAAGGTACGCAATGGGGAAATCGCCATTCCCACCAGCGAAGACGGCCGGACCCCCAACATTGCCTCCCTGAACGGCCCCGCCCTGCGGGCCGAGGGCGTTCTGCCCCCGCTGGAGGACGCTGGCTCGTGTCCACATCTGACGCTGCCGACG
>VSMY01000098.1 GCA_009773995.1 Oscillibacter sp. | reverse complement strand
CTTCGCCACCCGGTCCCCCTTCCGGCCCAATCCCCTGGCCCTGTCCGCCGTGACCCTGGCGGGCGTCGAGAAGACGGCGGAGTACGGGACCGTCCTCCGGGTCCGGGGGGCGGATTTGATGGACGGCACGCCCATCCTGGATATCAAGCCCTACCTGCCCTACGCCGACTGCCGCCCCGAGGCGGAGGGGGGCTTTGCCGCCGCCCCTCCCAACCGGGAGGCGCTGGCGGTGGAGTGCCGGCCGGAGCTCTGGGAGAAGGTCCCGCCGGACCGGCGGGAGGCTCTCCGCTCCGTGCTGGCCCTGGACCCCCGGCCCCGGTATCAGGCGGACCCGGAACGGGTCTACGGCTTCGGCTTCGCCGGGATGGAGGTGCGCTTCTCCGTGGAGGGGGAGGTCCTGCGGGTCCGGGAGATTTTGGAGGGGACGGGAACCTGACTTTGCCGGGAACAGGAAACGGGCCGCCGGGGGCGGTCCGTTTTTCTGTGGGGCCCGGTTCCCTGACCGGGTCATTTCCCTGGGAGTCCGGCACGTCCAAAAGAACGGGAGGGGGCAGAGCCCCTTCCCTGCAAGATAATTTCCCAATCAAATTTCTCTTGACTTTACGGGGTCGTTAAGTTATACTATTTACGACCCCGTAAAGTGAGGTGATGGTATTGGGGGCAAAAAAAATGGGACGTCCCACTGACAACCCAAAGGATATTGTGCTGAAGGTATACTTTGATAAAGAAACGGCGGAAAAGCTGGAAGAGTGTATTGAAGAACTCGAAGTATCAAAGTCAGAAGTCGTTCGGCGCGGTATCCACAAGGTGCATGACGATCTCAAAAAGAAATAGCGGGAAGCGGCGCACTCCAACCAAGACCGCACCGCTTCCCCACCAGAGGCCGATACCTGCCAAAAGACAAGGATGGCGTAAATATGATACCATACGCCGCCTTTTCTTTCAAGCGGTATCGGCCGAAAAAGAACAAAGAAAGGATGATCCAAAGGTGGATAACATTCTGGAACTGCTCTACGACCTGCCCCGTGAAAGAATCCGCGAACAGGATTCGCCCTTTGTCCGGGCGGCGCGCATCAAGAGCGAGAATCTGGATCGGCTCACCGCTTCCATCACGGAGGAGCAGCGGGAACTCCTGGACGCCTACTTAGACGCGGGAAGCAGGGTCGAGGATATCAGGGACTTCGACCGCTTCCGCTTCGCCTTCCATGTTGGGGCGCAGCTTATGGCGGAGCTCATTGCCGGCAAGGAGGAAGTGCTGTAAGGAAACCGCCGGACCCGGCGGGGCGTAAGGCACAAAAAAGAGGATTGCCTGATGGCAATCCTCTTTTTACCGTTCCGCCCGTCACTCCAGCTTCCGCACAAAATTCCCGAAGACCCGGACCCGCTCCTGTACGGTGACGAAGGCGTGGTCGTCCCGCTCGTGGACGGCGTGGAGCAGCTCTTCGATTTCGAACTTGGACAGGCACACCACCAGCACATGGAGCCCCTTGCCGCTGTAGGCCCCGACGCCCTCCCAGTAGGTGACGCTGCGGCCCAGCTTCTCGATGATGAAGCGGCCCAGCTCCTTTTCGTCCTCCTTGGTGAAGATCATGGCCTGGACGTTTACGTTCTGCTGGTGCATCCGGTCCAGCACCATGGCGGAGAAGAAGTTGTAGATGACGGAGTAAATAGCCACCTCCGGGATGAACAGGACCAGGCAGGCGGCGTAGAGGAAGAAGTTAAAGGTCAGGGAGAACTTGCCCACGGTGAAGCGGCTGCCCCGCTTGCTCAGGCACAGTCCCACAATGTCCAGTCCGCCGCCGCTGCCGCCGCAGGTCAGCACGATGCCGCTGGCGGTGCCCACGATGATGCCCCCCAGCAGGCAGGAGGTCAGATAGTCGTCCACGATGGGGACGCTGGGCGAGGGGATGATACTATAGAAAAAGGAGAAGGACACCGTGCAGGCGATGGTCTTAAAGGTCATCCGGGGCCCCAGGGTCTTCCAGCCCAGGAGCAGGATGGGAATGTTGCTGAGGAAATAGAGGACGCCGGCGATGTCCGCCTCCAGGCCCAGGGTGTTGTGGAGCAGGGTGCGGATCAGCTGGCACAGGCCCATAAGCCCGCCGGAGTACAGCCCCAGCGGCACGATGAATAGGCGGAGGGCCAGGGCCACCACGCCCTCCCCCAGCATGGCGGCCGCCAGCCGCAGCCAGCGGTTGTGCAGGGAATTGTACATCATGTCCTTCATGTCGTTCCTCCCGGCCCGGCGGCCTTGCCCGTCCCGCCGCGTCAGGGGAGGGCGTTTGTGTTTTTCCGTTGAACGCTGGCTTTGATTATATCCGTTTCCAGGCAAAACCGCAAGAGGAAAAGCGGGACAGAATGGACGAAACGGCAGGTAAATCCTGGGTCCAGCTTGTCGAAAAAGTATTTTCGACAAGCTGCTTACGATTTCAGAACTTTTTAAAGTTCTGAAATCGGATGATTATGATTAAAATGGCGCGGGAAACCCTTCCTGGGTTTCCCGCGCACACCCTTCCTTCCCGTCCCGGAGGCCTTCTGCCGGACGCTATAGGGAATAGCGGAGGCAGCGGTAAAGCCGGTCTTTGGCCCGCCGGAGGGTCCGGGAGACGGTGGAGCGGTTCAGCCCCAGCTCCTCCGCAATCTGGGGAATGTTCATCCCCTGGTCGTAGTAGAGGTCCACCAGCTGGCGCTGGCGGGGGGTCAGCTCCCGCTCCCGGGCCCGGCGGAGGTTCCGCCGGAGGCGCTCCAGGCGCTCGGAGTTGTCCGCGGCGTTCTGGCGGTTCCAGACGGTCAGGTCCCCGATCCACTCGCTGGCACGGGTAGAGAAGGGCCCCTCATAGCGTGCGGTTCTCATACTTGTGATCCCTCCTGTCGTAGTAATGGGCGGTCAGCGCCGCCAGCTCCCGGGCCTCCCGCAGGAGGGGGGTCAGCTCGTCGATGCGGCGGCGGAGGCGAAAGGCCGCCTCCGGGTCCGCCTGGGCCCGCTCCAGAACCCGCAGCTCCACGATGCGCCCGTGAATGGCGGCGGCGCTGCTGCGGTAAGAGGCCGACATCTCCAAAAGGGTCATGGCCGGGCCTCCCTTCCCCGGACCTCCCGGCAGGGGGCCAGCTCCCGCCGGGCCAGGTCCGGGAAACAGTCCCCGCAGGCAAGATGGCCGTTGCAGGCCCAGTACTCCTCGCCCCGGAGAATTTCCCGGCCGCACAGGGTGCAGCGCAGGGCCCGCGTTCCGGGGCGGCGTCTGATGGTGGTCATGAAAATCCTCTCCTTTGAAAAAACCGTGTAAAACGGGAAAATTTTTGTTGACAAATGGAAAGCCGTCTGCTAGAATAAGCAATGCTGTTGGAACTGCTGGTGTAGCTCAGTTGGTAGAGCAGCTGATTTGTAATCAGCAGGCCGGGGGTTCGAGTCCGTCCACCAGCTCCACAAGTTCATATTGATATTTGGGGGAATTCCAGAGCGGTCAAATGGGGCAGACTGTAAATCTGTTGTCACTGACTTCGGTGGTTCGAATCCACCTTCCCCCACCAGCTCGGGAAAAGCCCTAAGGCGATGAAAAAAGCCTTAGGGCTTTTTTCATGCGCCGGACGGGCTTTTCCCTCGCCTTCACATGCGAACCACTGTGTTGGGTTCGCAGGTGATTTTTTACGGGAGACGAGGGACGAGGGACGGGGGGACGCGCCGCGGCGCTTTGCTGGCGGCGGAGTGAAAGCAGGAGTTACAAGAAACTTGGCGGTGACTTTAAAATAGCACATATGTTCTAGTATGTCAAGAGGGATTTTACAAGAATCTTGTAAAAAAGATTGACAGGGCTTTGACGGGCTGGTAAGATGAGGGAAATAAAAGGGGGTGCGGGGATGTCGTTTGGCGAGAGGATGCGGGCCCGGCGGGGGGAATTGGATATGACCAGGGTGGAGCTGGCCGCTTTATTGGGGGTCTCCCCTTCCGCCGTGGGGAATTATGAGACGGGGGTGAGCTTCCCCAAGGAGGAGATTATGCTGCGGCTCTTCGA
Organism: Oscillibacter sp.; assembly: GCA_009773995.1. Classification (GTDB taxonomy): domain Bacteria; phylum Bacillota; class Clostridia; order Oscillospirales; family Oscillospiraceae; genus Oscillibacter. The sequence goes on along the minus strand of VSMY01000098.1, from coordinate 5,304 downwards.
CTCCCTGGAGGTGGACCCCAACACCTTGTTTCAGGACAGCTTCCAATACAACAAGCGGGCCCTGGACCCGAAGGAGCAGAGGCTGCTGGAGGGGTACCGGGGGCTGTCCGCCCTGGGACGGGAGACGGTGCGGACCATGGTGGAGGCGCTGTGCGCCTATCGGGACGAGGCGGAGGCCGGGTCCGGGGCGGCGGAACCCCGGATGATCCCGCTCTACCGCTCCCCCGCCGCCGCCGGGTACGCGGCCCCGGCCTTTGGGGAGGATTACGACCTGATCCCCGTTACGGGGGACGTGCCCCCGGCGGCGGAGTTCGGCGTGCGGATTCAGGGAGACTCCATGGCCCCCTTTATCTCCGACGGGTCCGTGGTGTACGTGAACCGGGACCCGCTGAAGGCGGGAGACGTGGGCGTTTTCTATGTGGACGGGGACATTTTGTGCAAGCAGTACTACCGGGACCCGGCGGGCATTGTCTACCTCTTCTCCCTGAACCGGGCACGGGCGGACGCAGACGTGGTGCTGACCGCCTCCGGCGGGCGGGCCCTGGCCTGCTTCGGCCGGGTGATTATGCGCGCCTTCCCCCTGCCGGGGCGGTGAGGGCGAAAAAGCGCCCCGGAGCCTCTTGACAACTCCGGGACGCTTGGATATACTAACTATAGAGAAAGGGCGCTGCCGGAAGACGGCCGGCCCGGACAGATACTTAAAAAGGAGTAACCGCGTGCTTGCAGGCTGGGCGGTTACTTCTTTTTGTATGCCTGAATGAACAGGCCGCAAAGTCCGATGATGACCAGACAGAACTGAAAGAGTTCCGAATATGTAATCATATAGGCAGCCCCCCTTTCAAAGGATCAGGGGGCGAGAAGCTGCCCCCTGTCAAGGAGGCCGACCGTCCGCCGGTTTGCCAGCGCCGGAATCATCCTATCATACCCTTTGGGAAAATGCAACCCGCATGTAGGCCCGAGTGGGTAAAATCCATGGAAACCCGTTGACAATCCGGCCTTGGGCGGATAAAATGAAATGGTTATTTTGAGACCTCAAACAGGAAAGGAACGAAACGCTATGGCTACGGATAAAAGACAAGTGGACGCCATCACCGCACGGGACGCGGACTTTGCCCAGTGGTACACCGACGTGTGCAAAAAGGCGGAGCTCATCGACTACACCTCCGTCAAGGGCATGTTCATCTACCGGCCCTACGGCTACGCCATCTGGGAGAACATCCAAAGCGAGCTGGACCGCCGCTTCAAGGAGACGGGCCACGAGAACGTCTATCTCCCCGTGCTCATCCCCGAGTCCCTCCTCCAGAAGGAGAAGGACCACGTGGAGGGCTTCGCCCCGGAGTGCGCCTGGATCACCCTGGGCGGCAGCGAGAAATTAGAGGATAAGCTCTGCGTCCGCCCCACGTCCGAGACCCTCTTCTGCGAGCATTACGCCAACATCATCCACTCCTGGCGGGACCTGCCCAAGCTCTACAACCAGTGGTGCAGCGTCCTCCGCTGGGAGAAGACCTCCCGCCCCTTCCTCCGGCACCGGGAGTTCCTCTGGCAGGAGGGCCACACCATGCACGCGGACGAGGCCGAGGCCCGGGAGGAGACCATGCGGATGCTGAACGTCTACGCCGACTTCATGGAGAACTTCCTGGCCATGCCCGTCCTCCGGGGCCGGAAGACGGATAAAGAGAAGTTCAAGGGAGCCGAGGAGACCTACACCGTGGAGTGCATGATGCACGACCACAAGGCCCTCCAGGCGGGGACCAGCCACTACTTCGGGGACGGCTTCGCCAAAGCTTTCGACATCACCTATACCGGGAAGGACAACCAACTGCACCACCCCCATCAGACCAGCTGGGGCGTGTCTACCCGGATGATCGGCGGCATCATCATGACCCACGGAGACGACAACGGACTGGTCCTGCCCCCCCGGGTGGCCCCCATCCAGGCGGTGGTCATCCCCGTGGCGGCCCATAAGCCCGGCGTGCTGGACGCGGCGGCGGTCCTCCGGGATCGGCTGAAGGCCGCCGGGGTCCGGTCCAAGATGGACGATTCCGACAACTCCCCCGGCTGGAAGTTTGCCGAGTACGAGATGAAGGGCGTGCCCCTGCGGGTGGAAATCGGCCCCAAGGACATGGAGAAGGACCAGTGCGTCGTGGCCCGCCGGGACACCGGGGAGAAGGTCACCGTGCCTCTGGCGGAGCTGGAGGAGACCGTCAAAAAGCTCCTGGACGCGGTCCACGACAACATGTACGCCATGGCCCTCCAAAACCGGGAGGACAACACCTTCGACATCTCCACCCCGGAGGAGGCCAAGGCCATCGCCGAGGGGAAGGGCGGTTTCCTCCGCTCCAAGTGGTGCGGCTCTCTGGAGTGCGAGCTGGCCATGAAGGAGCGGGCGGGGGTCAGCTCCCGCTGCATGCCCCTCCAGCAGAGCGGCACGGAGGGCGTGTGCCCCGTATGCGGCAAGCCCTGCAAGACCGACATCTATTGGGGCGTGGCTTATTGATGAGACCCCGCCGTTACGAAACCCTGGACACGATCCGGGGTTTCGCTCTTATCAGCATGATCCTCTATCACGCCGCCTGGGATATGGTCTATATGTTCGGCGCAAACTGGCCCTGGTATCGGAGCTTCGCCGCCCACGTCTGGCAGCAGAGCATCTGCTGGACCTTCATCCTTCTTTCCGGGTATTGCTGGGCCCTGGGGCGGCGTCAGCTCCGCCGGGGGCTGACGGTGTTTTCCTACGGGGCCCTGATCACCGCCGTCACCTGGTTTTTCATGCCGGACAACCTGGTCTTTTGCGGCGTGCTGACCCTGCTGGGGGCCTCGTCCCTCCTCCTAATCCCCCTGGCCCCGGCGATGGAACGCGTTCCCGCCCAGGTTGGGGCGGCGGGGAGCTTTCTGCTCTTCCTGATTTTCCGGGACGTGAACGGGGGCTTCCTGGGCTTTGAGGGACTGCATATCGCCGCCCTTCCGGCGGGGCTGTACCGGGATCATGTCACCGCCCTGCTGGGCTTTCCCCCGGCGGGCTTCTTCTCCACGGACTATTTCTCCCTGCTCCCCTGGTTCTTCCTGTTTCTGACGGGGTGGTTCCTCTTCCGCCTCCGTCCCGAGGAGGTCCGGGAGACCCGGCGGGTGCCCCTGGTCACGGCCATGGGGCGGCGGTCGCTTCTCATCTACATGCTCCACCAGCCGGTGATTTACGCCTTGCTGACGGCCCTGTTCCGCGCCGGGTAAGGCCGCCGGGGGCGGCGGCCCCTGCAACGCCTGCAAACTCCTTCCAGCGGAGGTATCACGATGAACAAACTGGTCATGGGCGTCCTGGCCCACGTGGACGCCGGGAAAACCACCCTCTCCGAGGCCCTGCTGTACCAAAGCGGGGCCATCCGCCGCCTGGGCCGGGTGGACCACCGGGACGCGTTCCTGGACACCGACGAGATGGAGCGGGAGCGGGGCATCACCATCTTTTCCAAGCAGGCGGAGTTCTCCCTGGGAGATTTGGACGTCACCCTGCTGGATACGCCGGGCCATGTGGACTTTTCCGCCGAGGCGGAGCGGGTCCTCCAGGTGCTGGACTGCGCCGTGCTGGTGGTCAGCGGCAGCGACGGAGTCCAGGCCCACACCCGGACCCTCTGGCGGCTGCTGGAGCGGTACGCCGTGCCCACGTTCCTGTTCATCAACAAGATGGACCTGGCGGGGACGGACCGGGAGACCCTGCTGGGGGAGCTGAAAGCCCGCCTGGACGGGGGCTGCGCCGACTTCTCCCTGCCGCCGGAGGAGCTTGCCGAGGAGGCCGCCGTGTGCGGCGAGGAGGCCCTGGACGAGTATCTGGAGACGGGCCGTCTGTCGGAGGAACGCCTGACGGACCTGATCCGGCGGCGGAAGCTGTTCCCCTGCTTCTTCGGCTCCGCCCTGAAGCTGGAGGGGGTGGAGGACCTGCTGGAGGCCCTCCGCCGCCACGCGCCCCTGCGGGCGTATCCGGCGGAGTTCGGGGCCAGGGTCTTTAAGGTCTCCCGGGATAACCGGGGGGCCCGGCTCACCTGGATGAAGGTCACAGGCGGCGTGCTGAAAACCAAGGATGTGCTGACGAACCGCAGGCCCGACGCCCCGGAGGAGGAGGTCTGGGAGGAAAAGGCGGACCAGCTCCGCCTTTACTCCGGGGAGAAGTTCCGGCCCGTGGACAGCGCCCCCGCCGGGACGGTGGTGGCCGTCACGGGCCTGAGCCGGGCCCTGCCGGGCCAGGGCTTGGGCCATGAGAGCCCCTGGACCGTCCCGGCCCTGGAGCCGGTGCTGGCCTATCAGATGGAGACGGAGGCGGATCCCTCCGCGGCCCTGAAGGCCCTGCGCCTCCTGGAGGAGGAGGACCCCCAGCTGCGGGTCTCCTGGACCGCCGGGGCCATCCGGGTCCAGCTGATGGGGGAGGTCCAGACGGAGATTTTACAGCGCCGCCTGAAGGAGCGCTTCGGCATTGAGGCGGGTTTCGGCGCGGGAAGGGTGGTGTACCGGGAGACCATCGCCGAAGCCGTGGAGGGTGTCGGGCACTTCGAGCCCCTGCGGCACTACGCCGAGGTCCACCTCCTCCTGGAGCCCCTGCCCAGGGGGGCGGGCCTCCGCTTCGCCACGGTCTGCCCGGAGGACCAGCTGGACGGCCACTGGCAGAGGCTCATCCTCACCCACCTGTGGGAAAAGCCCCACCTGGGGGTCCTCACCGGGTCTCCCATCACGGACATGAAGCTCACCCTGACGGCGGGCCGGGCCCACGAGAAGCACACCGAGGGCGGCGACTTCCGCCAGGCCACCTACCGGGCCGTGCGCCAGGGCCTCATGAGCGCCCGGAGCGTTCTCCTGGAGCCCTGGTACGCCTTCCGCCTGGAGCTGCCCGCCGCCCAGCTGGGCCGGGCGCTGAACGACGTCCAGCAGATGGGCGGCGAGGCGGAGCCGCCGGAGACCCTGGGGGACGAGGCCGCCCTCACCGGGGAGGCTCCGGTGGCGGGCCTTGGGGACTACGCCAAGGAGCTGGCCGCCTACACCAAGGGCCAGGGGCGTTTGAGCCTCCGCCCCGCGGGCTATCGGCCCTGCAAGGACCCGGAAACAGTCATCGAAGCCGTCGGCTATGACCCGGAGCGGGACGTGGAGAACACGCCGGACTCCGTCTTCTGCGCCCACGGGGCGGGGTACACGGTGAAGTGGAGCGAGGTTCCCGGAAAGGCCCACGTGGACAGCGGAATTCGCCTGAACGCCCCCCCGCCGGAGGAGTCCAGGGAGCCGGAGACGCGCGGCCGTGCCGCCTACGCCGGGACCATTGAACAGGAC
>VSMY01000097.1 GCA_009773995.1 Oscillibacter sp. | reverse complement strand
CGCGCCCCCTCTCCCGCGCGGGGGGCCGGCCTCGTCTCTCACCCCCCGCCTGCATCCCGCCTCTTACGATCAGACGCGGCGGCGCTTCGGGGGGCGGCAGCCGTTGTGGGGGATGGGGGTGACGTCCTTGATCATCGTCACTTCCAGGCCCACGGCCTGCAGCGCCCGGATGGCGGCCTCACGGCCCTGGCCGGGTCCCTTGACGAACACTTCCACGGTCTTCAGCCCGTGCTCCATGGCGGCGCGGGCGGCGGTCTCCGCCGCGGTCTGGGCCGCGAAGGGGGTGGACTTCTTGCTGCCCCGGAAGCCGAGGCCGCCGGAGGAGGCCCAGGAGATGGCGTTGCCCTGGGCGTCGGTGACGGTTACCATGGTATTGTTGAAGGAAGAACGGATATGGACCTGGCCACGCTCAATGTTCTTCCGCTCGCGGCGGCGGCGGATGACTTTCTTACCGCCGGATTTCGTTGCTGCCATATTCTCTCTCCCTCCTTACTTCTTCTTGTTGGCGATGGTTTTCTTGGGTCCCTTCCGGGTGCGGGCGTTGGTTTTGCTGCGCTGGCCCCGGACGGGCAGACCCTTGCGGTGGCGCAGCCCGCGGTAGCAGCCGATTTCGCTGAGCCGCTTGATGTCCAGGGCGGTCTGACGCCGGAGGTCGCCCTCCACGGTGTAGTCGTCGATGGCGTCGCGGAGCTTCTGCTCGTCGGCGTCCGTCAGATCCTTCACCCGGGTGTCGGGGTTCACGCCGGACTTCGCCAGGATGTCCTTGGCGCTTTTGCGCCCAATGCCGTAGATATAGGTGAGGCCGATTTCGATACGTTTATCCTTCGGCAGGTCAATACCGGCAATACGTGCCATACTTTTAAAGCACCTCCAATTTCAATTCTCAGCCCTGTCTCTGCTTGTGCTTGGGGTTCTCGCAAATGACCATAACACGGCCTTTGCGGCGGATGACCTTGCACTTTTCGCACATGGGCTTCACGGACGGTCTTACTTTCATAGTCTGCAACCATTCCTTTCAGCGGTTTACGTCGTTTGATGTCATTTGCTGCGCCAGGTGATCCGGCCCCGGGTCAGATCGTACGGGGACATCTCCACCGTGACCTTGTCGCCGGGCAGAATCCTGATGAAATTCATCCTCAGTTTCCCGGAAATATGCGCCAGAATCATGTGACCATTTCCAATGTCAACCTGGAACGTCGTGTTGGGCAGGGCTTCCACCACAACACCTTCCACTTCAATCATGTCGGATTTTGCCAAACGTTATCCCTCCTGGTCCGGCTGGATCGCCTCGCGGCAGGCCGCGAGGGTCCTGCGAAGCTCACTGTTGGTGATCTTCTCCTCGCTCTTGATCTTTTCAGCGAGGCGGGTCTCCTCCGCCGAGACGAAGAGCACATGCCTGCGCTTCTTCCGCTTCGGGGATTCCACCTTTCTCGATTTTCCGTCCGCCAGCAGGAGGTACTCTCCCTCCACCGCCAGGACGACGAAGAGCTTGCCCTTGTCCCGTCCCGCGTTGGAGCGGACGATGTTTGATTTCGCAATCTCCATGCGTTCTCTCTCACCTGTTGTCAAATAGCGGGGGCCGTCAAAATTTCCGGCGCGCCATCGGTAATCAGGATCGTGTTTTCGTAGTGGGCCGCCCACTTCCCGTCGGCGGTCTTTACCGTCCATCCGTCGCTCAGCTGGGTGATGGCGGCGGAGCCGGCGTTGACCATGGGTTCAATGGCCAGGGTCATTCCCCGGAGAAGCCGGGGTCCGTGGCCCGGACGGCCGTAATTTGGGATCTCCGGCGATTCGTGCATCTTGGCTCCCACGCCGTGGCCCACGTATTCCCGGACCACGGAGAAGCCGTTCTGCTCCACATAAGCCTGAACCGCCGCGGAGATGTCCTGAAGGCGCTGTCCCTCCCGGGCGAAACGGATTCCCTCAAAGAAGCTTTGTCTGGTCACGTCGATCAGGCGCTGAGCCTCCGGAGAAATCCTTCCGCAGGGGAACGTCGCCGCGCAGTCTCCATGAAAGCCCCCGATGTACGCGCCCACGTCCACGCTGACGATATCGCCCTCCCGCAGGACCCGCTTGGGGCTGGGGATGCCATGGATGATTTCGTCGTTGACGCTGATGCAGACGCTGGCTGGGTAGCCGTTGTAATGGAGAAAGGACGGGACCGCCCCCTGCTTGCGGATGAACCGCTCCACCGCGTCGTTGATCTCCTGGGTTGTCACGCCGGGCTTTACCATTTCCCCTGCCAAGGCACGGGCAGCCGCGGTAATTTTTCCACTCCGGCGCATCAAGTCGATCTCCTGGGAGGATTTCAGGGTGATCATCCCGTCATCTCCCCAAAACGCGGAGGATCGCCTGGGTATTGGCTTCCACAGTCGGCTGGTTCTCCACCGTCTTCAGAAGGCCCCGCTCTGCGTAAAACGCCTTGAGGGGCTCCGTCTCCTTATGATAGACCTCGAGGCGGGACTTCACCGTCTCGGGGGCATCATCCTTCCGCTGAATCAATTTCCCGCCGCACTTATCGCACACGCCCTCGCTCTTGGGGGGCACCGCTACCACATGGTAGCTGGCGCCGCAGTCCGGGCAGACCCGGCGGCCGCTCATGCGCTCCATGATCGTCTCGTCGCCGACCTCCAGGGAGACCACGGCGTCGAAGACGATTCCGGCCTTCTCCAGGGCCTCGGCCTGGGCGATGGTGCGGGGAACGCCGTCCAGGATGTAGCCCTTGGCGCAGTCCGGCTCCTCCAGCCGTTCGGAGATGATGCCGATGATGACCTCATCGGGCACCAGCTGCCCCGCGTCCATAAAAGCTTTCGCCTTCAGGCCCGTGGGGGTGCCGTTCTTTACGGCGGCGCGGAGGATGTTGCCGGTGGAGATGGTGGGGATATCCAGCTTCTCACACAGGATGTCGGCCTGTGTTCCCTTTCCGGCGCCCGGGGCGCCCAACAGGATTAATTTCATGGTTAAAACCTCCTGTATTCCGGGCGCGGGCGGAGCTCCACGGCCCCGCCCGGCGCCGGCATCCAATATTGTCTCTCAATTACTCCAGGAAGCCCTTGTACTGACGCATCAGCATCTGGGATTCCAGGGCCTTGACCGTCTCCAGCGCCACGCCCACCACGATGATGACCGAGGTGCCGCCGATGGCCACGGAGTTGTTCCCCAGGATGCGGCCGATAATCAGGGGGCAGATGGCCACGATGCCCAGGTAGATAGCGCCGAACAGGGTGATTTTATTCAGCACCTTGCGGATGAAGTCCACCGTGGGCTTGCCGGGACGGAAGCCGGGGATGAAGCCGCCCTGCTTTTTCATGTTGTTGGCAATCTCCACGGGGTTGAACTGGATGCTGGAATAGAAATAGGCGAAGCCAATGATCAGGATGAAATAGACCACCATATACGTCACCGACTTCGTGTCAATGGCGTTATAGATGCTCCGGGACACGGTGCCCTCGGCGGGGATGCCCACAAAGCTCCAGATGGTGATGGGCAGAGAGGCGATGCTCTGGGCGAAGATGACGGGCAGAACGCCGGCCATGCTCACCTTCATGGGCAGGTTGCTGCTCTGGCCGCCGTACATTTTCCGGCCCACCTGACGCTTGGCGTACTGCACGGGGATGCGGCGCTCCGCGTCGTTGATGAACACGATGAAGGCGATCAGGGCCAGGCCGCCCACCAGGAGCAGAATCACGCCCCAGGGAGGCATGGCGGTGGCCATGAGCTGCTGGGCCTGGTCAACGGTGTAACCGGCATCCACCAGGGTTTCCTGCGTCATGGCGCCGCTGTTGATGGCGGACCACCGGCTCACGCCCTGAACCATGCTGGAAATCATGCTGGGAACCCGGGAGACGATGCCCGCGAAGAGGATGATGGAAATGCCGTTGCCCACGCCGAACTCGGTGACCTGCTCGCCCATCCACATGACGAAGGAGGAACCGGCGATAAAGGACACGATGATGACCAGGGCGGGCCAAATGCCGTCGGCCCCGGGGGCCAGGATGCCGTAGCGCTTCATCATGAAGTAGTAGCCCACGGCCTGGAGAATGGCGATGGCCACGGTGGTATAGCGGGTGATGGACTGGATTTTCTTCCGGCCCTCCTCGCCGCCGTCCTTGGCCAGGTTCTCCAAATAGGGGATGGCCACGGTGAGCAGCTGGATGATGATGGAGCTGTTGATATAGGGCTGAATGCTCAGGGCAAAGACCGTGGCGGTAGCAAAGGCACCGCCGCTCATCACGTTGTACAGTCCCAGAATCGTGGCGCCCATGCCCTTAAGCTGGGCTTCCAGCTGGGCCACGTCGATATAGGGAACGGTGATGGCGTTGCCGATGCGGAAGATCAGCAGGATCAGCAGCGTGAAAACGATCTTCTTTTTCAGTTCCGGGATGGCCCAGGCTTTGCGAACGGTTTGAATCACGTTACTTCACCTCCGCCTTTCCGCCGGCTGCCTCGATGGCCTCCTTGGCAGACGCGGAAAAAGCGTTGGCCTTGACAGTGACCTTTTTGGTGAGCTTCCCGTTGCCCAGGACCTTGAAGCCGTACTCGCACTTACTGAGGACGCCCTTTTCCAGCAGCGCCTCGGCGGTGACGGTGTCCCCGTCGCTGAACGCGTTCAGGGCACTGAGGTTCACAACCTCCAGAGGTTTGGCGAAGATGTTGTTGAAGCCGCGCTTCGGGACCCGGCGGGCCAGAGGCATCTGGCCGCCTTCAAAGCCCACGCGGACCTTGCCGCCGGAGCGGGCCTTCTGGCCCTTGTGGCCCCGGCCGCCGGTCTTTCCGTTGCCGCTGCCGGCGCCCCGGCCCTTGCGGTATGCCTGCCGGACGGAGCCTTCGGCGGGAGACAGTTCGCTTAATTTCATATTTGGCGCCTCCTTACTTCTCTTCGGTAACTTGCAGCAGATAGCCGATCTTCGCCACTTTTCCGCGGGTGGGATCGTTGTCGGGCTGCACGGTGACGTCACCGATTTTGCGCAGACCCAGGGAATGCGCGGTGGCAACCTGCTTTTCCAGGCGGCCGTTCAGGCTCTTGACGAGCTCAATCCTTAAGTTTGCCACGTTTGTTGCCTCCTTAACCCACGATGTCTTCGACGCTCTTCCCGCGGATGCGGGCGACCTCCTCGGGACCGCGCATGCTCTTGAGTCCCTGGAAGGCGGCGGCGACGACGTTGTTGGGGTTGTTGGACCGGAGGCTCTTGGCACGGATGTCCTTGATGCCCGCGGCCTCCACGACGGCGCGGACCGCGCCGCCGGCGATGACGCCGGTACCGGGGGCGGCGGGCTTCATCAGCACGCGGCCCGCGCCGGCTTCCCCGATGGTCTCATGGGGCAGGGTGGTGCCCGCCAGAGTCACGGTAATCATGTTTTTCTTGGCGGCCTCGATGCCCTTGCGGATGGCCTCGGGAACTTCGGCGGCCTTGCCCAGGCCGTAGCCGACCTTGCCCTTGCCGTCGCCCACAACCACCAGGGCGGAGAACTTCATAACCCGGCCGCCCTTCACAGTCTTGGAAACGCGGTTCAGGTACACGACTTTCTCGATATACTCGCTCTGCTCTCTTTCAAATCTAGGCATTGAACGTTCCTCCCTCCTTAGAACTGCAGGCCGCCCTCACGGGCGCCCTCGGCCAGGGCCTTCACGCGGCCGTGATACAGGTAGCCGCCGCGGTCAAACACCACGGTCTCGATACCTTTAGCCTTGGCACGCTCGGCCACGAGCTTGCCCACGGCCTCTGCGGCGGCGACATTCCCGCCGTAGCCTTCGACGGCCTTATCCAGGGAGGAAGCGGAAACCAGGGTCACGCCGGAGACATCGTCGATGATTTGGGCGTAGATATTGGCCTCGCTGCGGAACACGTTCAGACGCGGCATCTCGGGAGTGCCGGAGATCTTGGCGCGCACCCTCTTGTGGCGCTTCATGCGCTGGGCGTTGGTATTGGGTCTTTTAATCATTTCGGCACACCTCCTTACTTCTTGGCGCCGGTCTTACCGACCTTGCGGCGGATGGTTTCATTGGCATACTTGATTCCCTTGCCCTTGTACGGCTCGGGCGGGCGCTTCTCACGGACCTCGGCGGCAAACTGGCCGACGGCCTCCTTGTCGCAGCCGCGAATGATAATTTTATTGGGAGAGGGAACCTCGATGGTGATGCCCTCCGCCTCAGAAACGATCACCTGATGGGAATAGCCCAGGTTCATGACCAGGTTGCTTCCCTCCTTGGCCACACGATAGCCCACGCCGTTGACTTCCAGTTCCTTGGCATAGCCGTCGGTCACGCCGACGATCATGTTGTGCAGGAGCGTGCGGGTCAGGCCGTGGAGGCTGCGGTGCAGCTTATCCTCGGAAGGACGCTTCACGGTGATCGTAGTGCCTTCCTGTTCAATCATCATCTCCGGGCGCAGCGCGCGGGTCAGCTGGCCCTTGGGTCCCTTCACAGTGACCACATTACCCTCGGCGATGTTCACGGTCACGCCGGCGGGGACGGTAATGGGCATTCTGCCGATTCTAGACATTGTTCAATACCCTCCTTACCAGACGAACGCCAGGACTTCGCCGCCGACATGGAGCTCGCGGGCCTTCTTGTCGGTCATGACGCCCTTAGACGTGGAGATGATAGCGATACCCAGGCCGCGGAGCACGCGGGGCAGCTCGTCGGCGCCCACGTAGACCCGGAGGCCCGGCTTAGAGACGCGGCGCAGGCCGGTGATGACCTTTTCCTTGCCTGCGTTGTACTTCAGGGTGATGTGAATCTTTCCCTGGGTGCCGTCGTCCACGATCTGGAAATTTTTGATATAGCCCTCGTCCAGCAGAATCTGAGCGATGCTCTTTTTCATGTTGGAGGCGGGGACGTCCACAGTGTCGTGTTTCGCGCTGACGGCGTTGCGGATGCGGGTGAGCATATCCGCAACCGGATCGGTGATATGCATGGTTGAATCCTCCTATTTTAGAGTTGCGGCCTTTGGCCGCTTCAGCAGCGAGGTATCATGACCAATTGGGCTCCTCGGCCCGATTGGCCATGACCTTTCGCCGTCTGTCTCCTCTTTTTCTCGAGAGAAAAAGAGGCAAAAAGAGCTTTATCGCGCTCCGAGGCCCGGCACTCGTCCAGGCCGGAGCGACGACAACTTAGATATCCGAAGCCTCTTAGAAAGATGCTTTCCGGACGCCGGGAATCTCGCCCTTGTAGGCCAGCTCCCGGAAGCAGATACGGCACACGCCGTAATCCCGGAGATAGGCGTGGGGACGGCCGCAGAGCTTGCAGCGGTTGTACTTCCGGCTGGAGTACTTCGCGGGGCGCTGCTGCTTCAGAATCATGGATTTCTTAGCCATTCTTCTCTCCCTCCTTAGCGGGCGAAGGGCGCGCCGACCTGGGTAAGCAGGGCGCGGGCCTCTTCGTCGGTGTGCGCGGTGGTGCAGATGACCACGTCCATGCCCCGGATTTTGTCGATTTTATCGTACTCAATCTCGGGGAAGATCAGCTGCTCCCGGATGCCCAGGGCGTAGTTGCCCCGGCCGTCGAAGGCGTTGGGGCTGATGCCCTGGAAGTCGCGGACGCGGGGCAGGGCCACGTTGAACAGGCGGTCCAGGAACTCCCACATCTTCTCGCCGCGGAGAGTGACCTTCGCGCCGATGGGCATGTTTTCGCGGAGCTTGAAGTTGGCGATATTCTTCCGGGAACGGGTGATGATGGGCTTCTGACCGGTAATCTGAGCCAGGTCCCGGACCACGTTGTCCAGAATTTTGGCGTTTTCCTTGGCCTCGCCGCAGCCCACGTTCACGACTACCTTGTCGATTTTGGGAATCTGCATGACGCTCTTGTATCCGAACTGCTTCATCAGGGCGGGAGCGACCTCGGAGGCGTACTTCGCCTTGAGGTTGGGCACTTTCTTGTCAGCCATGTTTCACTCCTCCTCCCTTACAGCTCGGCGCCGCACTTCTTGCAGATGCGGACGCTGACGTTTTTCTCTTTGCCGGCCACGGTCTTCTTTTCCACCTTGTGGCCCACCCGGGTGGGCTTGCCGCACTTGGGGCAAACCACCTGGACCTTGCAGGCCGCAATGGCGGCTTCCCGCTTGACGATGCCGCCCTCTTCGCCCTGGCGGCGGGGCTTGATGTGGCAGGTGACCAGGTTCATGCCCTCTACCACAACCTTATTCTCCTTCGGCAGGGTGGCAAGGACCTTGCCCTGGTGGGTGCTCAGGTCCTTGTCCTTACCGCCGTCGCCGGAGAGGCGGACGACCGTGTCGCCCTTTTTGATGTTCATAGACATTTCCTTGCCCTCCTCAAATCACTTCGGGCGCCAGGGACAGGATCTTCATGTAATCCTTGTCCCGCAGCTCGCGGGCCACGGGCCCAAAGATACGGGTGCCGCGGGGGTTCTTGTCGTCCTTGATGAGGACCGCCGCGTTGTCGTCGAACCGGACATAGGTTCCGTCGTTCCGGCGGATGCCCTTGGCGGAGCGGACGATGACGGCCTTGACCACCTCGCCCTTTTTCACGGTGCCGCCGGGGGCGGACTTGCGGACGGAGGCCACGATGACGTCCCCGATGTTCCCGTACTTGCGCTTGGAACCGCCCAGGACGCGGATGCACTTGATTTCCTTGGCGCCGGTGTTGTCGGCCACCTTCAGGAAGGTTTCCTGCTGAATCATGTCTCGACGCCTCCTTACTTCGCTTTCTCGATGATCTCAACCACGCGCCAGCGCTTGTCCTTGGACAGGGGGCGGGTTTCCATCACCTTTACCTTGTCGCCGATTCCGCAGCTGTTCTGCTCGTCGTGGGCTTTCAGCTTGTAAGTGCGGCCGACGATTTTCTTATACAGAGGGTGGGCTACCCGGTCCTCAATGGCGACCACGACGGTCTTGTCCATCTTGTCGGAGACCACCTTGCCAACCCGGGTCTTACGGGAGGAAGTTCTCTTCTCGTCCATGTTTCCTTACCTCCTTCTCACTGCTTGCCGGAAGCGGAGAGCTCCCGGAGCACGGTCTTGACTCGGGCAATGTCATGCTTGGTCTCCCGGATTTTCACGGGATTGTCCAGCTGGTTGGTGGCGTGCTGCATACGAAGGAAAAACAGGTCCTTCTTCAGCCCCGTCAGCTTCTCGTTCAGCTGCTCCGGGGTCATCTTGCGAATCTCACGAATTTCACTTGCCTTCATCTTACTCACCTGCTTCCTCGGCGCGGGCGATGACCTTGGTCTTGATGGGCAGCTTGTGGCTGGCCAGACGCAGGGCCTCGCGGGCAACTTCTTCCGGCACGCCGGCGATTTCGAACATGACGCGGCCGGGCTTCACGACGGCGACCCAGAACTCGGGGGAGCCCTTACCGGAGCCCATGCGGGTCTCGGCAGGCTTCTTGGTCACGGGCTTGTCGGGGAAAATCTTAATCCAGACCTGGCCGCCGCGCTTGGTGTAGCGGGTCATGGCGATACGGGCCGCCTCAATCTGGTTGCTGGTGATCCAGGCGGGCTCGGTGGCCACCAGGCCATACTCGCCGTAAGCCAAGGTGTTGCCACGGGTGGCCTTGCCGGTCATACGGCCGCGGTGCACGCGGCGGTATTTGACTCTCTTCGGCATCAGCATTAGTTGCTTCCTCCTTCCTTGGGGGCCGCGGGAGCGGCGGGCGCTGCGGGGG
>VSMY01000096.1 GCA_009773995.1 Oscillibacter sp. | reverse complement strand
TGAGGCCGCTGCTGGAAGTCCCTTGGCCGCCGGAGCCTGTGCCGCCGGTCCCGTCGGGCATGGAGCCGTCGTCAGGCGGCGTATCGGGCGTATCCGGGCCGTCCGGCTCGCCGGGGCCCTCGGGGTCGTCCGCCCCGGCGGGGTCCTGGGCGGGGGCGTTCCCCGGCGTTGTGCCGACGCCGGGCTGCTGGACGTCCGTAATGCCGGGCTTGTTGTCCTCGGGGTCCTTGTCCTTGCCGAAGAACTTGTCCCCGTAGAGCAGGTACACCAGCAGCAGAGCCATCAGGAGAATCAAAACGATCAAAATCGGCGTCACGATGCCGTAGGCGCTCCGTCCGCCCCGGCCGCCGGAGCTCCGCACGCCCTCCCGGAGGATGGGGCGGCGGGCAGGCTCCTGCTGCTCGTCCTCCCAATACTCCTCCTCCTCGCAGAATGGGCACTCTTTATACGTATCGGAATATCTCTCCCCGCAGACGGGGCAGCGCTTCATTGCCATATCGGTCCTCCCGTATGTGATTTTCATCGTCAAAACCCCATAGGTTTTGCTATCATCGCATTTTCTATCATATCCATTTTCCAGGCCGCCGTCAAGTGCGAGTTCGTCAAAATTTGTGAACTTTTCAGGTTCTCCTTGCTTTTTCGCCCCGGAACCATATAATGGAACTTGTAGAACCGAATCGAACCGACGGGAGGAACACGGTATGAGCGCCATCATCATCGGCATCGCCGGGGGCACGGGCTCCGGCAAGACCACCCTGACCCGGCATTTAAAGGACCACTTCGGCCCCGACGTCACCGTCGTGGGACACGACAGCTACTACAAGCGGCAGGAGGGCAAAACCTATGAGGAACGGGCCCTCCAGAACTACGACCACCCCGACGCCTTCGATACGGACCTGCTGATCCGGCACCTGCGGGAGCTGCGGGAGGGCCGGTCCATCCAGTGCCCCGTCTACTCCTACGTGGACCACAACCGGACGGACCAGACCGTGGAGATTTTCCCTACCAAGGTTCTGATCGTGGAGGGCATCCTGATCTTCCAGGACCCCGTGCTCCGGGAGATGTTCGACATCAAGATCTTCGTGGAGACCGACGCGGACGAGCGCATCCTCCGCCGGGCCCTCCGGGACGTGGAGGAGCGGGGCCGGACCCTGCGGTCCGTGGTGACCCAGTACCTGACCACGGTGAAGCCCATGCACGAGCAGTATGTGGAGCCCTCCCGGAAGTACGCGGACATCATCGTCCTGGAGGGGGGCCACAACCTGGTGGCCCTGGAGATGATTATGCAGCGCATTCAAAACCACATCGACCGGGACTAAAGAAGGAGCGGCTGAAAAGCCGCTCCTTTTCCGCGCTCCCATTGCCCGCGGCCCTCAGCCGTCCTTCCGGAAGCTCCCGCCGCCGTCCTCCTCCGGCCGCGCCGTGCCGAAGGCGATGGCCCCGCCGCCGTACTTTTGCCGGATGCCGTCCATGGCGGCCTCCAGCCGCTCCTGCCGCTCCCGGTCCGGGGCGCTTCCCGCGGTGAACAGATCCGTCTGCTCATAGGTCTCCTCCTCCGGCGTCAGGTGGATGGCCGTCACCGTCAGGGCCCGGACGGGGTTCGGCGGCTTCCACAGCTCCTCCGCCAGCTCCAGGGCGGCGGCGGAAATATCCCGGATCAAATGGGTGGGGGACGGGAGCTGCCGCTGTCGGGAGCGGTCCTGAAAGGCCGGGTCCCGGACCGTCACGTGAACGCCTCCGGCATAGAGCCCCGCCCGGCGGAGGCGGCCCGCCACGCTGTCCGCCAGCACGCCGATCCCCGCCGCCACCTGGGTCCGGGTGGTGAGGTTTTTGGGAAAGGTGGCGCCGTTGCCCACGGACTTCACCGACTCCGGGTCGCGGCGGGAGCGCACCGGCTCCCGGTCCAGCCCATTGGCGTAGTCGTGGAGCTGGCCCCCCAGCTTGCCCATCAGCTCCTCCAGCGTCTCCCTGGGAAACGCCGCCAGTTCTCCGATGGTCCGGACGCCGTACTGGCCCAGCAGCTTCTGCGCCGCGCCGCCCACATAGAGCATATCCCCCGCCGGGAGGGGCCAGACCAGCTCCCGCCAGTTCTCCTGGGAGATGACCGTGGTGGCGTCGGGCTTTTTGTAATCGCTGCCCAGCTTGGCGAAGACCTTGTTAAAGGAGACCCCCACGGAGAGGGTCAGCCCCAGCTCCTGTTTCACCCGCCGCCGGAGGGCGTCCGCCAGGGCTTCCCCGTCCATGCCGAAGAGGTGGAGGGTGTTCGTCACGTCCAGCCAGCTCTCGTCGATGCCGAAGGGCTCCACCAGGTCGGTGTACTCGTCGTAGATGGCGTTGACCCTCCGGGAGTACTCCCGGTAGAGCCGGTGGTGAGGCGGCAGGAGGACCAGCTCCGGGCACTTCCGCCTGGCCTGCCAGATGGTCTCCGCCGTCCGGACGCCGAAGCCCTTGGCGGGCTCGTTCTTCGCCAGGATGATGCCGTGCCGGGAGGAGGGGTCCCCGCAGACGGCCACGGGGAGCTTTCGGAGTTCCGGCCGGCCCAGCAGCTCCACGGAGGCGTAGAAGCTGTTCAGGTCACAGTGGAGAATCACCCGGTCCACAGCGCTCCCTCCTCTCGTTTTGATGGTTTCATAATAGCACATCCGTTCCAATTTGAAAAGAGTAAAATTGGGGCTTGCATTTTCCGGCGGACTGTCGTATACTAGGCCCAGGAAACGCAACTGAATACTTTGTCTTCAGGGCGGGGTGAAATTCCCCACTGGCGGTACAGTCCGCGACCGGAGGCCGTTTCCCTAAGCACGGCCCCCGCTGACCCGGTGGAACTCCGGGACCAACAGTCACAGTCTGGATGGAAGAAGATGAGTGCGGCTTGAGCCGCGCCTTTCGGCGCGCTTCTTTGCTGCTTGTTCACCTTGGAGAAGTCAAAGCGTCCAGGGTGTTTTCAAGTATGTAAAGGAGTGTTTTTCTTATGTCCAACTACGAGTCCAACGCCATCCCCGCCGCCCGTCCCCGGGTCACCGTCAAGACCGTCACCTCCCTGGCCATGCTGACGGCCCTGACCTACCTGGCCATGCTCATCAGCAACCTGCTGCCCAAAATGGCGGGCTTTCTCCAGTTCGAGATCAAGGGCACGGTTATCGCCATCGGGGGCTTCCTCTTCGGGCCCCTGTCCGCCGCCATTATCTCCATCGTGGTGGCTTTCATCGAAATGTTCACCGTCAGCGAAACGGGCATCATCGGCTGCATCATGAATCTGCTGGCGGCCTGTGCCTTCGCCTGCCCCGCCGCCTTCATTTACCAGAAGATGCGCACCCGGAAGGGCGCGGTCATCGGCCTGATGGTGGGCGTCGCCGTTCTGACGGTGACTATGCTCCTGTGGAACTACCTGATCACCCCTATCTACATGCACATGGACCGCTCCGTGGTGGCCGGCATGCTGCCCACGGTCTTCCTCCCCTTCAACCTGGTGAAGGGCGGGCTGAACATGGTCCTGACCCTGATTCTCTACAAGCCCGTGGTCACCGCCCTGCGGAAGGCCAGGCTGGTCCCCGAGCGGGAAAGCGCCCAGAGCGGCGACCGCTTCGACGCGGGCTTCCTGCTGTTCTCCCTGGCCCTGTTGGCTACCTTCGTCCTGCTGGTGCTGGTGCTGGCGGGCAAAATCTAAACCGGGATCCCCTTGTAATTTCAAATCATGGGGCGGAGCCTGACGGCTCCGCCCCGTTTTTCCCCAGGTCCCCCTTTTATCGGAGAAATTTCCAAAAATTTCCGGAACTTGTGACAAAAACAACTTGCATTTTTTGGAAATCTTTGTTATCATGGGTAAATTAAGCAGAAGGGAGGCGCATTGTCTTGGTCATACACGAATCTGCGGAGGATTACCTGGAGTCCATTCTCATCATCCAGGAGCAGTCCGGCCAAGTCCGGTCCATCGACGTGGTGAACAAATTGGGGTTCTCCAAGCCCAGCGTCAGCATCGCCATGAAAAAGCTGCGGGAAAGCGGCTACATCGTCATGGCCGGGGACGGGAACATCACCCTGACCGCCAGCGGCATGGAAATCGCCAGCCGCATCTACCGCCGCCACAAGACCATCACCCGGCTCTTCGAGCTGATGGGCGTCTCCCCGGAACAGGCCGCGGCGGACGCCTGCAAGGTGGAACACGACCTCAGCGAAGAGACCTTCGCGCGCATCTGCGCCTATGTGGAGACCCCGCCCCAGTGACGGCGGCCCCGGTCCCAGGAAAAGCCCCCGGCGGGGAGGAAGCTTCCGGCGTTTTGTCTAAAAAGAGGCGGGGAAGTTCTCTGTTTGGGGGCTTGCATTTTTGCGGGCTCTCCGGTACAATGAATACAACAAAGCAAGGATAGATGGCTGCAACGGAGTGCCGCGCGCACGGGCCCGCACCTGTCTCTCCGTGCGAGCCGATAGGTGTTTCAAGTCCGAGTGGATTTGGGGCGCCTTTCTTTTTTACCCAAATTCAATTCAAGGAGGAATTTCACCATGATCCTACTGGCAAACGGCAAGCTCATCACCCGGGACCCCAATGGCGTGGGCTACCTGCCCGACGGCGGCGTGGTCACCGACGGGGGGAACATCGTAGAGGTCGGCGAGACCGCCGCCCTGAAGGCGAAATACCCCCAGGCGGAGTTTGTGGACGCGAAAGGCGGGGTCATCATGCCCGGCCTCATCAACGCCCATACTCACATCTACTCCGCCCTGGCCCGGGGCCTCAGCATCAACGGCTACGCCCCCACCAACTTCTACGAGGTGCTGGACGGCCAGTGGTGGTACATCGACCGCCACCTGGACCTGGCCGCCACCAAGGCCAGCGCCCAGGCCCTGGTCATGGACTCCATCAAGCAGGGCGTCACCACCATCTTCGACCACCACGCCTCCTTCTGTGAGATCCCCGGCTCCCTGATGGAGATTGCCAAGGTCACGGAGTCTATGGGACTCCGGGCCTGCCTGTGCTACGAGGTCAGCGACCGGGACGGGGAGGAGAAATCCCTCCAGTCCGTCCAGGAAAACAAGGTCTTCATCGACTACTGCGAATCCCACCCCTCCGACATGCTCAAGGCCATGTTCGGCGGCCACGCCCTGTTTACGATTTCCGACAAGACCTTCGACCGGATGGTCTCCGCCAACAACGGCCGGGTGGGCTACCACATCCATGTCTCCGAGGGCATGAACGACGTGTACGACTCCCTCCAGAACTACGGCCGCCGCCCGGTCCAGCGGCTCCAGGACCACGGAATTCTGGGCCCCAAAACCATCCTGGGCCACTGTATCCATGTGAACACGGCGGAAATGGACATCATCAAAGAAACGGACACCATGTGCGTCAACAACCCGGAAAGCAACATGGGCAACGCCGTGGGCTGCTCCCCGGTGCTCCAGCTCTATAAAAAGGGCATCCTGGTGGGCCTGGGCACCGACGCCTATACCAACGACATGCTGGAAAGCATCAAAGTCGCCCTGACCATCCAGCGGCACAACGCCTGCCTCCCCGGCGTGGGCTGGTGCGAGGTAACGGATATGCTCTTCAAGAACAACGCCAAAATGGCCCGGCGGGCGGGCTTCCCGGAGATGGGCGTTTTGAAGGCCGGGGCGGCGGCGGACGTCATCGTCATGGATTACAAGCCCTTTACTCCCTTCTCCGACGCGAACATCGACGGGCACATGTTATTTGGCATGACGGGCCGCCAGTGCCAGACCACCATGGTAAACGGAAAGATTTTGATGCGCGACCGGGTTCTCACGGAAATCGACGAGGAGGCCGTCAACGCGGAAATCCTCCAGGTCTCCAAGAAGCTCTGGGGACAGCTGAACCACTGCGAGTATTGAGGCGCCGCCATGTTAAGGTTCATCGTTGGTTTTCTATTTGGATTTATCCGTAATCTCCTGAAATATCCCAAATGAGCCGCCTATAAGGAGGGGAATTCCTATGGATGTACCGGAACAGCAGCGAGAGTTTGCCCACTATTTGAGTGCGCGTTATTCCAGCGCATATTCAGACCATATTGCCAGCGAGGTTTTCTATGTCTACCGACACAATATCGGAATGCCATTCCGAGAGATATTTTTAAATGAGCAGACGATGGAAACTGCCAGAAACTTGCTCATTGCCTACTTTGAGGATATGGAACGTCCCAGGAAAGACCCTAAAGGCCACGCCTCTGTCCACTACAGCTACTGGCTGAAATTCAAGGAATTCCTGGATTCCACCGAAAAAACACTCTGAACAAACGCTTAAAATCTATTCTATGGAGGTACCACAATGTCCGAACTCATGACCCCCATCCCGTTCCGGGAACTGATGACCTGGGTAACCGCCGAGTACCAGAAGGAAGGCACCGTCTTCGGCGTTCACAAGCCCTACAAGGCGGGCGTGAAAACCCTGCCCATCTTCGGCGAGAAGATCGAAACCCCCTTCGGCCCCGCCGCCGGGCCCAACACCCAGCTGGCCCAGAACATCATCGCCTCTTACTTCGCCGGAGCCCGGTTCTTCGAGCTGAAAACCGTCCAGAAGATGGACGGCGCGGAGCTCTCCGCCTGCGTGAACCGCCCCTGCATCCTGGCGGAGGACGAGTGCTACAACTGCGAGTGGTCCACGGAGCTCTATGTCCAGCAGGCCTTTGAGGAATATGTCAAGGCCTGGTGCGCCTGCAAAATCATGGCCAAGGTGTACGGCCTGGGCGACCCCGACGCCTTTGTCTTCAACATGAGCGTCGGCTACGACCTGGCGGGCATCCAGGGCGAGAAGGTGGACAAATTCCTCACCGAGATGGTGGACGCCTCCAAGACCCCCATTTTCCAGGAGTGCGTGAAGGTCCTCAAGGAGTTCTTCCCCGGCGAGACCGCCTTCATCGACGGCATCACCCCCCATGTCTCCGGCAGCGTCACCCTCTCCACCCTCCACGGCTGCCCGCCGGACGAGATCGAGCGGATCGCCAGCTATCTGATTGAGAAAAAGCGGCTCCACACCTTCGTCAAGTGCAACCCCACCATCCTGGGCTACGAAACCGCCCGGTCCATCCTGGACAGCATGGGCTATGACTACATCGCCTTCGACGACCATCACTTCAAAGAGGACCTCCAGTATGAGGACGCCGTGCCCATGTTCCACCGGCTCCAGGCCCTGGCGGACCAGTGCGGCGTGGAGTTCGGATTGAAGCTGTCCAACACCTTCCCCGTGGACGTGAAGGGCGGGGAGCTCCCCAGCGAGGAGATGTACATGGCGGGCAAGTCCCTCTTCCCCCTGACCACCACCATGGCGGCCCGGATTTCCAAGGAGTTCGGCGGCCGCATGCGCATCAGCTACGCCGGAGGCGCGGACGCGCTGAACATCGACAAGCTGTTCTCCCTTGGCATCTGGCCCATCACCATGGCCACCACGGAGCTCAAGCCCGGCGGCTACCAGCGCTTCGTCCAAATCGGCGACAAGCTGGACGCCCTGGAGTTCAAGCCCTTCACCGGTGTGGACGTGGCGGGCGTCGAGGCCCTGGCCCTGGCGGCCCGGTCCGACAAGTACCACGTCAAGGCTGTGAAGCCCCTGCCCAAACGGAAGCTGGAGAAAAAGGTCCCCCTGATGGACTGCTTCACCGCCCCCTGCAAGGGCGGCTGCCCCATCGGCCAGGACATCCCGGAGTACATTGAGCTCTGCCGGAAGGGCGAGTACGCCTCCGCCCTGCGGCTCATCTGCGAGAAGAACCCCCTGCCCTTCATCACCGGCACCATCTGCGCCCACCGCTGCCAAACCAAGTGCACCCGGACCTATTACGACGATTCCGTCCAGATCCGGGCCACCAAGCTGGTGGCGGCGGAGCGGGGCTATGACGAGTACCTGTCCAAGATCAAGGCTCCCGCCCCCGACAAGAGCGGCAAAAAGGTGGCCGTCATCGGCGGCGGCCCCACGGGCATGGCGGCGGCCCACTTCGTGAGCCGGGCGGGCATCCCCGTCACCGTCTTCGAGAAGGCCGACAAGCTGGGCGGCATCGTCCGGCAGGTCATCCCCGGCTTCCGCATCTCTGACGAGGCCATCGACAAGGACGCGGCCCTCATCGCCAAGATGGGCGCGGAAATCAAGCTGAACACGCCCGCCCCCTCCGTCGCCGAGCTGAAGGCCCAGGGCTACACCCACATCTTCTTCGCCGTGGGCGCGTGGAAGGCCGGACGGCTGGACATCCCCGGCAATGTGGTTCCCGTCATCGGCTGGCTGAAGGACCTGAAGGCCGGGAAGGACGTGTCCCTGGGCCATGTGGCGGTCATCGGCGGCGGCAACACCGCCATGGACGCCGCCCGGGCGGCCCTCCGGGCCGGGGCGGAGACCAGCACCCTGGTGTACCGCCGGACGAAGAAGTACATGCCCGCCGACGCGGAGGAGCTGGAACTGGCCATCGCCGACGGCGTGAACTTCCTGGAGCTGGTGGCCCCCGTGGAGCAGAAGGACGGCAAGCTCCGCTGCGAAAAGATGAAGCTGGGCGAGCCCGACGAGAAGGGCCGCCGGAAGCCGGAGCCCACCGGGGAGTTTGTGGAAATCGCGTGCGACACGGTCATCTCCGCCGTGGGCGAGAAGGTGGAGAGCGAACTCTTCCAGTCCAACGGCGTGGAAGTGGACGCCAAGGGCCTGCCGGACTTTATGACCAACGTGGAAGGCGTCTACGCCGGAGGCGACGCCATGCGGGGCCCCGCCACGGTGGTGGAGGGCATCGCCGACGCCCAGTGGTTCGCCAATGCCGTGATTGGGGAGACCTACCAGTTTGAAATCCCCGCCAAGGCCGCGGCCAGCCGGGCGGACGCCATCGCCAAGAAGGGAATCCTCTGCGCGTCCGCCAAGTGCGAGGGCGAGCGGTGCCTGACCTGCAACGTGGTGTGCCAGGTCTGCGCCGACGTGTGCCCCAACCGGGCCAACGTGGTGGTGGAACTGCCCGACGGGCGGCATGAGATTCTCCATGTGGACCGGATGTGCAACGAGTGCGGCAACTGCGCCATCTTCTGCCCCTACGACTCCGCCCCCTACCGGGATAAATTCACCCTGTTCAAGACCCGGGAGGGCTTTGACGAGAGCGTGAACAACCAGGGCTTCCTGCCCCTGGGCGGAAGCCGGGTCCTGGTCCGGCTGGACGGGAAGGTCTTCGAGGCGGACCTGAACGCCGGGAACGACCTGCCCGCGGACATTGAGGTGTTTATCCTCACGGTGCTGAACAAGTACACTTACCTGCTGTAATCGGCAGCTCAAACGGAGGCCGGGAAAAGTCCCGGCCTCCGCCTTTTTTCGTCTTCTGGAAATATGACTGGAATTTACAGCCCGTCCGTGGTATACTGTATTCTGCATGAGAAAATCCCCATGATAGGAGCGTGAATCCCTTGACCCTTCTCTCCTCCATCCTCCTGGGCGTCGTCCAGGGGGTGACCGAGTTCCTGCCGGTGTCCAGCTCCGGCCACCTGGCTATCGCGGAGCACCTGCTGAACGTCTCCGGCGCGGCGGAGGTCCCGCCCTTCTTCGACGTGCTCCTCCACCTGGGCACGCTGGTCGCCGTCTTCATCGCCTACTGGGAGGATATCCGGGATATGGTGCTGGAGTTCTTCTGCGGCGTGAGCGACCTGGTCCGGGGAACGACCCCCAAT
>VSMY01000095.1 GCA_009773995.1 Oscillibacter sp. | reverse complement strand
AATCAGCCACCCCCCGCGGGGGGGCCCCCCCGCCCCCGGCCCCTCCCGTTTGGCCACCCCAAAACCGGGGGGCCTGGCTGCCGCCCCTACAATAAATCGGAGGTTCAAACATGGAAAACTCCCATTCCGCCGCCTACGCCGCCGCCGGCGTGGACATCACCGCGGGCTACGAGGGCGTGCGGCTGATGAAGCCTTTTGTGGAGCGCACTAAAATTCCCGGCGTGGTCTCCGGCATCGGGGGCTTCGGCGGCCTCTTCGCGCCAAACCTCTCGGGCATGGCGGAGCCCGTCCTGGTCTCCGGCACCGACGGCGTGGGCACCAAGCTCCGCCTGGCCCAGCTCCTGGACAAACACGACACCATCGGAATTGACTGCGTGGCCATGTGCGTCAACGACATCGTCTGCTGCGGGGCCCGGCCCCTCTTCTTCCTGGACTACATCGCCATCGGCAAAAACGAAGCGGAGAAGGTCGCCTCCATCGTCTCCGGCGTGGCGGAGGGCTGCGTCCAGTCCGGCTGCGCCTTGATTGGCGGCGAGACCGCCGAGCACCCCGGCGTCATGGCCCCGGAGGACTACGACGTCGCGGGCTTCGCCGTAGGCGTGGTAGACAGGCCCAAAATCATCGACGGAAGCCGGGTCCGGGAGGGGGACGCCCTCATCGGCCTGACCTCCTCCGGCGTTCACTCCAACGGCTTCTCCCTGGTGCGGAAGGTCTTCGACATCGAGCGCGCCGATTTGACCGCCCCCCTGGAAGAGCTGGCGGGCAAATCCCTGGGCGAGACCCTGCTGGCCCCCACCAAGATTTACGTCAAGGCGATTCAGGCCCTGCTGGACGGGGGAATCGACCTCCACGGGGCCAGCCACATCACCGGCGGCGGCTTCTTCGAGAACGTGCCCCGGATGCTGCCCCAGGGGCTGGAAGCTCAATTCTACGCGGCCGCTCTGCCCCGGATGCCCATCTTCGATCTCATCGCCCAGCGGGGAAACATCTCCGGGCACGACATGTACAACACCTTCAACATGGGCCTCGGCATGGTGCTGGCCGTGCCCCAGGCGGAAGCGGAGAAGGCCTTGGACCTCCTCCGTGCCGCCGGAGAGGCGGATGCGGCGGAGGTCGGCCACGTGGTCCGGGGAGACGCCGGCGTCTCCTTCGCGGAAGTCTGCCCCCCTGTCCTATGAGCAAGGCGAGAATCGCCGTCCTGGTCTCCGGCGGCGGAACCAATCTGGAGGCCCTGCTGAACGCCCAGGAGGCGGGGAAAATCCCCCACGGCGAAATTGTGGCGGTCCTCTCCAGCAGCGCCGGGGCCTACGCCCTGGAGCGGGCCAAAAACCACGGCGTTCCCGGCTTCGCCGTGCCCCGGAAGGGGAGCACCCAAGAAGACTTCGAGGCCGGACTGACGGAAAAGCTCACCGAGTACCGGGCGGACATGATCGTCCTGGCGGGCTTCCTCTCCATCCTCTCGCCGGAGTTTGTGAGGCGCTGGCCGGACCGCATTTTAAACGTCCACCCCGCCCTGATCCCCTCCTTCTGCGGCAAGGGGATGTACGGCCTGCGGGTCCACGAAGCGGCCCTTCATAAGGGCGTGAAGGTCACCGGAGCCACGGTGCACCTGGTCAATGAAATTCCCGACGGAGGACGCATCCTCCTGCAAAAGGCGGTGGAGGTTCTCCCCGGCGACACGCCGGAGAGTCTCCAGCGCCGGGTGATGGAACAAGCGGAGTGGGTGCTGCTGCCCCAGGCGGCGGAGCTCGTCGCCCAGGGCCTGGCCCGCTGACGGAAAGGAAGGTTTTATTATGGAACGCTCTCAGCTTCACGACTTCCACCCCCAGGACACCGGCCTGGACCGGGATGTCCAGGCCCTGCTCTCCCGTTCCCGGCGGGAGCGGCGGCCCTGCGAACGGGACGCCTTCATCGCCCTGCTTGCGGGCGTCCCCGCCCTGAGAAAAACTCCGGGCCTGCCGCAGAATAAGGCGGCGGACTTCTTCACCACCCTGCCCCTCTGCGCCACGGAGGCGGACATCGCCCTCTGCCGGGCGCATCTGAAATCCACCTACGGCATCCACGACAAGGAAAGCCTTCTGAACTTCTGCGACCGGCACTTCCGCTGCCAGGACCACTATCTGGACTTCGAGGCCGTCTGGGAGGGCCGCCCCCTCTTCGACGCCGCCTCCCTGAATCCCGACGCCGCCGGGTTCTTCACCCAGGCGCGGGACTTCTCCGCCCAGTTCTATCCCCTGGTGGGCCATCTGGGCTATCTCGCCTGGGATATCAGCGAACGGACGGGCCACCTCCGGGCGGCGCTGGCCTGCGGCCTGCTGACCCGGAAGGAGTTCGATGAGCTGGCCGAGGAGCCGATCGTCCAGGCCCAGGCCTTCCACAGCTGGGAGGAGTACGCCGCCGGTCTGGTCTGCGGCGCGCTGTACTGGGACTTCCGCCAGGGGACGCCCCTGCCGGATCTTCAGAAGGCCCAGCGCCTCTGGATGGACCTGGTGCGGGCGCTGCTGGCCAACGACGCCGCCTGGGACAGCGGCTTCTGGTACACGCCCAAGCGGGAAAAGGAATACCGCCTCTGGCCCTCGGAGATGAAGCTGTACCTCCCCAATTGGGAAGGGCCCAACGGCTGCTTTGTCACGGACCGCATCGCCGTGGACGGCTGCCCGGTGGGCTGGTGCTACCGGGAGGAGCCCGAGACCGGCTTCCCCGACAGCGGCTGGCGCTTCTTCGCCGGCGACGAGAGCGAGGACTATATCGCCGACATCGGCCACACGGGAATCTTCGATCTCAACACCGTCTGCAACCTGGACCCCCTGGTCGTCCCCCTGCTGACCGCCCCCTATCGGAGCGCCTTTGTCCGGGAGGACGGGAAATTCCGCCCGGAGCCCTTTGAGCTGACCGAGGATTGAACGAAAAGGAGCATGGACCATGAACGAGCTGGAACTGAAATACGGCTGCAACCCCAACCAGAAGCCCTCCCGCATCTTCATGAAGGACGGCGGGGACCTGCCCCTCACCGTCCTCAACGGCAAGCCCGGCTATATCAACTTCCTGGACGCCCTGAATTCCTGGCAGCTGGCCCGTGAACTGAAGGCCGCCTCCGGCCTTCCCTCCGCCGCCAGCTTCAAGCACGTCTCCCCCGCCGGGGCCGCCGTGGGACTGCCCCTCAGCGAGACGGACCGGAAGCTCTACTTCGTGGACCCGGACGCAGACCTGAGCCCCATCGCCTGCGCCTACATCCGGGCCCGTGGGGCGGACCGCCTCTGCTCCTACGGCGACTGGGCGGCCCTGTCCGACGTGTGCGACGCCGCCGCGGCCCGGTACCTCAAGGCCGAGGTCTCCGACGGGATCATCGCTCCCGGCTACACGGAGGAGGCCCTGGAGATCTTGAAAAGCAAAAAGAAGGGCGGCTACAACGTGGTCCAAATCGACCCGGACTACGTCCCCGCCCCCCAGGAGTACAAGGACGTCTTCGGCGTCACCTTCCAGCAGGGCCGGAACGAGTACAAAATCGACGAGTCCCTGCTGACCAACATTGTCACGAAAAGCCATGACCTCCCCGACGCGGTGAAGACCGACATGATGGTGGCCCTCATCACCCTGAAATACACCCAGTCCAACTCCGTCTGCTACGTGAAGGACGGCCAGGCCGTCGGCGTGGGCGCGGGCCAGCAGAGCCGCATCCACTGCACCCGCCTGGCGGGCACAAAAGCCGACAACTGGTGGCTCCGCCAGCACCCGGCGGTGCTGGCCCTGCCCTTTATCGACAACATCCGCCGCCCGGACCGGGACAACGCCATCGACGTGTACCTCTCCGACGAGTGGGAGGACCTGCTGACCGACGGCGCGTGGCAATCCGTCTTCACGGAGCGCCCCCAGCCCCTGAGCCAGCGGGAAAAAAAGGACTGGATCGCCAAGCTCACCGGCGTCACCTGCGGCTCCGACGCCTTCTTCCCCTTCGGGGACAACGTGGAGCGGGCCCGGAAGAGCGGCGTGGAGTACATCGTCCAGCCCGGCGGAAGCATCCGGGACGACCACGTGATTGAGACCGCCGACAAATACGGCATGACCATGTGCTTTACCGGAATGCGCTTATTCCATCATTGAGGAGGCTTCCATGAATTTACTCGTTGTCGGCGGCGGAGGCCGCGAGCACGCCATCATCAAAAAGCTGAAAGAAAATCCCCAGGCGGAAACCATCTACGCCCTCCCCGGAAACGGCGGCATCGCCGCCGACGCGGTATGCGTCCCCGAGATCGGGGCCAAGGACATTGACAAAATCGTGGACTTCGCCAAGTCCCATGCCATTGATTTCGCCGTGGTGGCCCCGGACGACCCCCTGGCCCTGGGCTGCGTGGACCGGCTCCACGAGGCCGGAATTCCCTGCTTCGGGCCGGAGGCCCGGGCCGCCCGCATCGAGGCCAGCAAGGTCTTCTCCAAGAACCTGATGAAGAAATACGGCATTCCCACCGCCCGGTACGAGGTCTTCGATGACCCCGCCAAGGCCCTGGCCTATTTAAAAACCGCCTCCTTCCCCATCGTGGTCAAGGCCGACGGCCTGGCCCTGGGCAAGGGCGTGCTGATTCCCCGGAATCTCCAGGAGGCCGAGGCCGCCGTCAAGTCCATCATGGAGGACCGGGCCTTCGGCGACTCCGGAAACGAAATCGTCGTCGAGGAGTTCCTGACGGGCCCGGAGGTCAGCGTCCTGGCCTTCACCGACGGGACCGCCATCGTCCCCATGGTCTCCTCCATGGACCACAAGCGGGCCGGGGACGGAGACACGGGTCTGAACACCGGCGGCATGGGCGCCGTGGCCCCCAACCCCTGCTACACGCCGGAGATTGCGGCGGCGTGCATGGAGAGCATTTTCCTCCCCACCCTGGCCGCCATGCGGGCGGAGGGCTGCCCCTTCAAGGGCTGTTTGTACTTCGGCCTGATGATTACCCCGGTTGGGCCCAAGGTCATTGAGTACAACTGCCGCTTCGGCGACCCGGAGACCCAGGTGGTTCTCCCCCTGCTGAAAACGGACCTGCTGACCGTCATGCTGGCCGTGGAGGGCGAAACCCTGGGAGACCTCCAAGTAGAGTGGCACGGCGGGGCCGCCGCCTGTGTCATCCTGGCCTCCGGCGGCTATCCCGGCAGCTATGAGAAGGGGAAGGCGCTCTCCATCCCGGAGGACCTGCCGGGCAGCGTCACCGTCTACCACGCCGGGGACAAGCTGGCGGAGGGGAAGCTGGTGACCAGCGGCGGCCGGGTCCTGGGCGTCACCGCCGTGGGGAACGACCTGGAGACCGCCTTGAAGGACGCCTACGCCGCCGCGGAGCGCATCGGGTTTGAAGGGAAATACCTGCGGCACGATATTGGACGGCGGGCCCTGCGGGCCCTGGAGGTCTGACCATGGTAAGACGCGTATACGTGGAAAAAAAACCCGCCCTCCGGCTGGAGGCCCAGGGCCTTCTGACGGAGCTCCGGACCATCCTGGGCATCGCCGCCCTCACCGGCCTCCGGCTGGTGAACCGCTACGACGTGGAGGGCCTCACGGAGGAGGTCTTCCAGCGGGCGAAAACCATTGTCTTCTCCGAGCCCCAGGTGGACCTCATTTATGAGGAGCGCTTCCCCCTGCCGGAGGGGCCCCACGCCGTCCTGGCGGTGGAGGCCCTGCCGGGGCAGTTCGACCAGCGGGCGGACTCCGCCGCCCAGTGCGTCCAGCTCATGGCGGGAGTGGACCGCCCCCTGGTGTCCTACGCCAAGGTGTACCTTCTGGAAGGCGCGCTTTCCGCCGCGGACCTGGAGAAAATCAGGGGCTATGTCGTCAACCCCGTGGAGAGCCGGGAGGCGTCCCCGGACAAGCCGGAAACCCTGGTCCGCACCCATGCCGCCCCCCGCCGGGTGGAGACCCTCACGGGCTTCACCTCCATGGAGGGCGCGGCCCTCCAGGCCCTGCTGGAGCAGCTGGGCCTGGCCATGGACCTGGACGACCTCAAATTCCTGCAAGCCTATTTCCGGGACACGGAACACCGGGACCCCACCATTACGGAGGTCCGGGTGGTGGATACCTACTGGTCCGACCACTGCCGCCACACCACCTTTTCCACCCACATTGACGGCGGGGACATCCGGGACCCGGACGTCAAGCACGCCTATTACCACTATCTGAAACTGCGGAGCGAGGTCTACGGCGAGGGGGCCAAGGACCGCCCCGAGACCCTGATGGACATCGCCACCATCGCCGCCAAGGCCCTGAAAAAGCGGGGCCTTCTCCCGGAGCTGGACGAGAGCGAGGAAATCAACGCCTGCTCCATTCACGTCCCGGCGGTGGTGGACGGCAAGACCCAGGACTGGCTCCTGATGTTCAAAAACGAAACCCACAACCACCCCACGGAGATCGAGCCCTTCGGCGGCGCGGCCACCTGCATCGGCGGCTGCATCCGGGACCCCCTGTCCGGCCGGGCCTACGTCCACCAGGCCATGCGCCTCACCGGCTGCGGCGACCCCCGGACGCCGTTGGAGCAGACCCTCCCCGGCAAGCTCCCCCAGCGAAAGCTCTGCCAGACGGCGGCGGCGGGCTACTCCTCCTACGGCAACCAGATTGGCCTGGCCACCGGACATGTCGCCGAGGTCTACCACCCCGGCTACGTCGCCAAGCACCTGGAGGTGGGCGCGGTGGTGGGCGCGGCCCCGGCGGAAAACGTCCGGCGGGAGCGCCCCGCCCCCGGCGACGTGGTCATCCTCCTGGGGGGCCGCACGGGCCGGGACGGCATCGGCGGGGCCACGGGCTCCTCCAAGAGCCATAACCAAAAATCCCTCCAGACCATGGCCAGCGAGGTCCAGAAGGGCAACGCCCCGGAGGAGCGGAAAATCCAGCGCCTCTTCCGGGACGGCGGCGTCACCCGCCTCATCAAGCGGTGCAACGACTTCGGCGCGGGCGGAGTCAGCGTCGCCATCGGCGAGCTGGCGGACGGCCTTGTCATCGACCTGGACGCGGTGCGGAAGAAGTACGACGGCCTGGACGGCACGGAGCTTGCCATCTCCGAGAGCCAGGAGCGCATGGCCGTGGTCGTCGCCCCCGAGGACGCGGAGAAGTTCATCGCCGCCGCCAGGGCGGAAAACCTGGAGGCTTATCAGGTGGCCGTGGTGACGGAATCCCCCCGCATGGTCATGCAGTGGCAGGGGGAGACCATCGTGGACCTGAGCCGGGCGTTCCTGAACTCCAACGGCGCGGTGAAGCACGCCCAGGTCTCCGTCCCGGAAATGCAGCGCCATCTGCTCATCGGCGATCCCGGCAGCCTCCGGGAAACCGCCTCCAGTTTGAAATGCGCATCCCGCCGGGGGCTGGCGGAGCGGTTCGACTCCACCATCGGCGCGGGCAGCGTCACCATGCCCTTCGGCGGGAGATATCAGCGGACCCCCGCCCAATCCATGGCGGCCCTCCTCCCGGTGCTGCCGGGACAGGAGACCATGCAGGCCAGCGTCATGTCCTGGGGCTTCAACCCGGAGATCATGAGCGAGGACCCCTATACCGGGGCCTATAGCAGCGTGCTGATTTCCCTCGCCAAGCTGGTTGCCTCCGGCGCGGACTACAAAGCCGCCTACCTCACCTTACAGGAGTACTTCGAGAAGCTGCGGACGGACCCGGACCGCTGGGGCAAGCCCTTTATGGCCCTCCTGGGGGCCATGGAGGCCCAGATGGACTTCGCCGCCGCGGCCATCGGCGGCAAGGACTCCATGTCCGGCTCCTTCCTGGACCTGGACGTGCCCCCGACTTTGATTTCTTTCGCCATCGCCCCCATCCAGGCGGGGGAGGTTGTCACCCCGGAGTTCAAGGAGGCCGGGCGCCCGGTGTATGCTTTCGGCGGCGGCAATGCCGAAAACCTGAAAGCCGCCTGGACGGCGTTCCATGAACTGGCCCAAAGCGGCAAAGTCAAAGCCGCCTGGGCGGTGGAGCACAGCACGGCGGAAGCGGTCATGAACATGGCCTTCGGCAACCGGATCGGCTTTACCGCCGACGCCGCCGTCCCCCACCGCTGGTACGGCCTAAACCGGGGCACCATTGTGGCCGAGCTGGAGGAAGAAATGGACCTCCCCTGCGCCAAGCGCATCGGCGTTACCACGGCGGAGCCCGTAATTACAATCGGTAATGACTCCGCCCCCATTGACGAACTGTTATCCCTGAACGAGTCCGTGCTGGAGGATGTCTACCCCAACCGCGCCCCTGCGGAGGGCGAGGCCCCGGTCCTGCCCTGCCCCGCCTTCACCCGTCCCGCCCCGAAGATCGGCGCTGCCAAGCCCAAGGTTCTGATCCCCGTGTTCCCCGGCACCAACTGCGAATACGACAGCGCCAGGGCCGCCGGCTGGGCGGGCCTGAAGACGGAGATTTTCGTCATTAACAACCAGTCCGCCGCGGACGTGGCGGAGTCCGCCGCCGCCTTCGCCCGGAAGCTCCGGGAGAGCCAGATTCTCTTCCTCCCCGGCGGCTTCTCCGGCGGCGACGAGCCCGACGGCTCCGGCAAGTTCATCACCGCCTTCCTCCGGGGCCCGGAGACCGCCCAGGCGGTCATGGACCTCCTTCAAAACCGGGATGGTCTGGCCCTGGGCATCTGCAACGGCTTCCAGGCTCTCATCAAATTAGGGCTGGTGCCCTACGGCGAAATCCGGGATACGGACGAGACCTGCCCCACCCTCTCCTTCAATACAATCGGGCGGCACCAGTCCAAAATCGTCAGCACCCGCGTGGTCTCCAACAAGTCCCCCTGGCTGGCACGGGTGAAGCCCGGCGATGTCTGCGCCGTGCCCATTTCCCACGGCGAGGGCCGCTTCCTCTGTTCGGAGGAGCTGCTGAAACAGCTGGCGGAAAACGGCCAGATCGCCACCCAGTACGCGGGTCCCGACGGCCTTCCCACCATGGATCCGGACTTCAACCCCAACGGCTCCGCCTGGGCCGTGGAGGGCGTCACCTCCCCCGACGGGCGGGTCTTCGGCAAGATGGGCCACGTCGAGCGGGTAGGCCCCGGCCTGTACAAGAACGTCCCCGGCGAATACGACCTTCATCTCTTCGAATCGGCAAAGGACTATTTCAGCCTCTGAAACAGGGCTTGACAAACGCCCCCCGCGTCGTGTATACTGCGTAAAATTTAAAGAAACGAGGTGTCCGCCATGGCCTACTTTTTCTCCGAGCCCTCCCATACCTTCAGCGAGTACCTGCTGGTCCCCGGCTACTCCTCCGCCGAATGCATCCCCGCCAACGTGACCTTAAAGACCCCGGTGGTGAAGTTCAAACGCGGCGAGGAGTGCCCCCTGACCATGAACGTGCCCATGGTTTCCGCCGTCATGCAGGCGGTCTCCGGCGAGCAGATGGGCATCGGCCTCGCCCGGGAGGGCGGCATCGCCTTCATCTTCGTCTCCCAGCCCGTGGAGCAGCAGGCGGAGATGGTCCGCCGGGTGAAAAACTACAAGGCGGGCTTCGTCACCAGCGACTCCAACCTCCGGATCGGGGACACCCTGGCGGACGTGCTGGCCCTGAAGGCCCGCTCCGGCCACTCCACCATGGCCGTCACCGACGACGGCACCGGAACCGGCAAGCTCTTAGGGCTCGTCACCAGCCGGGACTACCGGGTCAGGCGCCTGGGCCACGACCCCCCCGGCACGGA
>VSMY01000094.1 GCA_009773995.1 Oscillibacter sp. | reverse complement strand
CACCCACCCGCCGCCCCTGGCCCCGGCCCCCCCGCCGCGCCCCCCCACGCCCCGCCCCCTCGCCTGGGGGGATCCACATGATTTGATGGTCGCATATTCTAAGAAGCTCAAAAAATTAAATGAACATCATTTTAAGCACTATGAAGAAAACAATTTGTTTATATTTGCATGGCTAATCGATGAGGATGAACTAGCAAAAGGGGTATCGGAAATTATTTATTCGCTTAACCTTCCAACCGAGTATAAATATAGTTTTGATAATATTTATATCTACAAAGAAACTTTGCTTGTGCATATCTGTGCAAAAAATCAATCTGTAAATCATTTCTGTGTTCCATCTGAAGTCATGACAAGTATCTCTGAAGAGTCATTTCTAAAAATCATGGGAGTGACAAGAGATGAATACTATTCACGTTAAAAAAATTATAATGCTTGTGTATTGAATTAGGGTAGGAGTATTGAACAGTTTTATTGGACTGGACAGTACTCCTATCCTTGTTTTATTTTGAAAAGCTTCGTACCATCAGGTCTTTCCGTTTTGATTCATTATCCTTAAAAATGGACGCCTGATGTCAAAAGAGGCGAAATTCAAAGTCAAAAAAACCAAAAGGGCGGCTTTTGAACCTTTTGTCCAATTTGTATTATGTACGATAGGGCTCTTTGCATTTCATGAAAGAGAAAACGCCCTATAACAGCGCTACCTTGGGGCTGCCCCAGAGCAGAGAAAGGCTGGACAACCTTATTCATGCGCTGATACATTCTCTTCACGCTTCTTAATCAATACCTAGTTAATTGTGACCATCAGTGAACATATGATCGCAAAAACCGGTATATATGCTCTCGTTTTTTCATAAACCCGCATCTGAAGAAAATTCGCGGCGATACGATCGCTTCCAGGGCGCCGGTATCCGCTTAAAGCTATAGACACAGCATTTCAAAATAGTTCCTCTTAAAATCAATCTTACCCTCCGCGCGCAGCTTTCCCAATTCCGCGGACATTGCGCTGCGCTCCACGCCGAGATAATCCGCCAGCGCCTGACGGTCGAACGGAATCGTAAAGCGGCTGCTCCCCTGCGCCTTTGCCTGGGCCACGAGATAGGCCATCAGCTTTTCCTTCGTTGTGCGGATGGATAGGTATTCAACTTTTTCCTTCAGCATCAGATTTTTCCTCGCAATAAGGCGCAGAAGATTCTGAATGATCCGAGGATCGTCTTCCGACTCATCTAGCATTTTCTGGGCGGAAGGCAGCATCACCTCGCTCCTGCATGCGGCAATCACGCCGGCCGGGAAGCAGTCGATTCCAGCAAAGGCGCAGGCCTCCCCAAACGGCTGGGGGGCATCGATCTGAGCAAGAACGCTGCGGTTTCCCCCACAGTCCTCCCGGACGACATGAACGCCGCCTGAAAGGACAATTCCAATCGCGTTCGCTCTCCCGCCCTCCCAAAATATAACCGCGTTTTTCTCATACACGATTGTGACCGCTTCCAGACGCTTCAGCAAATCAGGCAGTTCCTGTGCCGTAATACCGGCAAAGAGCGGGCATGCGTTCAATTTGTCGAATAAAATCTTCATCATCCCCTATTTGTTGGATTTCCAACATACATTTTTTCTCAAGTATAGTATTCTAAAGCTGAAATTTCAAGTGGCAGGCATCGAAATGGCCCCCGCGATTTAAAAATCCCGATTTTCCAATGGCAACAGCCTTCCGGCGGCAAAGGAGGAGGCCCATGGCGGCGCTGCATTACATAGAGACCGTTTTCCAAATCGTGGTGCAGTACGGGGTGCTGCTTCTGGAGTGCGCCGGCGTGGGCGTCCTTTTGGTGACGGCGGTCAAAAGCATCATCGGCTGTATCAAACGCAAGCCCCACATCCGCTTGTATTTAGCCCAGGGAATCTCCCTGGCTCTGGAATTCAAGCTGGGCGGCGAGGTGCTGCGGACGGTGATCGTCCGGGAGCTCAGCGAGCTGCTGGTGCTGGACCTGGTCATCCTGCTCAGGGGTGCGCTGACGCTCATTATCCACTGGGAGATCAAAGTGGAGGAGGCCCGCATCGGCGAGACTGCCCAGGAGGCCGGGGAGCGGGAAGAAGTCCCTTCCCTCAAGTAGAGCCGTCCACCCAATGGGGTCTCGCGTTCCACCGCAATGTTCATGGCCCTCACGCGCTTTTTTGAATGTTCACTTCCTCGCGAATCGAAGGAGGGATTGCCTTGAAATATTGGAGGACCTACATAAAATACACCGTCACCCTGGCCCTCACCTGTGTGGTGGTGGGCGGTGCCCTGGGCGCGGTCAATCACGTCACAGAGCCCATCATCAGCGCCCGGAAGCTGGCAGCGGCGGATTCCTCCCGTCTGCTGCTGTTCCCGGACGCGGACAAATTCGAGCCCATGGAGCTGGTAGAGGGCAGCGGCATGGACAACGCCTACACAGCCCTTAAGGGCGGAGAGGTCATCGGCCACGTGGGCCAAGCCACCGTCAGCGGCTCCCAGGGCATGGTGGATGTCATCTCCGGTATTGACCCGGAGGGCAAGGTCGTGGGCATCGTCGTCGGCTCTTCCACCTTCTCCGAGACCAAGGACATCGGCTCCAAGGCCAGGGAACCGGCCTTTACCGACCAGTTCATTGGGCTGGAGCTCCCCGCCAAGCCGGGGCAGAATGTGGACACCATCACGGGAGCTACCATCACCTCAACGGCGGTCATCAACGCCACAAACCTGATCGGCGCGTATTTACAGGACCCCTCTGCCGTCCCCTCCGGCGCGGTAACCGTCTCCGCCGCGCCGCCCAGGGCCGCCCAAGTGGTTAGGACCGGCACCGCCGTCACGGTGACCCCAGCCGCCCAATGGGCGGAGCGGTACCCAGACATCTACGCCTCCTATCTCGCCAACTCTGAGAACCGGGAGGTCCACGATTACGTGGCGGACTATCCCATGCTGTCCAAGGTTTACGAGGGCATGGCCTTCAACAAGTACTACTCCAGCGCCCGGGGGCATGTCTACACCATCGAGGACGTGACGGCCACCGGACGGCCCCACGCCCTGGTCAATTGTTTCAGCTGTAAGACCCCGGACTTCACCGCCAAGGTCAACGAGCTGGGAGATGCCGCCTACCGGATTCCCTTCGAGGACATGCAGGCCCAGGTTAACGAACCCATCAGCTGCTATAACTGCCACGCCAACACCCCCGGCGAGCTGGTGGTGACCCACACCTATCTCTCCGACGCCATGGGCCGGGATCTGATGAAGATGGACGCGGAGGACCTCTCCTGCGGCCAGTGCCATGTAGAGTACTATTTCAACCCCGCTACCAAGGCCACGTCCCTGCCCTACACCAGCCTGGAAACCATGACCCCTGACGCCATCCTGGCTTATTACAACAATACCTCCGTGGAAGGCCAGCCCTTCGCGGACTACACGAATCCCCGCACCGGCGTGCGGCAGATCAAGGTCCAGCACCCGGAGTTTGAGACCTTCATGGGCGAGGGCAGCCAGCACGCGGGCGACTACACCTGCGCCGACTGCCACATGGGCCAGGCGGCGAACGCCCAGGGCGAGCCCTATGTCAGCCACACCTGGGCCTCTCCCCTGGACAACCAGGCCCTGATTGACAGCACCTGCTCCGCCTGTCATGCCGACCTTCGAAAAGAGACGGAGGAGCTCCAGGAGGCCATGGAGCGCCGGACCTACGCCGTGGGCTACGAGCTGGAACGCCTGACGGACGCCCTGGCGGAGGCCGTGGAGAGCGGCGCGTACACCGAGGAGCGGCTGAACGAGATTCGGGAGCTGGCCCGGAGCGCCCAGTTCTATTGGGACTTCGTGTTCGTGGAGAACAGCGAGGGCGCCCACAACTCTGCCCTGGACAACGACTGTCTGGATAAAGCCGAGGAATATTTCAACCGGGCCATGGTCCTGCTGCACTGAGTGAAAACCATAGAATTGGGAGGTTTGCACGTATGAAACGAATTTGGACGACCCTCGTCTCTGCCCTGCTGCTCTGCGTCCTGCTGTCCGCCTGCGGCGGGGACTCCGCACCTGCGGAGGACGCTCCCCCGGAGGAGGAAGCGCCCAAAGTGGTCTCCGTGGCGGAACGGGGCACCGCCGTCTCCATCATGACCGCCAAAGAGTGGGAGAGCCAATACCCGGATATCTACGCCTCCTACATGGCAAATGCTGAAAACGAAAGCGTTCACGACTACGTGGCGGACTACCCCATGCTGTCCAAGGTTTACGAGGGCATGGCCTTCAACAAATACTACTCCAGCGCCCGGGGCCACCTCTACACCGTAGAGGATGTGACCTCCACCGGGCGGCCCCACGCCTTGGCCAACTGTTTCAGCTGCAAGACGCCCCAGTACAGCGCCATGGTGAACGAGTCCAACGGCGCGGCCTACTCCATCCCCTTTGAGGAGGCCCAGGCCCAGATCACGGAACCCATCTCCTGCTACAGCTGCCACGCCAACACCCCCGGCGAGTTCGTGATCTCCAACCTCTACCTGGCCGACGCCGTGGGGGAGGACCTGCACAACATTCCGCCGGAGGCCCTCTCCTGCGCCCAGTGCCATGTGGAGTACTACTTCGCCGGGGCAGAAAAGGCCACCACCCTGCCCTACTCGAACCTTGCCACCATGGACCCGGACGCCATTCTGGATTAGTACAACCGGACCATTGTGGACGGCCAGCCCTTCGCGGACTACACGAACCCCCGCACCGGCGTGCGGCAGATCAAGGTCCAGCACCCAGAGTTTGAGACCTTCATGGGCGAGGGCAGCCAGCACAAAAACGACTTCACCTGCGCCGACTGCCACATGCCGGAGCTGACCAACGAGGCCGGAGAGGCCTACGTGAGTCACAAGTGGGTATCCCCCCTGGACAGCCAGGGAGATCATGGACAGCACCTGCTCCTCCTGCCACGCCGATCTGAAGGCCGAGGTACGGGCCATCCAGACGGCTATGGAGCGTCGGACCTACGCCATCGGCTACCTGCTGGAGGGCTTGACGGATACCCTGGCGGAGGCTGTGGAGAGCGGCGCATACACGGAGGACCAGCTGAACCAGATTCGGGAGCTGGCCCGGAGCGCCCAGTTTTACTGGGACTTCGTGTTCGTGGAGAACAGCGAGGGCGCCCATAACTCCGCCCTGGACACCTGCTGCCTGGACAAGGCGGAGGACTTCGCCAACCAGGCCCTGGCCCTGCTGCACTAAGACCCCCAACACGCCGTCCCGCCGATGGGGCGGCGTTTCCATGAAGGAGGACGTCCCTTGAAAAAAATCTGGAACTTCCTGCGCTCCATGCGCTTCGGTATGGTCCTGCTGGCCGTCATTGTGGCGGTCAGCTTTGCGGGTTCGCTGATTCCCCAAGGGAACGGGGCCATGTGGTACGTGGAGAACTTCCCCAACGCCCACCGCTGGATTTTCCTGCTGGGGGCGGATCATCTTTTCTCCACCTGGTACTTCGTGGGACTGGTGGGACTGCTGTGCGCCAACCTGCTGCTTTGCAGCGTCGTCCGCGTTGGACGGGTGCGGCTGGCCGCTGGAAATCAGGTCCAACAGGCGGCGGCTGTCCGGGAAGCCTCTCCCCTGAATGAGGAGCAGCGGGCGCTGCAGGAGGACCATCTCCGGGCTGCCCGTTACAGCCCCACAGAGATAGAGGACTGCACCGTCTGGACGAAAAACCGCCTGGGCTTTTACGGCTCCTTCCTGACCCACCTGGGCATCCTGCTGGTGTTCGTGGTGGGCGGCGCGGTGCTGGCCTGTTCCGGCGTCCGGGACTACACCGCCTATCCCGGCCAGAACGTGGCCCTGGAGGACGGCACGACGCTCCGGGTGGAGGACTTCCACATCGAGGACGAGACCGGAAAGCTGGATTTCACCAGCCATATCACCGTCACGCTGCCAGACGGGACCGTGGACGGCCCGGCGGAGATCAGCGTCAACCACCCCCACAGCTTCCGAAACCACAAGTTTTACCAGCAGACCTACGGCACCAGCGGCACCTGCGGCTCCATCACCGTAGAGGACGAGGCGGGAGGCACGGACACGTTCAC
This sequence comes from Oscillibacter sp., assembly GCA_009773995.1. Taxonomy (GTDB): domain Bacteria; phylum Bacillota; class Clostridia; order Oscillospirales; family Oscillospiraceae; genus Oscillibacter. Next base: position 3,708 of record VSMY01000094.1, on the reverse strand, counting down.
CGTGGACGAGGTCTGCTTCCTCTCCGCCGACGGGGTCAGCGGCGTTTGGTACGAGGCTCTCTACCCCGGCTACGTCCGGGATAAGGAGGGGAATTTCACCCTAATCACTAGCACCGCCGGGGCCTACAGGGACCCGGTGTATCAGGTCCTGGTCTGCGGGACGGAGGGACGCACGCCGGTGCTGGCCATGCCCGGAGAGTCTGTGGAGGTGGGGAGCCTGACCTTTACCTTCAACGAGCCCATCTCCTGCCCCGGCATCCGGGTGAAGACTCTGCCCTCCGCCGTCATCGGGGCGCTGTACGGGACCTTTGTCCTGCTGATCTTCGCCCTGTGGCTGACGTTTTTCCATGTCCCGGCGGCGGTAGCGGTGCGGCCGGAGGGATACGCCATCCACGGCGCGAAAACCTCGGGGACCGCCCTGGAGCTGGGAGAGGTGCTGGGAGAGCCCTACACGCCTGGTCGTGAACCGGAGGGAGAAAAAAGCCCGGAGGAAAAACCGGAGGAATCGGAGGAGGAACCGGAGGAGGAACCGGAGGAGGAACCGGCATCATGCTGAACGCTGTCTTTTTCGCCGCCCTGGCGGCTTACTTCGCGGCGACACTGCTGCAATTCGCCGCCGCGGCCTTCAAAAAGAAGTCGCTGGAACAGGGGGCCTGGGTCCTCTGCCTTCTGGCCTTCGCGCTGAACAGCGCCTATCTCATTGCCCGCGGCGTGATCGCCGGGCGGCTGCCCCTGTCCAACCAGTTTGCGTTCTCCACGGCCTTCGCCTGGGGAATCACGCTGATGTATATTGTTCTGCGCCTCCGGCTGAAGGCGGAGTGGATGGGGGTCACCGCGCTGCCCTGTGCGTTCCTGGTGCTGTCCTACGCGGCCCTCCAGCCGAAGGAGATATCGGAGCTGATGCCCGCCCTTCGGAGCGCTTGGTTCGGCCTCCATATTGGCTCCGCCGTGTTCTCCTACGCGGCCTTTGCCATCGCGGGCTGTGTGGGCGTCATGTATCTGGTCCGGGAGCGTAAGGGGGAGGACGCCGGAAGACTGTTGCAAATGGACTATCTCTCATACCGGCTCATCGCCTTCGGCTTTCTGACGCTGACGGTGGTCATCCTTTCCGGCTGTGTCTGGGCGGAACAGGAGAGGTCTTCCTTCTGGTCCTGGGACCCCAAGGAGACCTGGGCGCTGATTACCTGGATTTTCTACGCCATTTACCTCCACCAGCGCCTGCGGAAAAACTGGCAGGGCAGGCGCATGGCCTGGTACGCCGTCATTGCGGTGGGGTTTGTGATTTTCACCTTCATCGGTGTGAGCACCCTGCTCTCCGGACTGCACTCCTATGGCTGATTCAATGACACAACAGCGCTTAGGAGCCAAGCGAAAAAGAGAGAAGGCGGTCGTCTCCCAAATGATGGCCCTTTATTGCCGGAAACAGCACCGTACAAAGGACGGGCTATGTCCCAATTGTGCCGAATTGGCGTCTTACGCCCGGCGGCGGGTTGACGGTTGTCCCTTCATGGAGTCCAAGACCTTCTGCTCCAACTGCCAAACCCACTGCTACCGCTCCGACATGCGGGAGCGGATCCGGACGGTGATGCGGTTCTCGGGCCCCCGGATGGCGCTTTACCATCCGTTTATGGCGGCGCGCCACATAGCGGCAGCCCTGGCGGAAAAATGGCGGATGAAACGGCTTGCCGGTTCCTATAACCAAAAACAATGAGCGGGCATTCAGCCCGCTCACCTTTTTCCTTCTCCTGACGATGTCAATCCAAGAGCCACCCGTCGGTGGAAACCGTGACCACGTTCCAGGGGATGAATTTTCCGCTTGCCTGCAGGGCTTGCCTTACAGCGTTCTCCAGCCCGCCGCAGCAGGGCACCTCCATGCGGACGACAGTGACGCTTTTGATGTCGTTTCCCGCGATGATCTCCGACAATTTCTCCGCGTAGTCTCCCTCATCCAGCTTGGGGCAGTCGATGAGCGTGATGTGTCCCCGGATAAACTCCTGGTGAAAGTTGCCATAGGCGTAGGCCGTGCAGTCTGCGGCCACCAGCAGCTTCGCCCCGTTGAAATAAGGTGCTCGCACGGGAACCAGCTTGATCTGTACCGGCCATTGTGCGAGCTGGCTGGAGACGGGAGAAACCTGGACGGGAACAGCTTCCCTTTCTATTGCCGCCGCCTGCGCACCGGGACAGCCCTGGAACGGCGCGGTCTTGCCTTTCGCGGCCAGGACAGCCGCGTGGTCATAGGCGAGGGCCTCCCGCTCTTCAAAGGTGATCGCGCCGGTGGGGCAGGAGGGCAGACAATCACCCAGGCCGACGCAGTAGTCTTCCCGGGTGAGCCGGGCCTTTCCGTCCATCATTTCGATAGCGCCCTCGTGGCAGGCGGCGGCACAGGCTCCGCAGCCATTGCACTTCTCTTCGTCGATTTTAATGATTTTCCGAATCACGTAGCGTCCTCCACTTCAATTTTGAAAACATTGATAACGTCGCTGTCAGGGCAGCAAAAACGGATCTCGCCGTTTTTCGCCTTGGGCGGCATCCCTCCGTAGCGCAGGATATCAATGTAGGGAAAGGCAACGTGCATAGCCATCGGACAGAGCTTTCCCCGGTCTGTGTCGTAGTCAAAGACATCCCCGATTTTGTGGCCGCGGTGGCAGCCGCTGTCCCCGCGTTTTTCCACCAATGTGAGTCTGATGTGTGGCTTCATGTCAAAACCTCCCTGTAAAATCCTTGTGCGCCTCCGGTTGACTTTCCGCTCCTATTATCGTACACTGGCAATGGAATGTATGTTGAAATTTCAACGGCCGAGGTGAATTTATGGAGAATTTTCTGGAAGCGCTGGGGGACTGCCCTCTCTTTGAGGGAATTGCGCCGGAGGATATTGGAGCCGTGCTTCGATGCCTCGGGACAAAAACCTCCCTGTACGGCAAAGGGGAGACCATCATCGCGGAAGGAGAACCAGCCAAATACGTAGGAATTGTCCTCAGCGGGGTGGTTCAGATCGTACAGGTCAATTATTTTGGAAATCGGAGCATCGTCGCCGGGGTCGGGTCGGCGGAACTATTTGGAGAGTCCTTCGCCTGCGCCGGAGCGATCTCAGTCCCCGTCAGCGCCGTCGCGGCGGAACCGGCGTGGGTTATGCTGATTGACTGTGCGAGGATTGTAAACACCTGCACCAGCGCCTGCGCGTTTCACCAGAGGATGCTTTTGAATCTGTTGAAGGTGGTTGCCGCGAAGAATCTGGTTTTCCATCAAAAGATTGAGGTAACCTCAAAGCGCTCTACACGGGAAAAATTGGTGACATATCTCTTACAGCAGGCAAAGCGGTCTCGCAGCGGCTGCTTTGAGATTCCGTATAACCGGCAGGAACTGGCGGACTACCTCGGGGTGGACCGAAGCGGGTTGTCTGTGGAAATCGGAAAGCTCCGCCGGCTGGGACTGATTGATGCGAAGGGAAAGCGATTTAAAATCCTAAAGGAGCTGGAAAGCTAGCATAGTATTTGCGCCCGAATATATTTTGGGGGTTGTTTTAGAGAATTTAAAAGGTATAATGAGCAGCAAAAAGAAAGACGAAAAATAGCAATATGCAGCGTCCCACCCATATATTGTAAAGCTTTGCTGCCGCATCTTTTTTGTCAAGAAAGTCAAAACCTCCGGCTAAGCCGGAGGCTTGAGTAGGCCCTAGAAGGGCCTGATACGGACGAAGCCCCTTAAGGG
>VSMY01000093.1 GCA_009773995.1 Oscillibacter sp. | reverse complement strand
GGACAGGGGGTCCGTGGGGGTATAGAAGTCCGCCGGGATTTGGATGGTTTGGTCCAGGACCGGGCCGCTGTCGTGGCCGGAGAGGTTGAAGTAGGCGTGATTCGTCAGATTGCAGATGGTGTCCCGGTCGGACTCCGCCCGGTAGTCGATGGTCAAGCCCTCTTCCGTCAGGGTGTAGGTCACCCAGACCTTGAGGTTTCCGGGATAGCCCTCGTCCCCGTCGGGGCTGAGCAGAAACAGGGTCAGGCTGCGGTCCGTCTCGTTCTCCACGGTCCAGACCCGCTGGTTGAAGCCTGTCGGGCCGCCGTGGAGGTGGTTGACCTCGTGGTCATTGGCGGCCAGCGGATAGGTTTGGCCGTTCAGCGCGAAGTTCGCCCCGCCGATGCGGTTGGCGTAGCGGCCCACCAGGGCCCCCATGGACTTGCCGTGGGTCCGGTAGGGCTCCAGCGCGTCGAAGCCCAGGAGCACGTCCACAGGCTTTCCCGTCCGGTCCGGAACCCGGAGGGAGCGGAGAGAACCGCCGAAGGTGATGACGTCGCAGGACAGGTCCCCGGCGGCCAGCGTGTGATTGGTGACCAGGGCGCCGTCGGGCATCGTGCCGAAGGGAATGGGAGACGGCATAGGGATCCCCTCTTTCTTCATCATAAGATAGGACCAGCATAGCACATTTTTCCGCCCCGGTCAAAGGGTTTTGTCCCAGGACAACGTATGAATGTCCTCTTTGCCTCATAGGCTTAACCGACGAGTACAAGCAAAAGGGGGAGCATCATGAAAAAAAGGGGAATCGCGCTGCTGTGCGCCGCGCTGCTGCTGACCGGCAGCGTCCGGGCGGTGGAGGTGTCTGCGCCGTCGGCCATTTTGATGGAGAAGGAGACGGGAACCGTCCTCTTCGCCAAGGACGAACATAAGCAGCTGGAGCCCGCCAGCGTCACCAAGGTGATGACGCTGCTTTTGACCATGGAGGCCATCGACGGCGGACAGCTGAGCTACGACGACATGGTGACGGCCTCCGCCCACGCCTGTTCCATGGGCGGGTCCCAGATCTGGCTGAAGGAGCACGAGCAGCTCAGCGTCAGCGACATGCTGAAGGCCGTCTGCGTGGTCTCCGCCAACGACTGCGCCGTGGCCCTGGCGGAGACGGTGGCGGGCAGCGAGGACGCCTTTGTGGAGCGGATGAACCAGCGGGCGGCGGAGCTGGGCATGAAGGACACCACCTTTAAAAACGCCACGGGCCTCCCGGCGGCGGGCCACGTCACCTCCGCCTATGACATCGCCCTGATGAGCCGGGAGCTGATTTTGAACCACCCGGACATCCGGCAGTACACCACCATCTGGATGGACACCCTGCGGAACGGGGAGAGCCAGCTGGTGAATACCAACCGCCTGGTCCGGTTCTACGAGGGGGCCACGGGTCTCAAGACCGGGTCCACCGACAGTGCCCTCTACTGCCTCTCCGCCACGGCGGAGCGGGAGGGCATGGAGCTCATCGCCGTCATCATGAAGGGGGCCACCTCCGCCCAGCGGTTCGAGGACGCCCAGGCCCTGCTGAGCCACGGCTTTGCCTCCTACGCCCTGCGGAAGATCGTCCCGGACCAGGCCCTGCCCCCCGTCCTGGTGGAGCTGGGAGCCCAGGCTACGGTCCAGCCGGTGCCCGGCGAGGGGAGCACGCTGCTGCTGGAGAAGGCCAAGGCCGGAAACCTCGCCCAGTCCGTGACGCTGGAGGAATCCGTCCCCGCCCCCGTGGCCCTGGGGGACCGGCTGGGGACCCTCACCGTCACCTCCGGGGAGGAGGTCGTGGCGGAGATCCCCCTGCTGGCGGGGGAGGAGGTCCCCCGGGTGACCTACGGCCAGATGCTCCTGCGCCTGCTGAAAACCGCCTGCCTGGCGGGATAAAGAGACCAGAAGCAAGACTCTCTTCAACGGGAAGGAAGGGAGTGTGAGGGAAACCCAGGAGGGGTTTCCCTCACCATTTGGATCAAAAGTTTTTCAGCGAGCTGAAAAACTTATTCACAGACTGGGCGGAGCCCAGTCTGTGAACAATTGGCAAATTTGGTTTTATGGATTGTTTTTTCCGGGGAAGTGTGGTATCCTTAAAACACAAGGCCACAGCAATTTAAAATGACAGGAGTGTTTTACTATGGTTAGATTGATTATGGGCATGAAAGGTTCCGGCAAAACCAAGCAGCTCATCGAATTAATCAACAACGCGGCGAAAGACGAACCCGGAAACGTAGTCTGCATCGAGGCCAACCGAAACATGACCTACGATATCCACTATCACATCCGCCTGATCGACGCGCATGAATACAAACTCAACGGCTACGACCTGCTCCAGGGCTTTATCAGCGGCCTCCACGCGGGGAACTACGATATCTCCCACATGTTCATCGACAACTTCTGCAAAATCGTGGGCAAAGACGTGGACGGGGAGACCGAGACCTTCCTGAGCTGGCTGGACAGCTTTGGAGAGCGGAACAACATCAAGTTCACCGTCACCATCAGCGCCGACCCCGCCGCCGCCACCGAGGGAATGCAGAAATTCCTGTAAGCGCTTTCGCGTTGAATTTACAAGCCCCCGTCCGTTGGACGGGGGCTTGGCGTGTCTATGGGACATTTAGGGCATGGCCGCCAGGGTTTCCGGCAGGGCGTGGTTCAGGTCCGAGAGGCAGAGGTGCCCGCCGCCGAAGAGGCGGGCCAGCTGGGTGCGCTCTTTGATGGCCTGGCCGTTGAGATACCAGACGTCGGGGCCCGTCTCCCGGACCAGGTAAGCGCAGGCGTAGCGGTCGGAGTAATGGCTCCGGGTGGTCCGCTCCGCCGCCAGATTCGTGATTTCCTTTCCGGTGAGGGACTCGGGCTCCCGGCCCTCCCAGACGGAGCCGGTGGAGGTGAGGATCAGCGCCAGCTTGTCGGCGTCCACCACGCCCCGGAGGCGGTTCAGGGCGTAATAAATCTGCTCCAGGGGTTCCAGGGGGGCCACGGTCCGCCCGGCGGCGGTCTCCTTTTTGTAGTCAAAGCGGAGGACCAGCCGGTCCGCGGCCTCGCCCAGGGCGGCGTAGTCATAGCCGAAGATGGCGCCCTTCCAGGAGGGGGCTTCCGCCCCGATGTACAGCGGCCTCTCTCCCAGCTTTTCCCGGAGAGACCGGACCGCGGCGGTGAGCACGTCCCGCTGCGTGACGGTGGTGAGGCCGGAGACCTCCAGGAAGAGGCCGTCATAGCCCCCTTCCTCCACGGCCTGGAACATCACGGCCGCCAGCTTCTCCTCGTCGCCCTCCCGGATGTGATAGTCGTTTCCGGTGACGTAGAGCAGGGCCCTGGCCCCGGCGGCGGAAGCGGCGGCCTGGACGGCCTGGGCCTCCGATTTATCCATAGCGGGGGCAATCTGGGGATCGCCGTTATAGGCCAGCTTGGCGGCCGCTACGCCTACGGCCTCATAGCCCTTCAGCTCCGGCAGTTCCTCGGACGACACGGCGATGCCGATGCGGCTGGCGGTGGAGTCATGGAGCTTGTCATAGAGGCGCATCAAAATGGCGGCGGCCTGTTCCCGGGTGACGCGGCCGTTGGGGGAAAAGCTGGTGACCGACGTCCCGTCCATCAGCCCCAGGCCGTAGGCCATGACGATGTAACCGTTGTTGGCCTTCACGTCCCGGAAGGGCAGGGACATGTCCTGAATCAGCCCGGCCAGGCTGCCGTAGCCCAGGGCCCGGACCAGCATGGAGGCGGCCTCGCTGCGGGTGATGAGGTCGTCGGGACGGAAATTGCCGTCCTGGCTGGTGATGGCTCCCTGGTGGTAGGCGATTTCCAGCGCGCCGGCGTACCAGGCTTTTTCGGACACGTCGTCGTAGACAGCCCGGGCGGGAGAGGTGGGCTTCCAGCCCATGGCGCGGCACAGCACCACGACGAACTCGGCCCGGGACATCTCCTTTCCCACGCCGAAGCTGCCGTCGGCCTCGGGATAGAAGTAGCGCAGGGTCACGCAGCGGTCGATGTCCTCTTTTGCCCAGAAGTCCTCCGGCACGTCGGAGAGGGCGGAGGCGGGGACGGTGAACATGCCCGCCAGCAGGGCGCACAGCAGGAGGCAGGACAGGACCCGTTGCAGTCGTTTCATATGGTTCAGCTCCTTTTATGGTCGGCGTTGTTCTCCTATCTTAACAGATTTTTCCCCGTCCGTCAAACACCAAGCCTGTCGAAAGCCCGTCCGGCGGGGATTTTTCGGAAAAAAGCCTTGACTTGGAGTCCGCTCTAAGTGCTATGCTGAGAGAAAAGAGACGCGCAAGGAGGCAGAGAGATGACGATTCGGGAAGTGAGCGAGCGGTACGGCCTTTCCACCGACACCCTCCGGTACTATGAGCGGGTGGGCCTGATCCCGCCGGTGCCCCGGACCGCGGGCGGCGTCCGGGACTACGACGGGGCCTCCCTGGGCTGGGTGGAGCTCATCAAGTGCATGCGCTCCGCCGGGGTGGGCATCGAGGCGCTGACGGAGTACTGCCGCCTGTTCCAGCAGGGGGAGGAGACCCTGGAGGCCCGGAAGGCCCTGCTGGTGGAGCAGCGGCGGCAGCTCCGGGAGCGGATGGAGGACATGCGGAAGTCCCTGGACCGGCTGGACCAGAAGATCGAGAACTATGACCAGGGCCTGGCCCGGAAGGAGCGGGAACTCCGGGGCGGCTAAACGCCGTCCAGCTCCCGGAACACGCCCCTGGACCAGAGCGCCGCCAGGGCCGCGGCCCCCGCCGCCCCCAGCAGAACGGCCCAGGCCGGGCAGGACTCGAACAACGCTCCATAGGCCGCCTGGCCCAGGGGGGCGGCGCAGTTGGACACCGCCATGATGAAGGCCATCACCTTTCCCAGCAGGTCCGGGGGCGTCTGAGCCTGGACGGCGGCGCTGAGCACCACCACCAGCAGGGTGGAGAGCACCATGACGGCGAAGCTCATGGCCGTTACGCCCCACCAGCCCAAGGACGAAGGAACCCCCGGCAGCAGCACCGCCCCCATGCCCGCCGCCGTGAGGCCGGCGGCCAGGAGCACGGCGCTCCCCCGCCGGAGCCGGAGCCGGGGGCCCAAAAGCGCCGCCAGCACGCCGCCAAATAATCCGCCCAGGCCCATGGCCCCCTGGGTAAGCCCTAAACGGCGGTCGCTCATGCCCAGGGTCTGGACCACCGCCACGGGGATGCCCACCACCAGGGCGGCGGACAGCACCAGGTTGAACAGGGCCAGCACCAGCATGACGGAGAGGAACACCGGGCGCTCCCGGCGGATGAAGCGCCAGCTCTCCCCCAGGTCCCGCCGGACCGTGGACAATACGCTCCCCGCCGCCGCCCGGGGACTGTGGGGGATGCGGATGAAGAGCTCCATGACGGCGGAGAGGAAGAAGCATGCCGTGCCCACCCACAGAATGGGCCGGAGGCCGAAGGCCCCGAAGAGCACGCCGCCGATGACCGGCCCCAGCAGGGCGGACAGGGTCTGCACCATGTTGATGACCGCGTTGGCGCTGGTGAGCTGCTCCGGCCCCGCCAGAAGGGGGATGCTGGCCTGGACCGACGGCTGGTAGGCCCCGGCGATGCCGTAGAGCAGCATGAGGCATGCAACCATCAGCGGAACCAGGGGCGCCCGGCCCAGCAGGAGGGTGAACAGCAGGATCAGGCCCGCCGTGGAGAAATCCAGGACGACCATGATGTTCCGCTTGTTCACCCGGTCCGCCACCACGCCGCCGATGGGGGCGCACAGCACGGCGGGGATGAACGCCGCCGCCCCCACCGCGCCGAACAGGGCGGGGGACTCCGTCTGCCGCAAGAGATACAGCGGCAGGGCGAAGCGCAAGATGGCGTTGCCGAAGAGGGAGATGATCTGCCCCAGGACCACCAGGGTGAAGTCCCGGCGGAACAGGGGCGCGTGCTTCGTGTTCATAGAAAGACTCCTTTTTTTTCAGACTTTAGAAACCGACCGTCGGTTTTTATATCTCCAAAAAGAAACTGCCCGCCCGCGGCAGCCTCTTTTCAGTCTTGGGTTTCCCCGCTCAAGGGCGGGCGCCGGCCCAGTCCGGCGTAGTGCTCCAGCATCTCGACGCTCTCCTGGTCGATCATCTCGGGAATGCCGAAGCGGAAGAACAGCTGGTTGTAGATTTCGCACCGGGCCCGGAGCTCCTCCGGCGTGGTGGGCTGGACCACGGGGTTGACCCAGCCGTCGGCCAGCAGCAGCATGGCCTCCGCCAGCTCCTTGGGATGGTCCGTACGGATGGAGCCGTCGGCCACGCCCTGGCGGATGATGGGCTCCAGGAATTCCGGCACGACCTCCGTAAAAAGGCTCTGCAGTTCCGCCGCCAGAAACTTGGGGTTGTCGATGAGATAGGGCATCATGGAGTACATTTTCGACTGTTTGTCCGGGTGCAGGGAGACCTTGAAGATGGTCCGCAGCTTCTCCAGGCCGCCCAGGGAGGGATCGTCCCGGACGGCCGCCAGCTCCTCGCCGTTCCGCCGGCCGATGCGGTCGCAGACGGAGTAGAAAATATCCTCCTTGGAGGTGAAGTGGTGGTAGATGGCCCCTTTGGACAGGCCCGTCGCCTCTATGATGTCCTGGAGGGAGGCCCGGTCGTAGCCCTTCTCAATGAACAGCCGCTCCGCCGTGTCCAGGATCTTCCGGATGGTCTCCTCCGGGTACTTGTTCCGCGCCACAGGGCCGTCCTCCCCTCATACAAACCGTTGGTCGGTTTTTAATATACCACTCCGGGCGGCCGGTGTCAAGGAAGATTTGCGGAGGCTCCTCCGGACCTGCCGTTTTTTTCACAAAGGCGATTTTCACTCTTGCTTTTTTGGGGGAAACAGGGTATAGTAAGCTAGTAATTCCAGCGGCCCTGCCCCTTACCCGGCGCAGGCGTTTTGACATCTTAAAGGAGGAACAGAAATGTCTACGAAAGCCTATTACCCCAGAACCGAGATCGGGCCCGGCAAGGTCGGGTTCTCCAAGACCCGCTCCATCATCGAGGCCCCCTTCTACGGCAACAACGTCGTAAAGATCAACTCCCTCCGGGAGGCCTATGACATGGCCAAGAACTCCCCGGGCACCGTGGTCACCGACATGCCCGTCTACCGGGGCGAGGAGTTCGGCCTGGAGCCCGACGCCAAGGTCCTGCTGTTCAACGACGGCTCCATCACCGGCCGTTACGCCGCCGCCCGCCGGATTACCGGAAAGCCCGGCGTGGACACCACGGCCCTGGATAAGATCGTCATGGACGCCGTCTATGACACCCGCTGGAAGACCATGTACCACGCCGAGGTCTTCATCGGCCTGGATCCCGAGTTCATGGTCAAGGCCCATCTGCTGATCCCCGAGGGGGAGGAGAACCTCCTCTACAACTGGATGCTGAACTTCCAGTACCAGTCCGACGAGTACGTCAAGATGTACAAGAAGTCCAAGCCCGTGGGCGGCGGCTCCGAGCCCGACATCTATATCTTCTCCGATCCCCAGTGGACCGGCGCGCCGGGCCGTGAGGACATCTGCGATCCCAAGTGCCTGTGCTACTTCAACACGGACACCAACTGCGCAGCCATCCTGGGCATGCGCTACTTCGGAGAGCACAAGAAGGGCACGCTGACCCTGGCCTGGGCCATCGCCAACCGGAACGGCTACGCTTCCTGCCACGGCGGACAGAAGGAATACACCCTGGACGACGGAAGCAAGTACGTGGCGGCGGTCTTCGGCCTCTCCGGCTCCGGCAAGTCCACCCTGACCCATGCCAAGCACAGCGGGAAATACCCCTCCATCAAGGTGCTGCATGACGACGCCTTCATCATCAACTCCGATACCTGCGCCTCCATCGCCCTGGAGCCCACCTACTTCGACAAGACCGCCGACTACCCCGTTCCCTCCGAGGACAACAAGTTCCTGCTGACCGCGCAGAACTGCTCCGCCACCCTGGACGACGAGGGCAAAATCGTCCTGGTCACCGAGGACGTCCGGAACGGAAACGGCCGGGCCATCAAGTCCAAGCTGTGGTCCCCCAACCGGGTGGATAAGATTGACTCCCCCGTTAACGCCATCTTCTGGATCATGAAGGACCCCACCATTCCTCCCATCGTGAAGCTCAGCGGCGCGTCCCTGGCCTCCGTCATGGGTGCCACCCTGGCCACCAAGCGCTCCAGCGCCGAGCGGCTGAAGGAGGGCGTGGACCCCAACGCCCTGGTGGTGGAGCCCTACGCCAACCCCTTCCGCACCTATCCGCTGGTGAACGACTATGAGAAATTCAAGAAGCTGGTGGCGGAGAAAAACGTGGCCTGCTATATCATCAACACCGGGGACTTCATGGGCAAAAAGGTCCAGAAGGAAGACACCCTGGGCATTCTCGAGGCCGTAGTGGAGGGCAAGGCCAAGTTTGAGACCTGGGGCCCCTTCGAGGACATCGAGATCTTCAAGTGGGAGGGCTTCGTGCCCGACCTGAGCGACAAGGAATATGTGGCCCAGCTCAAGGCCCGCATGCAGGACCGGCTGAACTACGTCACCAACCTGGACACCGACGAGGGCGGATTCAACAAGCTCCCCGAAGACGCCGCCGCGGCCATCAAAAAGGTTGTGGACGAGGCGAACACCCTGTAATTCCCTCTCCCAAGATAAGAAACGGACTCCCCGAAAAGGGGAGTCCGTTTTTCCTTTAAAGCGCTCTCCATGCCTCCGGCTTGAGGCGGGTCAGATCCTTTTCCGCCCGGTCGATCTCCGCCAGCATGGCGGCCTTGTCGCGGTTCAAGGTCCCCCGCAGGGACAGGTAGTTGCTGGCGTGGTTCATGCGGAAGACGCTGCCCGGACTGTCCAGGTTTTCAACCAAAAGCCGGGTTTCCTCCAGCACCTGAGGCTGGGTCAGGAGCTGGAATTTCCCCTCGTGAACCCAAGCATAGAGGGGCGTTCCCGGCTCCACCATCAGCGTCAGCATGCCGATATACTCCGGGTTCATGGCGTTGAACGCGGCGGCGGTGTCCAGGGCGTGGCGCTCCAGCAGCTCCGGCCCGCCCAGGCCCGTGATGGCCGTGACGGACAGGGCAACGCCGCAATTTCGGACTTTTTGCCCCATCTCGATGATCTCCGCCGCCGGGTGGCCCTTGCGCATGAGGGTCAGCACCTCGTCGCTGCCGGACTCCAGGCCCATGTAGACCATGGTCAGCCCCTTCTCCCGGAGGGTCCGCAGCTCCTCCTCGGTCCGGATGCGGATGGAGGCCGGGGAGGCGTAGCTGGTCACCTGGCGGCACTCCGGGAACAGCTCCCGCACCGTGTCCAGAATGACGTAAAGCTCTTCCGCTTTCCGCACCAGGGCGTCCCCGTCCGCCAGGAAGACCTTCTCGATGTGATGGTAGACCTGCCGGGCCACCCGGAAGTCCTCCAGCACCTCCTCCAGGGGGCGGAGGGCGAAGCGCTTTTCCTTGTACATGCTGCAAAAGGCGCAGGTGTTGTGGCTGCACCCGTAGGTCACCTGGACGATGAGGCTCCGGGCCTCGGAGGGCGGGCGGTACACGCTGCCGTAGTATCTCATACGCCCAGCTTCTCCAGCGCGGCCATTTTCAGGCACACGCAGAATACCTCCATGGCCTGCTCCAGCTCCTCCACCGGCGGCAGGGAGGGGGCGATGCGGATGTTGCTGTCCCGGGGGTCCTTCCCGTAGGGGAAGGTGGCTCCGGCGCCGGTCATGGTGACGCCGGCCTCCTTACACAGGGCCAGGGTGCGCTTCGCCGTGCCGGGCATGGCGTTGAGGGAGACGAAGTACCCCCCCTTGGGCCGCCGCCAGGAGGCGATGTCCAGCGGGGCGATCTCCCGGTCCAGCATATCCACCACACAGCGGAACTTGGGCCCCATGATGGCGGCGTGCCTCTTCATCAGCTCCAGGGTGTGGGCCTTGTCCTTGAGATAGAGCACATGGCGCTGCTGGTTCACCTTGTCGAAGCTGATGACCTGGGCGGTGAGGAGCTTCTCCATGTAGGCCATGTTGGCCTCGGAGCAGGCAAAGCAGCTGACGCCCGCCCCGGGCAGCGTCACCTTGGAGGTGGAGGCGAACTCAAAGACCATGTCGGGGTGTCCGGCCTCCGCGCAGAGAGAGAGGATGTCCGGGAAGGGCACGTACTCCCCCTCGAACTCGTGGATGCAGTAGGCG
>VSMY01000092.1 GCA_009773995.1 Oscillibacter sp. | reverse complement strand
ATGGTCAGGTTGATGTTGCGCAGGACGTGGTTGTTGCCGTAAAATTTGTCGATATTTTTCAGTTCAATGCGGCTCATATGGCACGTTTCCTTTCTGTTCTTATATAAAGTCCGTGGTTCGCTGGCTTACCAACTCTTTCCGATATCGGCGCCGGCGACCTTGTTGGCGAAGATGTAGCAGAACAGGATGAACAGCAGCACGCACACGGAAATGGCGTCAGACATCTGGGCGTAGCCTTCCTGGGAGTAGGTGAAGGCCAGATAGGACATGGTCCGGGTGGTGGGCGTCATCATGATGATGATGAGGTCCAGCTCCTTAGCGATGGAGATGAACACCAGCATCAGGCCGGAGATGAAGCCGTTCTTCGCCAGGGGGACGATGATGGTGGCCATCCGCTTCCAGAAGCTGGCGCCGGCAATGTCCGCGGCCTCCTCCAGCTCCACGCTGATGGAGAGCATGTTGGCGGTACCGGAACGGCTGGCGAAGGGGAAGTGCTTGACCACGGAGGTGAGAACGATCAAGGTGAAGGTGCCGTACAGGGAGGGAATCAGCCCGCCCAGGTGGGGGATGCTGAACATGGAGAAGTACATGGTGGAGAACGCCACGCCGCTCATCAGATAGGGAACGAACACCAGCTGCTCGGTGAGGTTGCCGTACCACTTGCCGCGGCCGCGGGAGCTGATGTAGCCCAGGAACTGGCCGCAGAAAGCGGTGATGAGGGAGGTGATGATGGTCAGGCGGACGGTGTTCCACAGAGCGCTGAAGAACTCGGGATTGCGGAAGATGCCCTCATAGTTGGTGTACTTTTCAGCAGTACCGGCTTCGCCGATCCAGTTGTAAAGGGTCAGGTTCTCGGGTCCGTAGCCCGCGCCGGTAGTGACCTGGAAGGTCTCCATAATCAACACGAAGAAGGGCATGACCATGGCCAGGAACAGGAAAACACCCAGGAACGCCATCATGGGCTTTTTGGCGGCGCCCAGAGGCATCAGAGTGCTGCGGCCGCCCTTGCCGCCGACGGTGGCATAGGATTTGCGGACGCCGATGGCTTTCTGGTTGCTCATCAGGATCAGAGCCGCCAGGCCGACCAGGACGATGGACATGGCGTAACCCACGCCGCGGGGGCCCTGGTCAATGTAGACGCGCATGCGGGTGGCCAGGGTGTAGTAGCCGATGCGGTTGCCCAGGTTAGCCGCCACGCCGTAAGTGCCGATGGACTTGGACACGGTCATGACCAGGGCGGAGAGCACGGAGGGAAGAATCAGCGGCAGGGTGATGTAGCGGAGAATCTGGGCCTTATTGGCTCCCTGAATCTCACCCATTTCCTCCAGCTCCGAGTTGATGGAGCGGAGAGCGCCGGAGACCTGGATGTAGGAGAACGCGTAGTAGTGCATGGACATGCACAGCACGATGGCCGTGGGCCCGTAGGCCAGCCAGTCGGGAATCGGTATGCCCATACCGGTCAGGAATCCGTTCGCGCCGCTTGTGGGCGTCCGGAACACCGCCAGCCAGGCGATGGCCTTGGTCCAGGAGGGAATCATGTAGGGCACGGTGATCAGGATGCCCAGAACCTTCTTGCCGGGGAGGTCGGTGCGGATCATCAGCCAGGCCAGCACCGAGCCCAGGGGCACGGAGATCAGCGTGGTGAAGAAACCGCAGACGAAAGAGTGCAGCAGGGGCTCCCACAGCACGGCCTTGGACATGTTGCTGGTCAGCATGTACTGCCAATAGTAGAGCGTGAAGTCGCCCACCTTGCCGTCCACGCGGCGCAGCTCGCCTTGGGCCAGGGTAAAGGTGGACTTAATCATGGTCAGCAGGGGAATAACGATCAGGCAGAACAACACGATCAGGCTGACCAGCACGACCATGTTGAAGGGGTTTTTGAGCACGTTCAGGATCAGGTTCTTCAACCGACGTGCCGTCAGTTTCTTTCTGGGGGGTCTTTCCTTGGTCACGGTTACTGCATTTGACACGATAACACCTCTTTCTGATAACTGCCGGGAACTTCCTGAGCGATCGAGTCCTCCCATCCGGTCACGCCCAGGGCCGTCTGCACGGGGCGGAAATGCGTCCGCTTTGCGCAAACGTTTGCGACTTCCTGGGTTCATTATAAAGAATCCCGAGTGGGTTTGTCAATTGTCAGCCTCCCGATTTTAGGGAGGGTTTTTTGTTTGTTTTCACGGTTTGTTTACAATTTGAACAAATAGGCGGCACCTATTTTTGCTATTTTGTCAATTGCTTTTTGAGGGGATTTCTGAAATTGCGGATACGTTTTCGCCGCTGTTTGCCATGGTTTACGATTGAAATTGAGCGGCGTAGAGCTGGGCGTAAACGCCTCCGGCGTCCAGCAGCTGCTGATGGGTCCCCTGCTCGGCCGCACCCCCCTGGTCCAGTACCAGGATGCGGTCCGCCCCCCGGATGGTGGCCAGCCGGTGGGCGATGACGAAACAGGTCCGCCCTTGGCGGAGCCGTTCCATGGCCAGGCTGATCTCCCCCTCGGTCTCCGTGTCCACGTTGCTGGTGGCCTCGTCCAGGATGACCACGTCCGCGTCGGTGAGAAGGCACCGGGCGATGGCCAGAAGCTGCTTTTGACCTTTGGAGACGCCCTCGTCGGTGAGGACGGTGTCATAGCCCAGGGGGAGGGAGGAGATGAAGCGATGGATGCGGGCGGCCTTGGCGGCTTCTACAATCTGTTCCCGGCTTGCCCCGGGAGCGCCGTAGGCGATGTTTTCCGCGATGGTGCCGCCGAAAAGCCAGGTGTCCTGAAGCACCAGGGCCAGGCGGCGGCGAAGACCGTCCCGGCTGTAGGCGTCCAGGGGGACGCCGTCTATGACGATGCGCCCGCTCTGGGGCCGGTAGAACCGGAGGAGGAGGGAGACCAGGGTGGTCTTCCCCGCCCCGGTGGGCCCGACCACGGCGGCCAGGCTCCCCGCCGGGATGTAGGCGGTGAAGTCCCGGAGGACGGGCCGGGCGGGATTGTAGCCAAAGGTCACATGGTCGAAACGGATGTCACCTTTCAGGTGTTCCACGGAGAGGGCCTCCGGCGGGTCCGCCGGTTCCGGATTCTCATCCAGCAAATCCATCACCCGCTCGGCGGCGGCGGCGCTGGCCTGAAGTTCCGCCAGGAGGTTCGCCGCCTCACGGATGGGACCGGAGAACTTCCGGGAGTATAGGACGAAGGAGGAGAGGCTCCCCAGGGACAGTCCGCCGCCCAAGTACAGCAGGGCTCCGAAAACGCTTACGAAGGTAAGAGAGATGTTGTTGACGAAGTTCACCGAGGGCCCCAGGGAGGAACTGGCCCGGTCCGCGTCGTAGTAGGCCTTGGAGGCCGCGTCGTTGCGCTGGTCAAAGAGACCCAGGTCCTCCTTCTCCACGCCGTAGGTCCGGATGGACCGGCGGCAGCCCATCCGCTCCTCGGCAAAGCCGTTCAGGGCCCCCAGCTCCTTGGAGCGGAGGCGGAAAAGAGGATGGATGCGCTTCATCTGAAAACGCGTCAGGATTACCGACAGGGGGACGGTGACGAAGAACACCAGGGTCAGCCGGGGGGAGAGGAGCAGAAGCATCCCGAAGGACCCGGCCACGGTGAAGACGCTGGTGCCCAATTGCAGAAGGTCCGTGGAGAGGGTGGCGTTGACGGTGTCCACGTCATAGCAGATCCGGCTGATGAGGTCCCCGGAGGGGTGCGTGTCAAAGTAGTCCACCGGCAGGTCGCTCATGTGGTCGAAGGCGGCCTTGCGCAGGTCGTGGGAAACGGCTTGCGCCGTCCGGATAAGCCGGGAGGAGACAAAGTAATTTAATAAGGAAGACAGGGCGTAGCAGCCCAGCATCCCGGCGCAGTTCCGGAACACGCCGGAGAAGTCCACGCCTCCCGCCCGGACGCCCACGGCGTCCACCGCCCGGCCGGAGAGCAGGGGGGCTGCCAGAGACAGCAGATTTCCCGCCAGCAGCAGGACCAGCAGAAGCAGGAACTGAAAGCCGTAGGGACGGAGAAAACGGCCCAGGCGGACCAATACGTTCCTTTTCATATCGGCCCTCCCATCTGGAGCTCCGCCATGCGGCGATAGCGCCCGCAGGTTTCCAGGAGCTCGTTGTGTGTTCCCTGGGCGGCAATCACGCCGTCTTCCAGCACCAGGATGCGGTCCGCGTCCCGGAGGGAGGCCACCCGCTCGGAGATGATGACCTGCGTTACACCGGGAAAGTCCCGGCGAATGGCGGCATGAAGTGCGGCAGCGGTGCGGTAGTCCAGGGCGCTGTCGGCACTGTCCAAAATCAAGATGCCGGGGCGGGCCGCCAAGGCCCGGGCGATGAGCAGCCGTTGGCGCTGGCCTCCGGAGAGGTTGGCGCCCCGGATATCCAGCTTGGCGTCCAGCCCTTCGGGCAGATGTTCAATGAATTCCCAGGCTTGGGCGGTCTTGGCGGCGGCGGTCACGTCCTCCCGAGGGAGACCCCGGAGGAAGGAGATGTTTTCGTAGACACTGTCGTTCAGCAAAGCTTCATTCTGGAAAACCACGCCGAAGCGGCCCCGCAAATCCTCCCGGCTGAGCGTGGAGACGTCCCGCCCTCCCAGCCAGACGATGCCGCCGTCCGCGTCGTAAAGGCGGAGGAGCAAAGAAATCAGGGTGGTCTTTCCGGAACCGGTGGGGCCCAGGATGCCCAGTGTTTCTCCTTTATTTAATGTAAATGAAGCGTCGTCCAGATCCTTTTCTACCCCCAGGTAGGAAAAGGACACGTTCTCCATACCCAGTTCCGGGCCCTGAAGGCCCGCGTTTTCAGGGGCGCGAACCCGCTGGCCCTCCGGGGCCAGGAGAACTTCCTCGATCCGCCGGGCGGAGGCCACGCCTTTGCTGAATTTGACAAAGAGCTTCGCCAGGCCCAGAGTGGCGGTTTGGATCAACGTAAAATAAGAAAGGAAGGCGACAATCTGGCCGGAGGCCATCCGCCCCCGGTCTACCAGCAAGGCTCCCGCCAGCACGACCAGCACCAGCCCCAGGTTCAGAAGGAAATCCGCCAGGGGATTGGCGGCGGCCATGATGCGGCCCGCGGTCTGTTCGGCCTCCATAGAGGCCCGGCTGGCGGCGGTGAAGCGTTCTCTTTCCCGACCCTGGCAGGCCAAAGCCTTGACGACGCGGACCCCGGAGGCATTCTCCCGGAGAATGCGGACCACGGTGTCTACCGCCTCCTGGGCCCGCGTATACCGGGGAATGCCTCGGCGGGTTACCAGCCAGATGGCGAAAAACGTGGCGGAGCAAACCGCGAGCTGCACGAAGGCCAGGGGCGGAGCTTGGAAAAAGGTCAGGACCAGTCCGCCCAGAACCAGCATAGGGGCCCGGATGCCGCCTCGCTGAATTTTATCAAACATCTGGTGGACATTGTATGTGTCGTTGGTCAGCCGGGAGACAATGGAAGAAATGGTGAATTGTTCCAGCTGGGCCTGGGAGAGGAACAGCGTCCGCTGGTAGAGGTCCCGGCGGAGCTGCCGCGTCATGTCCATGGACACCCAGGCCGCCATGCGGTTCGCCGTAATGTTGCAGAGGGCCGCGCCGAAGGCCATCATCAGCATCAGGCCCCCCGCCCGCCAGACGGCGGGCAGGTCCCGGGCAGGGACGCAGTCGTCGATGATGTGGGCCAGCAGCAAGGGCAGCAGAAGCTCCAGTACGGCGGCGGTGAATTTCACCGTTACCCCCACTGCTACCCGCGGGGCGTGGGGGCGGAGATAGCCGAGAATGGTTTTCATGCCGGACCTCCTTTCAAACGTCTCCGCTCAAACGTTTGCGAAAATTTGTATTTATCATACTACGCCCTCCGGCGGCAAGTCAATCCGTATTTTTGCGTGGGGAGGGATGTGGCTTAGAAAAAGGAGGCGCCGTATATTTTAATAGAGGAGCGGTGTGACCGCCGCCAATTCCGAAGGGTGCGCGGGAGATGGATGGATTTAAGTTACACATATAAAATAAAAAAATATACGGATATAGACTTATAAACGGACGGGAAATAAAACTAAATCAATTTTATATTCCATAAAATGAGAAAAAATAGAGCAAAAAGAAGAGGTGGAAACGGGAGGATGCTTTGTTACTGTTATGTTACAACTATAGATATCATATTGATTTTAGAAAATCGCTGTGTTATATTCATCATGCGGCACGGATGAGGCGGCAGTCCCGGAGTAGATACGGGCACGGCTAGCCACTGTATGTGCGCCGGAAAAGCCGACGCGTCCCGGCCCGCAAATAACGGCGGTGAACTTCCCGCCGCAAAACAAGGAGGATGAAAATCCATGAAGAAGTTCTTATCCCTGGTCCTCGCACTGGTTATGACCATGTCTCTGGTCACCATCAGCGCCGGGGCCACCGAGTACAAGGACCTCACCGACAAGGATGAGATCCAGTACGAGGAAGCCGTTGCGGTTCTGAACCGGATCGGCATTATCACCGGCTATGAGGACGGCAGCTTCTCTCCCGAGAAGGAGCTGACCCGCGGCGCGGCCGCCAAGATCATCGTCTCCCTGATGATCGGCCCCGAGGCTGCCTCCGCCCTGCCCAACGACCAGAGCCCCTATCCCGACGTTCCCGCCGGCCACACCTTCGCGGGCGTCATCGGCTACTGCAAGACCGCCGGCTACATCAGCGGCTACGGCGACGGCACCTTCAAGCCCGCCAACTCCCTGACCGGCTACGCCTTTGCCAAGATGCTGCTGGGCGCCGTCGGCTACAAGAGCGATCTTGAGAACTTCACCGGCACCGGCTGGACCATGAACGTGGCCCGCCTGGGCAACATGGCCGGCCTGTTCAATCGCCTGAGCTTCCAGGGCGCCGACGCGGTCAACCGCGAGGAGGCCTGCCAGTTGGCTCTGAACACCCTGAAGGCCACCATGGTCGAGTATACCGGCGGTTTCACCATCACCACCGGAGACGCCGCCATTGTCGGCGACAAAACCCGTACTTATGTGACCAGCAACCAGGCCTACGCGGCGAACATCGACAACCGGAAAGCTCCCACCCAGGGCAACGCTAAGGACGATCACTGGACCGTGGAGTTCGGTGAGGAGCACTTCAAGGACCTGCGCCTGGACGACGACCATGAGGACGCCAAGGACGATTTCGGCCGTCCCTCCAACGTCTGGAGCTACAAGAAGGTCACCATCGGCACCTTCCCCATCGCCCCCGACTTCACCTTCGACAAGCAGATGGCTTATTCCGATAAGTCCGACGCCGTGAAGAACCGGGCCACCGGCCTGAGCGGCTATACCCTGGACTCTGAGGAGCACGGTGAAACCCATTTCTGGGTGAACGGTACTGAGTATACCCTCACCGAGTCCGGCAAGAAGCTTGTGTGGGGTCCCAGCTGCCCCGAGACCAACAACGAAGATCTGATTGCTTCCGGCAAGGACGCGAAGATCTCCAACATCTCCGATCTGACCGACAACGGCACTGTCGTCGAGGTCTATGTCTCCGAGGATGAGGCCGACTTCATCACCGACGTCGTGGTGGTCAAGAGCCAGCTGATGGAGGTCAAGAAGATCGGTTCCGACTATGTCTCCCTGGAGAAGCAGGATCCCGACGACGGCGACAAGAACTTCCCCGGCTTCAACCAGAATCCCATCGACGTGAAGGTCGCCAATGTTCAGGCTGAGGACGCCGCCTATGCCGCCCTGAAGGATCTGAAGGCCGGCGACAGCGTGGTGGTCATCCCCGTGGACGCCGACCATGACGGCAAGGACTTCGAGGTTGCCGAGGCTTATGAGCCCGAGACCGTGTCCGGCTCCCTGACCGGCGTGAAGGACTACGGCCCCACCAACAAGGACAAAAACGCCGTCTCCCTGACCGTGGGCGGCACCGAGTACAGCATCTCCCTGTGGAACAAGGACATGTCCGAAATCGACGGGGACAAGATCAAGGTTACCAAGAAGGACGTCACCCTGACCCTCGACAAGCACGGCTATGCCCTGCTGGCTGAGGACGTGGGCTCCACCTCCGAGTGGATGGTCATCGGTTCCTTCCGCTCCAACGTGGAGAACGGCCGCATCGTGACCGTCGTCACCGGCTGGGACATCTCCGGCGAGGCTGTGGAGCTGAACCTGGGCCCCAACTTCGACAAGAACGCCACCGGCTTCCGTCCCGGTGATCTGGTGAAGTATGAGAGCACCTCCCGCAGCAACCTGTATGACTGGATCATCAGTGAGAGCGGCGTGTACAACGTCTTCACCGGCGTGGACGCCAACACCGGAGATCCTTACAAGATCAAGGCGAGCAACGTCAAGGTCGACCTGCGCGACTACGGCGACGACAGCGCCCTGTTCATTGACAAGGGAGTAAAGTTCATCTATGTCACCTTTGACGTTGACAACGAGGTTGAGTCCATCGAGGTCAAGTCCGAGGTCAAGACCGTTGAAAACAAGGAACTGCGCACCACCGCCAAGGGCGTGATCCCCAATGAGACCGAGGATGGCGACCCCATTGCGGACGACAAAATTGCCTACCAGGTGGATGACTACAATGCGGCTCAGGCTGCCGTGACCAGCAAGGGAGCCATCAAGGCCGTGGTCATCAAGCAGGAGAGCAACGAGGCCGACAGCGCTTCCATGCTGTATGTCCGGGATATGCCCGGCGGCGCTCACTATGACTCCACCGGCAAGATGGTCTATAAGTACACCGTTGCTATGAACACCGCGGACGGCGTCCGTGAGGAAGAGACCATCTACTCCTATGACCGGCTGGTCAGAGGCGACTTCGCTTCCTACGTCAAGACCGAGCATGCGGAGCATGATGAGTTCTACACCCTGCGCCAGCGCAACGACTTCACCCAGCGCACCACCTCCACCTTCCAGGCCGACATCAAGGAAATCGTGAACGTGAACGCGAGCCTTGTGAAGCTGGAGACTTACAGCCAGGTGGGTTCCGGCAAGGATCATGACGCTCTGGAGCTGGCTCCCAACATCAAGGACGGCACTCTTGTTGCCGACCTGGGCGTCGGCGACGAGACCGATGTTGTCAGCCTGCGGAAGGCCGCCTTCGTCGACCTGACCGGAAACGACGTCGACAGCTTCGACGACCTGAAGACCTTCATGTTCACCGATCCCTCCACCAATGAGGTGAAGGACTACCGTCAGCAGAAGGCCGAGGTCCAGCTGGTCGTCAACGACAACCCCGACACCGACGGCTTCCGCCGCGTTGCCATGGTGATCATCACCCGCTGGTTTGACGCTAAGGACACCGTTACCCCGACCCTGAAGGCTCTGCAGAGCGCTTCCATTAAGGGCCTGAAGGGTGGCACCAGCGCTGACTTTACCATCCCCGCCGCTGGCGGAACCACGACCATTACTCTGACCGAGAAGGCTGCTAAGGGAGACGCTCCCATCCGCTTCACCCACAATGGTGACGAAATGGAGATCAAGCTGAACGGCACGGTGATTGAAAATGGTTCCACCACTGAGCTGAAAGCCAACGACAGCATCGTTGTCACGGTGACCGCCGCGGATGACTCCACCGCAACTTACACCTTTACGGTTGCTGATCCTCTGACTGCGGCTGCCTACCAGAACAGCGTTGCCCTGGCCCACGAGGACGCCACCGGTTATACCGACACTGAGTGGAACAATACGGTTGCCAACCAGGTTACCCTGAGCGGCCTTGACTTCGACTTCCCGTTCTTCCAGACTGGCGTGCGGGCTGATACGAAGACTCAGCTTGAAGAGGCGATTGAGTACTACAACGAGGCCAATCCCGGCGAGAATCCTCTGGGTACGCCCGTCTATGTCAACAACGGCATCTGGGGCATCCCCATGGGTACGGTTACCGTGACCTTCGACGAGACCGCTGCGGCTAACACCAAGGTCCTCGTCAAGGTTGATGACGGTACCGATGTTACGGAGAAAGTTGTGGCGGCGACTGCCAGGATGGGAGCTGACCTTAGCATGACTCAGATTGCCAAGGAGACCCAGATCGACGGCACTGTAACCTACTACGAGACTGCTGCCCTGACCGGTGTTGTCAAGCCTGGCGCGACCTACAAGGCCGCCTGCGCCGCTAAGGTTGCTTTTGGCGCTGTGACTGACGCTTCCAGCCTCTTTGCTGTGGCTTACACGGACGCTGACGGCGAGACTGTGTCTGCCGGCGACTACCTTGAGAAGGACGATGTCATCACCGTGACCCTGACGGCCAAGGATAACATTGACCTGAGTGGTAGTACTACCGCCCTGGACGTGGCTTTGGACTCCGCTGCCGACGCGGACCTGTTGGTATCAAATACAACCAACGTGTCTAATGCACCAACTCACCGGAAGATCACCGTCCG
>VSMY01000091.1 GCA_009773995.1 Oscillibacter sp. | reverse complement strand
CAGGTCCGGCACGATCCCCTCCCCCCGGCAGATCCGATAGCCCGCGTCGGCGGCGACGACAAGGTCGCCGGGAGCGGGGCGCTCCCGCAGTCCGTAAAAACTCCCGGCGGCAAAGATAAAACAGCGTCTCATGGCAGACTCTCCTTCCCGGCGTTGTGCAGCATCCTGATTATACCAGTTTTTCCGAGGAAACGCCAGCCCCTCAGGGAGACTTCTCCAGGGTCCGCTCAATGTCCAGGACGATGTCGCTCATTTTCACGTCCAGCGCCAGGCTGATCCGGTACAGCGTCTCCAGCGTGGGCTTCCGCCCGCCCCGCTCAATGGCGCTGAGGTGGGTTCTGCCGATGTCCGCCAGGCCGCTCAGCACCTCTTGGGTCACGCCCTTCCGAAGACGGTAGGCAGCGATCACCTCGCCCACCACCGCGGGGTCCAAGCGCATCTCGCTCATGTTCATCACCTCTTGAAAAGTGTATCCGAAAACAAGCCGGTCGCCGAACGCATATGTTGACATTTGAATACTTATGTGTTACTATTTTCCCCAAGAACGCCTAGGATTCACCAGGAGGATAGACGGGAGGCGAACATGGCCGGAATGATTATCGCGGCGGCGCTGCTCTGGCTGGCCGGAACGGCGGGACGGTGGCGCTGCTTCCAGAAGATGGGCTGCCGGGGCTGGGAGGCGGCGGTGCCAATCTACCGGACCTGGCTGCTCTTCCACGAGCTCTACGGCAGCGGGCGGAGGATGCTCCGGCTGTTCCTGCCCGTTTACAATGTGTACATCCTTTTTCAATGCGGCGCCCACCTGGCCCTCGCCTTCAACCGCAGCGCCCGGTTCGGCCTGGGACTGACCCTGCTGCCCTTCCTCTTCTTCCCCATCCTGGGCTTCGGCGGGGCGGTCTACCTGGACGGCTCCTTAGACGTGAGATAACATCCCCATTCCTTTTTAAAACGGCCCATCCGTTCGGGCCGTTTTTCGTTTTCCCTCTTGACAAGAACGGTTGTTCGAGTTATAATCATAATCGAACAAACTTTCTATATGGAGGGTTTTCCTATGACCGGCTGGACTTTATTCTTTACGCTCCTGGGCGTCGCCATTCTCACCGCCCAGCTCTTCCGCCTCATCGACCTGATCGAGCGGCCCGCCCGGCGCTCCCGCAAGGCGACCTGCCTCCCGGCGGCCTGGAATGTGCGGCTCTGGGCCAGCCTGAGCAAGAAGCCATGGACGTCCTGGAGAAGCTGACCATCCTCACCGACGCCGCCAAATATGACGCCGCCTGTACCTCCAGCGGGGGGACCCGGACCGCAAAAAAGGGCTATATCGGCAATACCTCCACCGCCTCGGCGGGCTGCTGCCACAGCTTCTCCGCCGACGGGCGCTGCGTCACGCTGCTGAAGGTGCTGCTGACCAACCGCTGCGTGTACGACTGCAAATACTGCGTCAACCGCCGGAGCAACGACACCCGGCGGGCGGCCTTCACGCCGGAGGAGCTGGCGGACCTCACCATCCAATTCTACCGCCGGAATTATATCGAGGGGCTCTTCCTCTCCTCCGGGGTTTTCCGCAGCCCGGACTACACCACGGAACTGATGATCCGCTGCCTGGCCCTCCTCCGGGAGCGGTACCGCTTCAACGGCTATATCCACGCCAAGGCCATCCCCGGCACGTCGCCGGAGCTGGTGGAGCGCCTGGGCTTCCTGGCGGACCGGCTCAGCGTGAACATCGAGCTGCCCTCGGAGGCGGGGCTGAAAACCTTGGCCCCGGATAAGACGAAAGGGGCTATTCTGGCCCCCATGCGGCAGATTCAAACCCGGAACCGCCAGAGCCGGGAAGAGCTGGTGAAATACCGCCACGCCCCCCGCTTCGCCCCCGCCGGGCAGAGCACCCAGCTCATCGTGGGGGCCACCCGGGACACGGACTTTCACATCCTCCGGCTAACGCAGGGGCTCTACGACCGCTATGGTCTAAAACGTGTGTTCTACTCCGCCTATGTTCCGGTGGTGGAGCATGCCCTGCTTCCCGCTAAAGACGTAAAGCCGCCCCTGCTGCGGGAGCACCGGCTCTATCAGGCGGACTGGCTCCTGCGGTTCTACGGCTTCCGGGCGGAGGAGCTGCTGGACGAGGAAACCCAGGACTTCGACACCCGGGTGGACCCAAAATGCAGCTGGGCCCTGGCGCATCTGGACTTTTTTCCGGTGGAGGTCAATACCGCCGCCTATGAGACTCTCCTCCGCATCCCCGGCGTGGGGGTCACCTCCGCCCGGCGGATTCTCAGCGCCCGGCGGGTGGGGCCCCTCCACATCGACAACCTGAAAAAGCTGGGGGTTGTGATGAAGCGGGCCCAGTACTTCCTCACCGCCTCCGGCAAAATGGCGGAGGGCCTGCGCTTCACGCCCGACGGCATCCTCCGGGGACTCATCGCCGCGGAGCGTCCCGGGCTTCCCCAGCAGGAGGCGGTGCAGCTGTCCCTCTTTGATTCGGCGGAGACGGCATGACGGCGCTCGCGGAGGTCTTCTATGGACGTGATTTACTGCTACGACGGCAGCTTCGAGGGCTTCCTCTCCTGCGTCTTCGACAGCTATGCCCATAGAGAAATCCCCGCCGGATTCCACTCCGGCGAGGATGGCGTTTTCAGCTTATTCGATTCCCGGACGGTCCTCACGGACCCGGACCACGCCGCCCGTGTGCTGCGGAAGATCGCCGCCCTGTCTCCGGAGGCCGCCGTGCTGCTGCGGCGGGGCTTTCTCACCTGTCTGCCGGAGAAGGAGCTGCACCTGTTCCATCTGGCGGCCAAGCTCCTCCGGGAGGGGCCCGGCTTCCTCCGGAACCGCTCCGATGAAACCCTGTTTCCGGTTATCCGGGCCGTCCGGCACCTGAACGGCGAGGTCCATCTTCTAAAGGGCTTCGTCCGCTTCTCGGACCTGGGGGGCGTGCTGGGCGGGGAGATCGAGCCGAAAAACCGGGTGCTCCCCGTTCTGGGCGGACACTTCGCCGCCCGGTTTCACAACGAACGCTTTTTCCTCTACGACCGCACCCACAAGGAGGCCCTGTTCCACGTCCCCGGCCAGTCGGTCATCCGGCCCCTGGCGGCCTTTCAGATGGCCCCGCCGGACGAGGCGGAAGCCCGCTACCGCCTCCTGTGGAAGCGGTTTTACGATACCATCGCCATCAAGGAGCGGGAGAACCCCCGTCTGCGCATGAGCAACATGCCCAAGCGCTACTGGGGCACCATGACGGAATTCCAGGGCGAGGACTGGTTCAAGCCTCGAAGCTCTCCCGGAGCCGCTTCAATCCCCGGCGCTCCAGCCGGGAGATCTGCACCTGAGACACTCCCACCACCCGAGCCGTCTGCTCCTGGGTCAGGCCCTTGAAATAGCGGAGGAGAATGGTCATGCGCTCCTTCTCCGGCAGGCGGTCGATGGCCTCCCGGAGGGCGATGCGCTCCACCAGCCCCTCCTCCGGGGCCTCGGTGCCCAGGGAACCCTCCAGGGTCAGCCCGTCCGCCGTCTCCTGCTGGAGGGACTCCGGCGCATCGGTGGCCAGGTCCGTCCGGGCGATCTCCTCCGGCGTCAGGCCGGTTGCCTCCGACAGCTCTGACAGGGCCGGCTCCCGGCCCAGCTGGTGGCGGAGGCGCTCCCGTGCGGCGTAAAGGGTCTGGGCCTGTTCCCGGATGCTCCGCCCCACCTTCACGGCCCCGTCGTCCCGGAGGAAGCGGCGGATCTCCCCGGCGATCTTGGGCACGGCGTAGGTGGAAAAGCAGGTCCCATAGTCAAAATCAAAACCCTGGACCGCCTTCAAAAAGCCCAGGCAGCCCAGCTGATATAGATCGTCCGGCTCCACGCCCCGGCCATAGTACCGCCGGACCACGCTCCAGATCAGGCCGTTGTTCTCGATGACTGCCTGCTCACAGGCGTCCCGGTCCCCCTGCTGAGCCGCCCGGAGGAGCTCCAGCGCGGCGCTCATTTCTTCACGCGGGGGGCCAGCTTCTTCCGCATCACCACCGTGGTCCCCTTGTTCACGGCGGACCGCACCGTCACCTTATCCATAAAGCTCTCCATAATCGTAAAGCCCATGCCGCTGCGCTCCTCCCCCCCGGTGGTGAACATGGGCTGGCGGGCCTTGTCCACATCGGGAATGCCCCGGCCGTGGTCCTTTACCGTCAGCTCCAGCACGTTCCCCGGCAGCACCCGCATTTTCAGCGTCACGCCGCCGATGGCGTCCGGGTAGCCGTGGACAATGGCGTTGGTCACCGCCTCGCTGACGGCGGTTTTGATATCCTCCAGCTCGTTGAGGGTGGGGTCCAGCTGGGCGGCGAAGCAGGCCGCGGCGGAGCGGGCAAAGCTCTCGTTCCGGCTCTGGCTGGGAAAGTCCATCGTGACCTCGTTGACTGCCTTGGTCCTCATGTATGTAAAACCTCCTTATTTAATCGTCACCAGCCGGTTCACCCCGGCGGCCTCCAGCACCCGCCGGGCCTGGGGCGGCACGCCCCGCACCAGCAGCCCCCCGTCCAGCAGCTGCATCTTCTGCCGGGCCCGGAGAATTACCGCGATGCCGGAGCTGTCCATAAAGGTCACCCCCGACAGGTCCAGCACCAGCTTCCGGGGCAGGGCCGCGTCCAGGGCCTCCTCCATCTCCCGGAGGGCGGTCCGGGCCCCGTGGTGGTCCAGCTCCCCTTGAAGCTCCAGCAGCAGGTTCCGGTCCGCGCTCTTTGCCAGGATCTCCATAGTGTTCCCCTCTTTTGTCAAAAATATACCTGATTCGTCGTTTTTTGCCTCCGGCCCCGTATGGGACGGGCTTTTCAAATTTGATGATAGCACGTCCCGCTCCGGCTTTCTGTCGAAATCCATAGAACGTCCTTGGAAATTTCCCTCCGGTCCTTGAAGCGTCGGCGCCCGCTGTCTTACGACGGCGGGCGTTTCCATTTTGTAACCAAATCAAGGTTGACAAACGTCTACCTTTCTGCTACGCTTTAGGTAGACAGTCGTATACCTGACCAAGGAGGTGTTTTCATGAAAACTGAACTTTCCAACAGCGAGTGGAAGCTGATGCGCCGGTTGTGGGACCGTCCCGGCAGTACCATCACGGAGCTGACGGCGGCCCTTCGGGAGGAGACCGGATGGAGCAAGAATACCGTCATCACCATGCTCTCCCGGCTGGAGGCCAAGGGGGCCGTCCGGCACGAGGAGGGCGGAAAGGCCAAGCGGTACTATCCCGCCCTCCGGCGGGAGGACGCCGCCCGGGACGAGACGGAGAGCTTCCTCTCCAAGGTCTACGGCGGCAGCCTGGGGCTGATGATGAGCGCCATGGTGGAGAGCCGCCAATTGACCGAATCGGATATCGCGGAGCTGTCCGCCATCCTGGACAATGCGGGAGGTGAGGCAACATGAAGGAAATCCTGATTACCTCCTCGGCGCTGATTCTGGCCCTGCTGGCCCTCCGGCGGCTGTTCCGAAGGACCCTGTCCCGCCGGGCCCAATATGCCCTCTGGGGCCTGGTGCTGCTGCGGCTGCTGATTCCGGCAAACCTCCCGGCGGCGGACTTCAGTCTGCTGACGGCGGCGGAACCGGTGCGGCAGACCGTGGAGAATCGGCTGGAAGCACCCAGGCGTTACTACTCCCCCATGAGTACCGTTCCCGCCGCTCAATTCCCGGCGGCAGACCGGGCCGAACCCGGCCACCTTGTCCCCGACTACGCGGGGTCCTTCGGCTACCCCGTTTTGTCCGAGGACGGAAGCACCGTCACCACCTACGCCTCCCGGCTGGAGACTCCCTTCGTCTGGAAGGACGTTCTCCTGACTATCTGGGGCGTAGGCACAGGTGTGATGGCGGTTTGGCTGCTCCTCTCCAACCTCCTCTTTTGGCGGAAGCTCCGCAAGGCGAGAACGCCCTACCCCGTGGAGGGCTTCTCCCTCCTCGTCTATCTGGTGGAGCGCGGCCTGCCCTCCCCCTGCCTCTTCGGGCTCTTCCGGCCCGCCGTTTACCTGACCCCCGCCGCTCTCCAGAGCCCCGACAGCCTCCGGCATGTCCTGGCCCACGAGGAGACCCACGCCCGGCACCTCGACCCCCTTTGGTCTCTCCTCCGGGCCGTGTGCCTGGCGGTCTACTGGTTCGACCCCCTGGTCTGGTGGGCGGCCCTGGCCTCCCGGACGGACTGTGAGCTGGCCTGTGACGAGGGGGCCCTCCGGCACCTGGGGGAGGCGGAGCGGGTGCCCTACGGGCGGACGCTCCTCTCCCTCATCCCCGTGCGGAGGGTCCCGGCGAACCCCCTGCTTTCCGCCACCACCATGACGGCGGGGAAGCGCCAGCTCAAGGACCGCATCACCCGCATTGCCGAGAATCGGACCTGCCTGGGCCGGGCCCTGTTCGCCGTGGCGGCCCTGGCGGCGCTGGTGTGCGCCGTCACCTTCACCGGGGCCAAGAAGACCCCCGAACCGGCCCGCTTCCACGACGCGGACGAGGCCGTGGCCGCTCTGGCGGAGGAGCTGGAAAACTACGGTGGCCCGGAGGCCGACATCCTGTCCAAGCTGATCGTCTACACCCCGGAGAATCCGCCGGAGCACTTCGATCTGGAGGAGGGCGAGCTGCTCCGGGTCTACTGGGGGATGTCCTACTCTCTGTCCGCCAGCCTCTCAGACCCCATGGGCTGGCTCTGCTCCCTCTACCGGGTGGAGCTGGAACCGGACTACATGTCGAGAAGCATGGAGATTCTGGGCGGCGACGGACAATATCACTACGGCCTGATTCACCCCAGCCAGGCCCCGGAAATGAAGCGGGGCGAGACCACCGGCTTGTCCCTGATGAACCAGGTGGCGGACCGTATCCGGGAGGCCCTCCTCTCCTGTGAGAGCCTGAGACCGGCGGCCCTGCCGGACTGGGATGCCGCCGCCACCATCCCCCTGGACGGCCTGGAGCCCTACGAGCCCCAGGAGGCGGAGGCGCTCCCTTTCCCCAACGGCCACTGGAATATGCTGGGGGGCCTGGAGGACCCGGACCACGTTCTGGGGGACTACGGCCTGATGTTCTTTGCGGGCGGGAACCCCGACATGGGCGGCGAGGTCTTCGCCGGGGTCCAGCACAAGGCCAGGAGCTCCTGGCCCACGCCCTTCTGGTCCTTCCGCCCCAGCGCGGGCGGGCGGTACAGCGCCTCCCTGTTCCAGGGCCTCCTGGGCCACGACGGGTTCTGCATCTCCCATGACTCCAACAAACCCTCCGGGACCCGCGTCCACGAATACTACTACCTGAACGAGGAGGGCTGGCCCGTCTTCCTGGCCCAAGAGACGGGCTATCCCCAGCGGGCCGACCTGGACGGCGACGGCACGGACGAGCTGTTCTCCGGCGACTTCAGCAGCTTCGTCTTTTACCGGGACGGAAAACTTTACCGGGCGGACCTGCGGCCCCTGCTGTGGACCGTCTGGCCTATGGGCACCGACTTCCGCTTCGACGGCTGGGACCCCGCCACCCGCTCCATGCCCTTCCGGGCCCATGTGTCCTGGTCCCCGTCTTATCAGTACCGGATGCTGTACTTCGACGGGGAGAACCTTCTGGTCTGCCATGATCAGCGGCGTTTTACGGACAACATCGCCCAGTGGTTCGACGAGGATTTCGTCACCAAGGACGCCGCCTTGACGGCGGTGGAGAAGCAGTTCCACGCCTCCCGCATGTCCGGCTCGGCATTGGCATTCTACGACGACTGGCGGATTACCGACATCGGCGAGGGCTACGGGCTGGAGTTGGACGGAAGCAAGTACATCTTCCGGAAGGTCGCTTACGAGTTCCATACGCCGGAGCTGGGCGAGAGAGTCCAGGACCACTGGGCCGCCCCCTCCTCCCAGGGCCTCTGGCTGATGTTCCGGAGCCACTCGAGATACCGTTCAGATCTGACGTATCTCTACAGCTTTCAGCAGGAGGGCGGCCTTGATCTCTCTCCGGAGTTCGTCCGGGAAAAGCTCTGGGAGTCCTCCCAAGATAAGCCCTTTGACATCTATCTCGGCACCGCCACCCTGAAAGCGGAAACCTCCATCGGCACCGCCGCCGATCTTGCTCAGACGATGATGGATCGCCTGATGGAGGCGGACGCCATTAACATGACCCTGCTGGCCTCCGAGGGGGGCGGGCGGTACGACGTGGACCCCCAGGCCCTGTCGGACTGGACCGGGGCGTTTACGGACAGCTATAACTGGAGCTATACCGAGGACCCCGGCGATATGCCCGCTGAATCCCTGCTGGCAATCATCGGGGATCTGAGCCTCCGCTTCTGGCCGGACAGCGATTTGGTCCTTCTCCACAGCTGGAGCAGCGACGCCTGGCTCCGGGCGGAACCCACACCCGGAACACCGTTCATTTTCTATCTGGCGCAGTCCTGGTACGAGATCGCGGAGGGCCAAAGCATCCCCATCCAGGAGACGCTGGATGAGATGTTATCTGATGGAACTGCACTCTTTTCCCTCTTCACCCAAGGAGAGGAAAACGTAAAGACCCGCACGGTGGATGCCGGCCAGCTTGACCAAACAGCAGCCTTTACGGAAAACTATGAATGGACTCTGGCTCCGGGCTATTACACCCGTTCCTCCGATATGCTGGAATTGTCCTCCCCGGACCGCCGGCAGAGTTTCTCTTTCAACCCTCACAATACGCTTGTGGGACTCCAGCAGGGGAACCGCTCCTTCTGGTTTACAGTCCAACCAAAGGCGGACGGTCCTTCCATCTATGACTTCGTGTACGAATGGTATGAGGCGGCGGACTGAACCGAAAAAACGGCGGCGGGGATATCCCCGCCGCCGTTTCTTATTCTCCCATCACTTGAAAGACAATATCCCGGACCCGGTTTCTCGTGTCGCACTCTACCAGGGTCAGATTCTGCCAGGGCCCCACGGTGATCTTCCCGTCCACAAAGGGCACGGTGATGAAGGGGGACAGCAGCGCCGCCTTGATGTGGGAGGAGCCGTTGTCGTCGTGCCAGGTCTCGTGGTGCCAATAGGGCACCACGTGCCCCTGCTCGTCCAGATAGGGGGAGAACACGTCCAGGGCCGCCTTCAGGTCGTGGTTCACCATCCCCGGCTCGAACTCCAGGGTGGTCAGCCCCGCCACGCCGCCGGTGGTGAAGCCCGTCACCGTCCCGGCGGAGATACCGTGCTCCCGGCACGCCGCCGACACCGCGCGCTGGAAATCCTCCGTCACGTCGATCATACCCATATGGGCTTTGGTTTGATAGGTCTTTTTCTCCGTATAGACTGCCATCATTCGGCCTCCTCATTTGGTTTTTTGTGTTGTATCACGGTCCGGCCCGTGATACAATCTCTTTGTAAAAACAACGCGAGGGGGAATTGCCTATGCGCGCCGCGCTGATTCAAATGCCGGTCACCGAGGACAAGCGGGCAAACGTTGAGACCGCCTGCCGCCGCCTTCAGGAGGCCAAGGCCCGGGGAGCGGACGTCGCCGTCCTGCCGGAGATGTTCTGCTGCCCCTACGACAACGCCTGCTTCCGCTCCTACGGCGAGGAGGCGGGCGGAGAGGCCCAGGCCGCCCTGTCCGCTCTGGCGGCGGAGCTGGAGCTCTACGTAGTGGGCGGGTCCCTGCCGGAGCTGGAGGGGGACAGGGTCTACAACACCAGCTTTGTCTATGGGCGAAAGGGAGAGCTGCTGGCCAGGCACCGGAAGGCCCACCTTTTCGACATCGACGTGGAGGGAGGCCAGCGCTTCCGGGAGTCGGACGTCCTCTCTCCGGGGGACGCCGTCACCACCTTCGAGACGGAGTTCGGGACCATGGGCCTGTGCGTCTGCTTTGATTTCCGGTTCGAGGAGCTGGCCCGGTGCATGTGCCTCCGGGGGGCCAGGTGCATCTTCGTTCCCGCCGCTTTCAACATGACCACCGGCCCCGCCCACTGGGAGCTCCTCTTCCGCCAGCGGGCGGTGGACAACCAGTGCTTCACCCTGGGGGTCTCTCCCGCCAGGGACGAGACGGCCTCCTATGCCGCCTACGGACACTCCATCGCCGTGGACCCCTGGGGCAATATTCTCTGCCAGGCCGGGTCCGGCGAGGCCACGCTGTACGCCGACCTGAACCTCCGCCGGGTGGAGTCCGTCCGCCGCCAGCTCCCCATTCTGTCCGCCAGAAGGACAGACCTCTACGAGGTGCGGGAACGATGAGCGGCGGGACCTTCGCCCGTTTCCGGGACATTGTCCGCCGGATTCCCGCTGGGAGAGTGGCCACCTACGGCCAGATCGCCCGGCTGGCGGGGATGCCCCGCTGCGCCCGGACCGTGGGCTACGCCCTGGCGGATTGCCGGGACCCCGGCCTTCCCTGCCACCGGGTAGTGGACCGCTTCGGCGGTACAAAAGCCGCCTTTGACGCCCACGCCCCCGGAACCCAGCGGGCCC
>VSMY01000090.1 GCA_009773995.1 Oscillibacter sp. | reverse complement strand
TCGTAACCGGTGATGACACCGATACGGTTCAGAACGGCAACTGCTTCCTCGTACTGGATCTCGTCCTTGTCGGTGAGATCCCGGTACTCGGTGGCTCCCGCGCTGACGGTGACCAGGGACATGGTCATAATCAATGCGAGAACCAGGGACAGGAATTTCTTCATTGAACATTCCTCCTTTTAAAATTACGGTCCGCTCGAACTTCCGACGCCCACTCCAAAATTCGTGTCGGGGCTAGCCTCTTCCCACATCAACCCTGGAATTGGCCCCTTCCGTCCGTCGTCCGCAAATGCAATCTAACAGGAAAAAAAAGCCCTGGCAAGGCTTTTTCCGGCCTTTTAACCGAACTGAAAACCGCGGTACGATAGCCTGTGCAGATTTGCTGGAAAAGAGTAACCCATCCCAAATTTTTCCAAAAGCAGAAGCCGGGAGGCAGGTCCCTTTGGCGAAACGCTCCGCCCCTGCCCCCGGCTTCCGAAAAACTTATTCGGCTTTCCGTTTCTCCCGCTCCGGGAGGAAATATTTCTGTCCCAGCTGGACCAGAGCCCCCTCCTCCACCATACGGTGAAGCACCAGGGTGCACTGCTTCGGCTGGATGTGAAGGAGATCCACGATGTCCTGCCGATAGGCGAAGCCCGCCCCCGCCAAATACTCCAGAATAGCCTCCCGGTGCCGCTCCGGCGGAACCACGGTGCCGGGGAGGTAATACTTGCCCCCAACGCGAACCAGCCGTCCGTGCTCCGTCAAGCGGCGCAGGCGGGCGTATGTAGCGGTCTTGGACAGGCTCAGCAGCTCCGACACGTCTCCCCTGGAGACAAAACCCTGCTCCAGGGCCCGCTGGAGGATGCGCTCGTCCTCTATATCCCGGCAGTCGTCCCGTCTCAGGTCCCGGAGGGTTGCACGTTCCAGCCCGCCCCGGATCAGCGCGGCTCGGGTGAGCCGGGACAGCCGGGGAAGGTCCAGGGGCTTTCGGGACTGCTCCGTCAGGAGGACATGCGGGTCCTCTCCCGGGTCCCTTCCGCGGTGTTCTTCCTCCAAAATCCGCCGAAGGGCGCTGGTTATGGTCACGCTCCGGTCCGGCAGATGGAGGATCCCCTCCTGGAAATCCACCTGCTCCCAAGTCAGGGCAATCATCTCTTGGGCCTGGAGACCCAGCTGCCAGCTCATCCACATAGCCAGGCCCGCCGCCGTGTCCCGCTCTGCCTGGAGAAGCTTCCAAAGCTTAAACTCGTCCACCTGGGCGGACAAAGCCTTCGGCGCTTTTCTGGCCGGGGCGCTGGCGGAAAAGCGGAGCTGCAAAGTCGCCACCTCTACGCCGCTAACCCGGGCGGCCTCCGGCCAGTCCATTCGATCCAGGCAGCGGATGATCCAATCATAGCGCAGGTCCAGCAGCCGCACGCCTTTCAGTCCGCTCCGGTCCAAGGCCAATCGGGCGATTCGGGAAATGGACTCCAGCCGCATGGGCTTCCGCTCCCGGGCAGAGAGGAGGACATGGGGGTCTCCCGGTTCCCCCCGGGTCTCTCGGGCCTCCCGAAGCTTCCAGAGGAACGCACGCATTTCCTGATCCAGGGGTACCATCCGGCCCGGAAGCTCCAGCCTGTTATCCAGGAAGGAAATCTGCTCCCAAGTCAGGGCGGCGATTTCCTCCCTGGTCAGCCCCTCCAGCCAAGCCAGACGGAGGACCAACGCCTCCGGTCCCGTCTGTTCCCGCTCCAGAAGACGGCGCAGAGCGGTCTCGTCCAACCGTCTGTTTTTCTCCTCCACGTGCTCCCTCCTCCCAAAGCGTTACGTTACTTTTATCCGGCAAGTCGCGCGAACTTTTTGAAATATCTTCCAATCTCGCCTGCTGAACCGGATCTAACCTCCGCCGGCGGTTTCCTCTCCCTCTCCACGAGCGCCGGATCGCTCCACGCCCGTGAGATCCCAGCAGCCGTGCCGGGTCACCAGCCCGCCGGACAGGCGGCCCTGACGCACGGTAAAGATGGCGTCGTACGGCTCTTTATCCACCCGGGACCGCAGTGCGCCGGAAATCAGATATTTGCCGCTTTGCAGCACGCTGCCGGAAAAACGGTTCCGGCGGCTGAGCAGGCGCAGCTCCCCGGAGACGGTTCCCGCCTCCTCCAAAAGCAGCAGCTCTCCCGTTCGGGGGCCCAACTGGCTTTGCAGTATCACGGTGTAACAGACTTTTTTCACAGCATCACTTCCTGTTATGGTTCGATTATAAATAGGCAAGCGTTTTCACCAAAGGGACAGATTTGCAAAAAACGTCTAATTTTGGACATAATTAGAACAATTGTCAAAATTTCGGTGTCTTTTGTCGATATAATGAAAAAAGAGGGCGGGAAAACCCGTCCTCTTTGCATGCTCCGCCCATCAGGGCATTTGATTCCACTCGCCCTGCTCCTGTAAGGTCTGCCACACGGCTCCCGCCGCGCTCCGCTCCGTTGTCCGTTCCAGCTCGTCCGCCAACTCCTCCGGCCGCAGAACCTCGCCGTTCCGAACCCAGCTCTCTATCAAAGACAGCAGCAGGGCCCGTCCGCATCGCCGTTCCCGCTCCGCCGCCTCCCGATCCGGCGGCACGCCGCACCGGCTTCTGTAATAAGCCTGAACCGCCTTCAATACTTCTTCCAGCGGGATCATTTCCCCCAGGCCCGCCTGGCCGTCCTGCTCCAGAACCGCCCGGTAAAACGCCCGTTCCTCTCCAGCCCTGTCCAGCAAATCCAAAAAGACCTGCCGCCAGGTTATGCAGTCCGCCAGGCGGTCTGTCAACAAGATACGCTCCTGCCGGATGGTCCAGGCGAAAAGGTCGTAAACATCCTTGAAGTGGTAATAAAAAGACTGCCGCCGAAGCCCGTACAGCTCCGTCAGTTCCCGGACTCGGAGCTGGTCCAGCGGTTTTTGCCTCAGCAGCGCCCGCAGGGCGGCGCTCAGCTCCTGCCTGGTTCGATTTTCATGTTCCGGCATAAACTCCTCCTGACCGCCGGAGCTCCCTCCCCCCGGCGCATTTGAATTATTTCCGGCCTATCCGGCGGAAAGTCCGTTTTTTCGCCGCTTTAAGCATACTCTACGCCCTCCTTCCCGTCAAGATTTCCCGCTTTTTCATTTTTCCGTTTCCCTCGACAAATTCAGACAAGTTATTTCCCGCGTCTTGTGTATCATATCCATAGAACCCAGCTACATTTTGTGTTTCATCAGAAAGGAAGACCTGCTATGACCGCACTTTCCAAAGAATATCTGTTGCTGTTTAACGCCGTCACCGACGCAGAACAGGCTCTGTTCCAGCTGCGGGAGACCCTGCTGGAATCCCAGCGGCAGGCGGAGGAGCTTTTCCTGGAGGAAACGGCCTGGGACGATCCCCCCGGCGAAGCCCGGCCGGTTTCATAAGCTGTCGGAAAAGCCGTTGACCTTCCGCTGTAAATGGGGTACAATGGTTTTATATTCCGGCAGCCGCTGCCATGGCAGGGGGCCTTCCGCGGGAAGGCCCCCGCTTTATTTAAGGTTGAAAGGCGCTGCCGCCGGACCCATGGAGGTCGCCTATGCCCAGTATCTCTGTCATCGTTCCCGTCTATCAGTCGGAAAAGTTCCTGCACCGCTGCCTCGACAGCGTGGCCCGCCAAACCTTTTCCGACTGGGAGCTCATCCTGGTGGACGACGGGTCCACCGACGGTTCCGCCGCCCTGTGCGACCAGTTCGCCGCCAAGGACGGCCGGGTCCGCGTCTTTCACCGGAAGAAGAACCAGGGCGTCAGCGAGGCCCGGAACCTGGGGCTTAACGAGGCCAAGGGGGATTACATCGCCTTTCTGGATGCCGACGACTGCTATGAGTTCCAGACTCTGGAAACGCTGTGGAACCTCCGGGAACAGTCCGGCGCGGACGCCGCCGCCTGTGCCCTGACCTACCTCTGGCCGGACGGAAAGGCCAGCGTTCAGGCTCAGCTTCCCGCCGGGATCTACGACGAGACCGGTATCCGTGAGAAACTGGTCTATCCTCTGACCGGAGACCGGCTGACCCAGCCGGTGTTTAACGGCTACAGCGTCTGCTACCTCTTCTCCACGGAAATTATCCGCAAAAACCACATTGCCTTCGACGGCCCTTATTTAGAGGACGAGCTCTTCGTCCTGGAGTATTTCTGCAACGCCCGCTCCCTGGCGGCGACGGACCAACCCCTCTACCGCTATTTCCTCCACGGGGAGTCCGCCACCCACCACTACATGAAGAACTTCCCCCAGGTCTTCACCCGCTTTATGGAGCGGAAGGAGGCCCTGGTTTCCAAGTACGGCCTGGAGCCCGCCCGCCCCCAGTGGCGGGAGAGCTCCAATTGGGCGGGCCTGCTCATCGCCGTGGGCAACGAGTACGCCCGGGACAATCCCAAGTCCATCCGCCAGCGCCAGAAGGCCGTCAAGGAATTCTGCCGCCGCCCGGAAATGGAAAAGGCTGTCCGGGAGCTGGTTCCCGCAGGTCTCAGTCCCAACAAGCAGATGGTGGCCAACCTGGTCCGGGGAAAGCACTTCTTCACCCTGACCCAGCTCTACCGCTTGAAGAATCGCATTTGAGGAAAACGCCATGACACTGTTAAAGCAAAGCCGTCTTTACCACATCCTTCTGTTTTTCCTGGCCGCCTATCAGGACAGCGGCCTCCATCGCCTGGCGGTCCGCATCGGGGCCTGGTGCAATCGCCAGATTGACGAAAGCGCCCTTCTCCGCCCCCTGTGCCGGGAGGGGGCCGCGGCCCGCTCCTGGCCGGACAGTCTGGCCTGTAAGCTCCTGTCCCGGCTGGCAAACCTTCCGGGCCGTTTGCTCCGCAAATTCTATCTGCTCCTGGAGGGGACCTTTGAAACCAGCTTTTTCTCCCAGCTGGCCTTCCGCCTGGGGGACGAGACCGCCGTGGCCGAGGGCTGGCTGATCCTCCTCCTTTGGATCATCCCCTACGAATACTGGAACAACGCCTATACCCTCATGGCCTTTCTCCTGCTTCTGCTCCTGCTCCACGCCGGGGCCATGGGCCGAGGGGACCGGAGGCTGGACGTGGAGAACATCGGCTTTTTCCCATTCCTCTTCTTTGGGGCGGTGGTCCTGGGCGTGGTCTTCTCCCTGACCCGGAACGCCTCCACCCGTTTCCTCATCTATCACATTTCCGCCGCTCTCTGCGTCTTGGTGACCGTCAGCGCCCTGCGCAGCCGGGAGGAGCTGAAGCGCCTGGCGGCGGGGGCCTCCGGCTGCGTGGCCGTCTCCTCCCTGTACGCCGTCTACCAGCGTCTCTCCGGCCTGGAGGTCAACGAGTCCTACGTGGACATGGACCTGAACGCCGACATGCCCAGCCGGGTCCTCTCCTTCTTCGACAATCCCAACACCTTCGCCGAGGTGCTGATTCTCCTGCTGCCCCTGACCCTGGCCCTGATTCTGTGCTCCAAGCACCTCGTTTCCAAGCTGGCGGCCTCCGCGGCCTTTGTCCTGGGCGCCGCCGCCCTGGGCATGACCTACTGCCGCGCCGCCTGGATCGGCATCGCCTGCGCCATGGTGGTGATGATCTTCCTCTGGAAACCCAAGCTGCTGCCTCTCTTCTTCGCCCTGTGCCTCCTGGCGGTGCCCTTCCTGCCGGGCAGCATCTGGAACCGCATTTTGACCATCTTCGACGCCTCCGACTCTTCCACCAACAGCCGCTTTCCCCTGTTCAAGGCCGGGCTGGAGGTCATCGCCCGCCGCCCCCTCTCCGGCGCGGGTCTGGGCACCGCCGCCGTCCAGCGGTATGTAAAGCTTCTGAACTTCTACCACGCCCGGACGCCCTTCGTCCACTCCCACAACACCTATATCCAGGTCTGGGCGGAGATGGGGGTTTTAGGTTTCGTGGGCTTTGCGGGCTCCGCCCTCTGGGGCGTGAAGCGGGCGGCCCGCGCCGTCCGGCACTGCGCCGATGGGGCCGCCAGGACCATCACCGCCGCCGCCTGCGCGGCCCTCTGCGGGGCTCTGGTCTGCGGCCTGGCGGACTACCTCTGGAACTACCCCCGTGTGATGTGCATTTTCTGGTTTGTTTTCGCCGTGGCCCTGGGCGGAGCGAAGCTCTGCATGGAGAGCGCCTCATAAACCCTCTGAGAGGACAAAAAGAGCCCCGGCGGAATTTCCGCCGGGGCTCTTTCTATCCTGTGTACGCTTAACTCTTACTGGGCAGCACCGAGGCGATGGACCCGGCGAAGGCGCTCAACGGCATGGTCTGGAGCACCACATGGCCCGGCCCGGTAACCACGGTGTTGAACATCCCCTCCCCGCCGAAGAGGACGTTTTTCACTCCCTTGACGGACTGGATGTCAATGGAGCAGGTCTCGTCCATCATGGCCAGATTCCCGGTGTCCACAATCAGCCGCTGGCCAGGGGCCAGGTCGTACTCCACGGCGGACCCGTCAATCTCCAGGAACGCCGTCCCCCGGCCGGAGAGCTTCTGCATGATGAAGCCCTCGCCGCCGAAGAAGCCCGCGCCCACCTTCTTCTGGAAGAACACGGACAGCTCCACCCCCTGCTCCGAGGCCAGGAAGGCGGACTTCTGGCACACCACGGACTTCCCCGGCCCGATTTCCACCGCCCGGATAGCGCCGGGGAAGCTGGAGGCAAAGGCGATCATGCCCGGCCCGCCCTGGGCGGTGTAGAGGTTCTGGAACATGGACTCCCCGGAGAACATCCGCCCAAAGGCCTTGCCGATGCTGCCCCCGGCGGAGGTCTGCATCTCCATATTGGGGCTCATCCACACCATGGAGCCCTTTTCCGTAATCATGGTCTCCCCGGCGTTCAAATTGCAGATTACCACCGGCATGGGTTCGCCCTTGATTTCATAGTTCATTGCGGCACTCTCCTTTTGTCTCGCCCCTTTTTCAGGGGTTTGTGATACTTTACTATAACAAACCGCCCCGCCTTTCCGCAAGGGCCGGGGGCAAAGAGGGCACCTTTTGCCTTTTTCTCCCGCATAAAGCGCCCTCCCACGGGCATCCTAGGAGGAACACCACTGCCACAAGGAGGCGCGCTATGAACAACAAACGGATTGGACGCCGCACCGTCGCCCTGGAGCATCCCCCCTCCGTCATCTCCTACGCCAACATCGGCGGCAAGCTGGAGGGGGAGGGCCCCCTGCGGCAGCACTTCGACGAGCTGGAACAGGACTCCTTCTTCGGGGAAAAGACCTGGGAGAAGGCGGAATCCATGATGCAGAAGCGGGTCCTTCAGCGGGCCCTGGACCAGATCAAGCTCAAGCCCGGAGACCTGGACTATATTTTCGCCGGGGATTTATTAAACCAATGTATCGGCTCCTCCTTCGGCCTGCGGGAGTTCGGCGTGCCCTTCTACGGGCTCTACGGGGCCTGCTCCACCATGGGAGAATCCCTCTCCCTGGCGGCCATGGCCATTGACGGGGGCTTCGCGGAGAAGGCCGCCGCCATGACCTCCTCCCACTTCTGCACGGCGGAGCGCCAATACCGCATGCCCGTGCCCTACGGCAACCAGCGGACCCCCACCGCCCAGTGGACCGCCACCGCCGCCGGGTGCACCATCCTGGCCTCCCAGGGGGAGGGGCCCTATATCACCCACATCACCTGCGGAAAAATCGTAGACAAAGGCATCGCGGACGCCAACAACATGGGGGCGGCCATGGCCCCGGCGGCCTACGACACCCTCTCCGCCTTCTTCCAGGACACCAAAACCAAGCCCCAGGACTACGACCTGGTGGTCACCGGGGACCTGGGGGAGCTGGGCCACGCCATCGTCCGGGACTTCTTCTCCAAAGACGGCATCGAGCTGGACGGCCGCTTCCAGGACTGCGGCCTCCTCCTCTACGACCGGGAGAAGCAGGACATGCACGCCGGGGGCTCCGGCTGCGGCTGCTCCGCCTCGGTGCTCAACGGCTACCTCCTCTCAGGGCTGCGCCAGGGGAAGTGGAAAAAAATTGTCTTCGCCCCCACCGGGGCCCTGCTCTCCCCCACCTCCAGCTTTCAGGGGGAGTCCATCCCCTCCATCTGCCACGTCCTCTGCATCTCCGCCGCGAAGTGAGAAGAGGCCCGGAAACCGGGCCTCTTCTTACATATCCTGCAAGGAACCTCCCCGCATCCTTGTCGAAATTGACGGTTGACTTTGGTATGAAATCGGACTATAGTATCCTCTGCAAGTCCGATTTCATACTATGGGAGGCCCCACGCCATGGACGCATACCGCCTGTTCCAGGAATACCTTCAGCTTCAGCACCGGATTGACGAATTTTATCATGAGCTGGCTGTTCGGCAGAAGCTCTCCGACAGCGCCCTGCTGGTGCTGTGGACCCTGCTGGAGCTGGGAGAGGGCTGCACGCAGACCGACATCTGCCGCCAGTTCGCGCTCACCAAGCAGACCGTCCACTCCTCCGTGCGGAAGCTGGCAAAGGACGGCTTCCTGTCCCTCCGGCCCGGTCCGGGGCGGGAGGTCCGGGTTTATCCCACGGAAACAGGCCGCGCCCTCATCCAGGAAAAAATCGTCCCCCTCAAAGACGCCGAGGAAGCCGCCTCCCGGCGCATGGGAACGGAGGATCTGGAAGCCATGCTCCGCCTGACCCGGAAATGGCTCTCCCTGTTCCAGGAGGCCGCGGCCTCCATCCCGAAAACATAAAACCGCCGGAAGTCTTCCGGCGTGGCTTACAGAGAAAGGAAACCCCTATGCACATCCATCTGTCCGAGCATTTCACCTATGCCAAGCTCCTGCGCTTCACCTTCCCCACCATCGTCATGCTGATCTTCACCTCTATTTACGGCGTGGTGGACGGCGTGTTCGTCTCCAACTTCGCGGGCAAGACCGCCTTCGCGGCGGTGAACCTCATCATGCCCGCCCTGATGATCTTCGGGACCGTGGGCTTCATGCTGGGCGCCGGCGGCAGCGCCGTGGTGGCCCGCACCATGGGAGAGGGGGACCTCCCCCGAGCCAGCCGCTACTTCTCCCTCATCATCTATACCGGCCTCGCCGCCGGCCTGGTCCTGACGCTTGTGGCCGAGCTCATCATGGAACCCCTCTGCGTCCTCCTGGGAGCAGAGGGGGAGATGCTGGCCCAGGCCGTGCTCTATGGGCGCATCCTCACCCTGGCCCTGGTGCCCTTCATCTTGCAGAACATGTTCCAGAGCTTCCTTGTGGCGGCGGAACGGCCCAAGCTGGGCCTGTGGCTGACGGTGGCGGCCGGCCTGACCAATATGGCAGGGGACTGGCTGCTGGTGGGGGTCCTGCCCTGGGGCGTGGCCGGGGCGGCCATCGCCACGGTGGCCAGCTCCTTCGTGGGCGGCGTGGTGCCCCTGATCTACTTCCTCCTGCCCAACAAGTCCCCTCTCCACCTGACAAAAACCCGGTTGGAGGGCCGGGTCCTGGCCCAGACCTGCTCCAACGGCTCCTCGGAGATGATGAGCAACCTGTCCACGTCCCTGGTCAGCATCCTCTACAACTTCCAGCTCATGCGCCTCATCGGAGAGGACGGCGTGGCGGCCTTCGGGGTCATCATGTATGTGAACTTCATCTTTATCGGCGTCTTCATGGGCTACTCCATCGGCGCGGGCCCCATCGTCAGCTACCACTACGGTGCGGGCAATCAGGGGGAGCTCCGAAGCCTCCTGCGCAAGAGCCTCCTTTTAATGCTGGCGGGCTGCGCCGGGCTCACCGCCGCCGCCGTGGCCCTGGCGGGCCCCCTGTCCCGCATCTTCGTTGGCTACGACCCGGACCTGCTGGCTCTCACCGCCAGGGGCTTTCAGCTCTATTCCCTGTCCTTCCTGGCCATGGGCTTCAACATCTTCGGCTCCGCCTTCTTCACCGCCCTGGGAAGCGGCGTAATCTCCGCCGCCATCGCCTTTCTGCGGACCCTGCTGTTCCAGACGGCGGCCATCTTCGTCCTGCCCCTCTTCCTGGAGCTGGACGGCATCTGGCTGGCGGTG
Source organism: Oscillibacter sp. (assembly GCA_009773995.1). Classification (GTDB taxonomy): domain Bacteria; phylum Bacillota; class Clostridia; order Oscillospirales; family Oscillospiraceae; genus Oscillibacter. Next base: position 507 of record VSMY01000090.1, on the reverse strand, counting down.
ACGGCGGCGGAGGTCCTGGCCCTGTTCATCACGGCGGCCTTCCTGGTCACCCAGCGGAAGCGCTACGGCTACGGCTGACCTCCCAGCTCCATCCCCGCCGTGCCTCCCACCACGATGACGGCGGGGGCCTCCGCCCCGGCCCCCCGCGCCTTCTCCGCGATGTCTCCCAGCGTCCCCCGGACGGTCCGGGGGACGCTTTTTCCGGATACCACGGCGGCGGGAGTATCCGGCGGCAGTCCGGCCCCGACGAGTTTCCGGGCGATCCTCTCCAGCCGGGACAGCCCCATGAGGAACACCAGGGTCCCCTCCTTCAGCCGGGCCAGCGCCTCCAAATCCTCCGGCATTCCGTCCGCCGTATCCGCCGTATGGGCCGTGACGATGTGAACGCCCCGGCTCACGCCCCGGTGGGTGACGGGAATCCCCGCCGCCCCCGGCACAGCCACGGCGGAGGTCACGCCGGGAACATACTCCCACTCTACCCCGGCGGCCTGGAGGGCCAGGGCCTCC
>VSMY01000009.1 GCA_009773995.1 Oscillibacter sp. | reverse complement strand
GGGCAAGCGCCGCAAGGTCTGCCAGTTCTGCGCCGAGAAGTGCGAGCACATCGACTATAAGGACGCCGCCAAGCTGCGCCGCTTTATCTCTGAGCGCGCCAAGATCCTGCCCCGCAGGACCACCGGCACCTGCGCCATGCATCAGCGCCAGCTGACTGAGGCCATCAAGCGGGCCCGTCAGATCGCCCTGCTGCCCTACGTCACCGACTGACGGAGGAACGAGGAAAGAAAAACGTCCGGTCCGTCCCCTGTGGGGCGGGCCGGGTCTTTCCTGAGGTAAAAATTTCATTTCCGGCGGAAAAGGACTTGATTTTTCCCGCCGGTTCGTTTATAATAACAGCGTTGTGACAATTGAATAGGCAGGGTTAGTACATCGGTAGTACAACGGCTTCCCAAGCCGTGGAGGCGGGTTCGATTCCCGTACCCTGCTCCATGATAAGTTGACAAACTCTTGGGCCTGAAAGTGCCTGTTTGCAAGGGTTTGTCAACCTTCATTTTATTAACAGGCATACCTCAATCGTCAAAAATGCGTGTAGGGAGATTCGAACTCCCCACCATGTAAATAATCGCACGAAATTTGGCACAGCCCTTCGGGGCTGTGCCTTCTACTATCTTATAATTGAAATTGAAATTGGAAAGGGATTGTGTTACCATGGAACTGACAAAAAGCGAGCAAATCCGTGCTGGGCTCCAAAAGAGCTTCCAAAGCGGAACCTCTGCTAAGGCTTCTACTGTTTGCTATGGCTACAAGGTCTCGCGTGCTGGGGAGCTTGTGATTGATCCTACCGAGGCCAACACGGTACTTTTTATCTTTCATCACTTCATGAACGGCGACAGCCTCGGAAAGATTTCTGGTGCATTAGCCCGCAAGGGCATTGCCTCTCCTACCGGTAGAACCACATGGAGCCGTGAAACAATTTCGAAGTTGCTGGCAAATGAGAAGTATGTGGGCGATGTTGTTTTGGGAAAGACCAATGTAATTAATGGTGTCCAAGTGAAGTCTCATGACGCCAGCAATCAGGTTCACATGAGAGCACATCACCCAGCAATCATTTCTCATGAACTCTTTAACGCCGTACAACAGGAAAGACTCAAAAGGAGCAGGAGCCGACTAACTGCTAAATGAACTATTAGGGGGCTGAAATCGTGGCTACCGTAAGAGAGATTCCTCCTCGAAAGAAAGAGCCAACCTTGAAGAAGGTAGCCGCTTACTGCCGTGTCAGTACGAAAGATCAAGGTCAGTTGGACAGTCTGGCCGCACAGGAACGATACTACGAAGAACGGATCAAAGCAAATCCGAACTGGCAGTTTGCTGGAATATACTCCGATGTAGGCAGTGGAACCACTATTAAAGGGCGAAAGCGGCTGAATGCTCTGATATCTGCATGCAGACGTGGCAGAGTTGACATGGTCCTAATCAAATCGGCTTCACGGTTTGCCCGGAATACGGTGGACACACTGAAAACGATTCGTATGCTTCGCCGATGGAATGTGGATGTCTACTTTGAAGCGGAAGATATTCATTCCCTTCATGAAACTTCTGAATTCTTACTGACCGTCATTTGCGCTCAGGCTCAAGATGAAAGTGAGTCCAAGAGTGCGGATATCAAATGGGGGCTGCAAAAATCTTTCTCGGACCCTGATTCAAAGTACTACCAGAGAAAGTGTTATGGCTACAGGCATGATGAAAATGGGAAGCTGGTAATTAACGAGAAAGAGGCCGAGGTTGTCAGACTGATCTTTCGTATGTCAAGAGAGGGGGCAAGTCTGTCCCAAATTGCCGGAATATTGCAGGAACAGGGCATTTCTTCTCCTAGAGGCAAAACGGTATGGAGCAAGGAGTCCCTGCGGAAAATTCTAAACAATGAAAAATATCTCGGATCAGTTGTCCTCCAAAAAACATTTGTGGCCAATTGTTTAAGTCATAAGCAAATCAAGAATGATGGCCAGCAAGATAAATATGAGATTATTGGGAACCATAAGCCTATTATCACGGAAGATATTTAACATAGATATTCTGCAATCTCTGCGTATATCATTAAAAAGATAGAATAAATTTTTAATTCAGAATGCCCTGCTCCTCGCTCTTTGCCATGTCTTTTCCATAACACTTTTGCTCGAATTACACATAATCGACACCTTGCTATCCATTGCCCGCGTTGTTTGAATATCGTAATCGTCTTGCAGAATCCTGTGCTTCTCCGCCTCACTAGTTTCATGTGAGAGCAGCACATCCAGCATCCGCAGTACGCCGTCATAGTTCTCATCATCCGGCTCGCCCAAGCACAGCATAACGATAGACAATAGATTGTAATTACGGACCGGCTCCCCGGCCTCACCTACAGGGATGCTCCTCAGTCAAGCGATATCGGAAAATGGTATTCTCCCGATTCTTCGGCTGATTCATGCAAATCCAGATAGAATAGACTTTCTTGAGCTTTCCGTAATATGACTCTGTAAACTCACAGCCATACTGAGGAGGGCCATACGGCAACAAATGTATATACCCCATTTCGTCAGGGGATACTTAGGATAGTAATCGCTCTGGGCCTCCACATCCACAATCAGGCCAATCGGTTCACCAGAGCCGGGGGCAATGGCACGGAATCGGATATCGTAAGTGACGGTTCCCTCGTGAACGGATTTGCCCTCCGTATCTAAGCCGCTAATGACGCTTCCTTTCTCGTCCGGCAACGTAGGAACACTGGACGCCTGGGGTTGTCCCACGACTTTTCCTCGATGTCCCGTACAGGATAGTCCTGGTACTCCACCGGACAGGCTTTCATGATCCGCGCTAAGTTTTTTCTCGGAAAGGCCCCGATTGCAAGCTACATCGTAACCCTCACTGTCGTCTGTAGTATGCAGGCCATGGGCAATCGTGGTTTTCTTGTCCACCGTTCCTCACCTTCTTTGCTTCATCCTATCACAGCCATGCAACTGCGTCCATTCTTTTTCGGACGTCTGGAATTGAAAAAAAATCATAATTATTGGGCGGTCAAGGAGCCTTTTCCATGGCCGCCCATTTTATACCTAACCCAAAGAAAATCCGGGAAAATTCCGGGATCGCTAATGCTTATCCGATGCTTATCGTGTGATACCGGTGCTCATTTTGTCTCAATAGCCGTCTCAAATCCCAAAACGGTGAGAATCCTGCGACTAGTGAAACGGGAAACCTCTCCCAAAACACTCCCCAACTGCCCAGGAACCCGAAGAGCCGCTGGTATATCTTTTATTACGATACTATTTCGAGCTGGAACCCATGGGAGAGGAACGCCAGCGAGGATTGGAAAGCTTGATATCCTTGCTGTTTATCGAGGATGCCTCTCATCCCGCAGCCACAATTCGCATTTTGCTGGAACATTTTTCGAACAGCCAAGCATATTGGGGGAAAAACAATTTCGGCATCTAATGTCGCCGGCTGGTTGGACCGGCAGGGAATACACCAGCGCAGTTTGGGACAAGATACTCGATGCGTACCCCGTATTTAGCAATTAAACCACACCTATATAGAACGCTTCCAGACAATTAACTCTGGTCTGATTTACCAAACAGAAACCAACCCTCCCGTCCCTTTTCTGCAGGTCTAGCAGAATTGTACCGTCAAAATCAACATGGACCGCAAGTCCATTGTGGCGCCGGAGACGACGGTCTGGCGGAGCTATCGGACTATTCTGACCTCTGGCCAGACGGATAGTGCCCCAGAGGGTGCGGAGACCTTGGGGAATCTGGCCCGCCAGGCGGCGGGCCGGATTGAGATTATGGCCGACTGCGGCGTGTGGAAAGAGAACATCCGATCCAGCCATGAGCGCTCCGACGTCTTGACCTTTCATACCACAGGCAGAGGCGCACCTCTGGACATACAGGAAGCCTGACGTTTCCATGGACCTACTCTCCTTGTCGGAATACGGGCTGTGGTGGACCGACGTGCGGGAATTTGAGACGTGCGCGAAGATCGTCCACACCCTCGGCCCCACGCACTGAGTGCCATGCCGCTGGGGAGAACGGGAAGGTGGCCTGCCGCATATGCTGCTTTAGAGTGCACCCGCAGCGGACCCATTTCCCGCGAAAAGCAACCACAGATTCGATACGCTTTCTCTAGAAAGCGAAATAGTACACAAAAATCGTATCCCTTTTTCACACACTTTTTACGAAAGTGTAAATTTCAAGAAAATGTTATTGTGTTTTTTCGCGTTCCAGTGTAAACTAATGATGTTTCGTGAGGGGTCGTGTACTAGAACGGGCAAAAATTTCCGCTCCGGCTGGAGAATGTGGCGGGAGCGCGATAAGGAAGGTGTCCTCCACAAAAGCACAAGTATGTGTTTGTGCGGAGGATGTCTTTCTGTATGTATGCCTGTTCTGAGCGTGAATTTTCCGAAATGATCGTTTGCGGAAATACAGACTTCAGGGGAGGACACAACATGGAGAGGATCGCGCCGCAGTATTCAGAGGGGTTTTCGGAAGAGAGTCTGACAGAGGGGGAGGGTTCCACCAGAACCTGTTTGGAGCGGTCCTTTTGCGCGAACAGCGACTTGTTCCCGCACTATTTCTCCAAAGGACTCCGCTCGCTCCCCGACGAGGTGTATCGGCTTCAGGCCGAGTATTACCGTTCCAAGGATTTTTTCCAGGAATAAACTCCAAACGTTCTTTCTCGAAGCAGGCTCCGTGTTCCATCACACAAGGGGCCTGCTTTTAAACGAACTGCGGCGGCGGAAGGAGCAAGCTTTATGGAAGATACAGGAAAAGAAGCTCGAAAGTATGACGGACTGTCTCCAGCGGCCATCATCCTGGGCAATCGGGTTTTGTACTTCTTCACACTTCTTTTTTTATCCCTCAGCGTCCTCCGCCTGCTCCAGCATTTCATATGGAAAATGGACGAGATTCCGCTGGACCTCCTTGAGGGGGAAATTGTGCTTGTGCTCGCCGCCCTCTTGTTCCGGTTCCAATGCTTCCGGTTGGTGGTCGCTTTCCTGTATTTGAGCTTTTTTGTATGCGCGTTTAGACCGAACCTGCTGTCCCTGACCTACCAGGGCGTCTGCAAGTTTTGCAACGACTACACAAACTCGAATGTCATAGAGTCTATCTTCGTTTCCTTGGGCTTTATCAATTTTTCCCTCGGCTACGTGATTTCCGCCCGGGACAAGCGCTTTTATAAAATAGCCCTGTCCGACGTGCTCCAGGAGCAGTTCCCAGAGCATGGGCGGGTATTTGTCTGCTACGCCTGCCTGATTTTGATTGGCCTGTACGCCTGTGGAATGGAATACCACATTGTGGCCGCCGCCTGCCTGTGCGGCGCTGTTTTCTCCCTGGCCTACACGGGCTTCATGGCACTGTTGTTCACCTTTGGACAGAACTCCAAGAGAAAGATGGTCGAGTATTATCTCGTCGAGTCCAAGCTCCCCTCCCCGCCCGGGGAGCGGCAGGCGGAGGAATCTATGGCGCTCAGTCGCCTTCTGGCGGTTTCGGATTATATCAACTCTTTCTACAAAACCAACGGCTCGATTTCCCAGACGGTGGTCGACGGCCTGTGGAAGCGGCTGTCAGACCTTCAGGAGCGGCCATCTCCCTCCGACGTCCCGGAAACCGGAAAGGACGCTGGGACGACGGAGACCGTGGAGGACATTGTCGTCTATACCCGGCTGACGGCGTGCTCCGCGTCGGCTTGGCGTCATATCCTGAGGGGGCTTACGTCCGATCAGCAGGCGGAGCTGACCTGCTTGGTGCTTCAAACAAACCTGTTCCGCAGCACCGCGTTTTCAAAAAGCTGCGAGAGCCTCCTGGGCGGCGGACAGGAGATGCCGGAGATGCCCCTGCGCGCCGCCCTGCCCTTGTGCGGCTTGGTTTCCTATCTGCGGGGCAGGGACGCCGTTTCCCTGATGAATCCAAAGGAGTATTGGGCCGCCTGCGGCGCATGCCTGCAAACCGTGTATCAGCTCCAACTGACCTATTCCCATACTGCCGCCCGCTCCGGCTTTGTCGGGGACTTGGAATTCATCCCCCCGATGCTCTTTCTGATTTTGGAGAGCACGCTTATGACGGAGATTCTGGCCCTGGAGCAGCAGGAATTTGAGGACGATGAGAGCGCGGCGTTCTGGAGACGCCTGGAGAGCACGGAGGACAGCTTCCGCCTGACTTTCCGAAACTGCGCACACTTTTCCCGGTGGGGGCTTGGCATCGTGTGCTCCTACAAGGCCGACTGGTTTCGCTCCCGCCGGGGAATGCTGTCCGCCCATCTCACCTATCAGCGGCTGTTCGGCCTGATTCGCTGAGGCGGCTGGCGCGCCGCTTGCCTGATAGACAGAAAGAAGGAATCTTCATGTCAGATGAGCCCCGTCCCTTTAAGAAAGATAAGAAAAAGACGTTTGACACCAGGGTGATCGTGCTCTCCAAATGCTCGCCGGACAACATCGTCCAAACGGAGCTGAAAAAGTCGGAAAAGAACGGCTACGTCTGCCTGGGACACTTTGACTTCATGCGTGTCATCCCGCTTGTTGGGAACGATTCGCTGCATTCCGTGGAGGAGGATTACAGCAGGCGGGACAACTACAGCTACCCGCTGTATATCTTGCACTATCCTACGGAGCAAACTGCCGCCCTGACCGGGTTTTGGGAGACCAAATCTTGCTTCATGACGGTTTCACGCATTCACTTCACGCCCAGCGCTAGGGACGGAACAAATTGCATTCAAGAATCTCTTAAGCGCCTGCACGAGGGCTTCCCTCTGCGGGGCGAGCAGCCGGGGGAGCTGAGCATTCAGACAGGCGGTGATCTGGTTCACTGCGTGTTTTACCATACGCTGGAGCTGAGCGATTTGGTCGTGGTCCTGAAAAGCAACTCCATCCTCGCCTGCCTGGGCGCAATCCGCCAGATGATGGAGGTATCCGTGGTGGGGAATGTGTATTCCTTCTGCGGCGTTCACGGGAATCTCTGCCAGCCGGATATGGAGAATGCCGTCGGCGAATGGGACCAGGAGGAGACCTGCTCCCGCTTCCAGAAAACCGCCCGAAAGGCGATGGAGCAGACGATTCCCTATGCCAGTATGCGCTTTTCTGTCATCGTCACTCGAAATGCTAGGTGCTTTCTGGAGCGGTCTGGCCGCCCGTACTTCTTCGTCTCAGGAACGACCGACGCGATCATCAATTTTAGCGGAGCGCCCATGAAGGAGCTGATCCAATACATCGCCTTCCTCACAACGGAGACGTTTCCCGTGGGGAAAAACAGCTCCATCGGCCTGTATGACGCTTTCGGAGACGTCATCACCCGGATCGGCATACCTTACAGTAACAGGACCTCCGACTTGGCTCTGGCGGCGGGGCCCAGGAAACACATTCCTGCCCTGGAAACTGCCCAGGAATCCCTGAGAAAAGTGCTGGAGAAGCTACCGACTCAAAACCGCTGGTTTCCGATTTTGAGTGCTCAGATTAACTCCCTTATCACCATGATGGGCAATTGCATCACGGACAACCTGTCCGTTCTGATTTGGCCCAGCGTGCAGGCGTTGGTCGAACGGCTTTCCTTCCTGAAGGATCACAACTGTCCCATCGGGCCGAAGCAGGAGGCCGAAATCGGCGAATTTTTGAATTGCTGGGATATTTTGGAGAATGATATCTCTCGCCTGGAGGGCGAGCTGTCTCAAAAGCCAGAACTGCTGTCCTCCCGGTACTACGTTCCGGCAACACTGCTGGCTTTTTACATGGCGCTGATGCACATGTATAACGAGTTCCTCCTGGCGGTGAACGAAGAAAAGAATCAGAGCTATATCCCGCTCATCGCTTATAACGTGGAACCTCGGGCCTGCACTGTCTGCATTTTGGACCCCAGTACGGACAGAATCACGGGCACGGATAAAACGCCAGAGGTCTATCAAAAGGCGACGCCCCTGCTGGTCTCCCTGCCGGTTTCCATGCTCTACAGCCCGCTGGAGGCGGTGATTGTCCTTTGCCACGAGATGTCCCACTATACCGGAAGCGGCACACGGCGCAGGGAGGAACGGTTCCGGCGAATCCTGGCCAGCTTCGCGGACCTGATTTCGAAGATATGGAAGTTGGATGGAAACGAGGATTATCCCATCGTTTTCGAGGACTGCGTCAAATTGAAGCAAGAACTGGAGAAAAAACTGCGGGAGGCCTACGAAAAGTCCTATCCTGACGACAAAAAACATTACATCAAGGAGCTGTTCAGCCATCTTGAAACCGTGATCCTCCAGGTCTTTTACGACGAAGCCCTTCAGTCCAATCTGATGCAGAGCTATCTGGTGGAGAAAACAAAGCTCCGGTCCATCGTCAAATACGCGAGGCATTTCAGCTTCGACCTGCGCAACGACGGCCTGCATGAAATCAAAATGCGCGTGAGGACCCTGTTGCTCCTGTACCGGGAGTGTTATGCAGATCTGGCGGCGGTTATGGCCCTGAATCTAAGTGCGGAGGACTACCTGATCTACATCTTTCACCGGGAATCAAAGTATATTGCGGAAACCTCCGCCGCCGAGACGAGGGAGCGGCTCTGGGAGGTCCAGATAGAGGCGGCCCTAGTGCTCCATACCCTTGGTAGGGACTTTGCCACTGATTTCAACGCCCTTCCCTATTCGAAAAAACAGCTTGTGTGGCTGGAAGACTGGAAGCAAGAAATCGCATATTACAGAAGCAATTTCAGCGCTGAGCCGCCGAAGGACATCCCCAGGCACTTCCGGCGGAACGAGGCGGTGGGCGCGGAAGAGCATGCGCCTCCATCGACGGATCAGTTGTCTGGCCGGCGTGAGAATGGGGAGACGGCCATGTACGCGGCTGAACACGTCAATCTGTTGGCCTATTTGGAGAGCTGCAGGAAGGGCCTAGAGAAGGGGCTCCAGTTAGAGAATGCTAAAGAGAAGCAGAAGGAATTGGTGAAAATGATGGATATGGTGAGCCAGCAGTTCGACCTGCGGGCTATCCAGGAGAGTATTGCCAATTATCAGGATACCCTCCTCAAGACCAGCGGAGAAACTTAAACGTAGGCAACAATTATTACTCCTGCCAGTTTCAAAACAGTTAAATATCAGACTTTTGATCTAAAATATCCAGATTGTCCGCTCATTCCAGCTGAATTAGGCTGGGAGTATTGAACAGTCTTGTTAGGTTGTTTAATGCTCCTACCCTTACTTTATCGTGGAAATCCTTGTGTTGTCAGGCCTTCTGGTATTGGTTCATTGCCCGCAAAAATAGACACCCAGCGTTTAAAAAGCTGAAATTCAGAGTCAAAAATCAGGAATATCAGTTTTTGAGCCTCTTGCCTGATCAGCCTGCTGATTTCCTTCATAGCCCGTTTCAAATTACTCCCGCCTTAAGAACATACGTTCTATGTCCTGCTTGACATTCTTTTGCGCATATGGTAATATATTTTATATCTAACTTCTGTCTTAAGGTGGTCAAATCGGCTATGGATGATCGGCTTTATGAAATCAGAGACGCTGTATACGGCTTTGTACAGTTGGACGACCAGGAATGGGAGATTATCAATCATCCGGTCTACCAGCGTCTGCGCAGGATCAAGCAGCTCTCTTTGACGGAAATGGCATATCCCGGTGCCCAACACACCAGGCTGGAACATTCCTTTGGCGTAATGCAGATGGCTACCGACATATACAACAGCATCATCAGCAAAGAGCGGGCGCGGAAGCTACTGCAGGAACAGTACCGCCTTAATGAAGGCGGGTTTGACCGGTACCGCAAGATCATCCGTTTGGCCGCGCTTCTGCACGATATCGGACATGCTCCGTTTTCCCACACTGGTGAAGACCTCATGCCATTTAAGGACTCCTTGATGCATAAACGTTACAATCATGAGGAGTATAGTATCGCGATCATCAAACGATACTTTAAAGATATTATTGAAGATCATCCCATCAACGCAAATTACCAAATAAAAACCGAGGAAGTCACGGCCCTCCTCGGCGACTCCACAAAGTGCTCCTTTCAGGGGATCCTTTTATTGTTCAAAGGAATTATTTCCGGGCAGCTTGACGCAGACCGGGCCAATTATCTCCTGCGGGACTCCATCCACACAGGCGTCAATTACGGCCTGTATGACAAAGACCGGCTCATCAACTGCATTGACATCGGGCAGATGGAAGAAACCGGAGATTTGGTGCTTGCGGTCCAAAAGGGCGGATGGCACATTGCTGAAAGCCTTGTGCTGGCCAGATATCAAATGTTTTCTCAAGTTTATTTCCACAAGACCCGCCGGGCTTATGACCATCATGTCAGCTGCGCGGTGAAGGAGATTTTGAAGCATGCCTATCCGGCCTTCGGAGGCTTTTATCCTTCTCCCGATCATCTGGAGGATTATGTTCAGTTAGATGATTGGTCGATGTATGGCAAGATCAAGGAGGGCTTGGGTGGAAAGCACGGCCAGCTCATTCTGGAGCGCCGCCATTACAGGAAAAAATATGAAACCAGCCTGCTGCCGACTCCGCAGGAGGAAGAGAAATTCGATCAGCTGCGGGAAGAGCTCCAGAAAAACGGCGACGATTATTTTGAGGACGAGGCCAAGACAAACTGGTACAAGCTGGACAAGGATATTTTGATATGCGACAAGTCCTCCGGTTACGTAAAGGAACTGAGCGGGATATCTCCCATTGTCCGGCATATGGTCGACGCGCCAAGAATGAAGCGTCTTTATACTGAGAAAAAGTGAGGGAATTTTGATGAGAACGCAGGAACGGCTTGCTTTTATAACTGAGATTGCCAAGAGGGACTCAAACATCGGCAAAACAGGCATGATGAAATTTCTCTACTTATTGCAAGCTGTGTATCAGGTCCCTCTAGCATACGACTTTGAGATATACACTTACGGACCGTATTGCCAGACGGTCATGAGCGACATTGAATATGCAGAGTTCTCGGACTATATAAAGATAGTTCCTGTGACCTATCCCAATGGAATGAGCGGATATCAGATCAGCGCTGGAAACAACAGCGGCCAAATAAGCGGCGCAGAGGTTCTCTCCCAGTACAACGACGAGATTGATCATGTAGTTAATTTCTTTAAAGACAAAACGGCAAAGGAGCTGGAGCTGTACTCAACAACGGTCTTCGTGGCCTTATCATTCAAAAACAACCGCTGGAGTGGGTCTAAAGCTGAGATATGCCAAGCGGTACAAAAAATAAAGCCGCACTTTTCTGAAAAAACGATATCTGACGCATTTGACGATTTGACCAACCATCATTTTCTGGATCAATAAATTGAAGCGGAGCCGCTTTTCGAACTTTTTATCGAAAGTCGGCTCCACTTTGTATTATATCCATTAAAATAATGAGGCTTTTCAAAAAGCGTAAGCTAGCGGTAAACAACCGAACTGGCAGTCGCCAGTTGTTCGATTAGATGGAACTGTTTATTGTGGCTACGGACCCACATCTTTTTCAGCAACACACGACAGCTCAAAAATTCCCACCACCGTTCCGTTTCCGGCTTCGCCGAAAACTGCACTATGGTGGGAATTTTTTCACTTTCAGCCGTGAACCGCGTTGCTGGGTTCACGGCTGATTTTTACGGGGGACGGGAAACGAGGGCTTTCGTCCAGCGCCAAATTAGCGGCAGCGAGGAGGGCCGGACAGGCCCTGCATCAACCTCCAACCCCCCCCGCCCGCGCCACGCCGCGGGCAGAAGACATGCGAAAAAACGGAGGCACGCTCTGCGCGCCCCTCCGTCTTTTCGTCCCCCCACGGGAACATACTTCCTTTTCTCTTTTGGACCGTGCACCAGCCATCGCTGACTGCCATTCCGCCCCGCCCGTCAGGGCGAGTAAAATCTCCCGCCCGAATGGGCGAGTGTATCACCCCTCCGCCTCCGGCGGATTGTCCAAATCCAGCACATAACGCTCGTAGGCGTTGATAATCGTCGTCTCCCCCCGCCGGAGCACCCGGGGGATCTGAAAGCCGTAATTCACATGTACGTGCCCGTGGATCAAATACCGCGGCCGGTACTTGTCCACCAAATTCAGAAGGCACGCAAACCCCTGGTGGGCATAGTCCTCCCCGTCCCCATAGCCCATCATGGGCGAGTGGGTCAGCACAATGTCCACGCCCCCCGCCCGCCGGAGGCTCCACCACAGCCGCCGGACCCGGCGGGCCATCTGGGCCTCCGTGTACTGGTGGGGCCCGCCGCTGTACTCCACGCTCCCCCCCAGGCCCAGGATGCGCAGGCCCTTCACCGTCACCAGCTTATCCTCCACGCAGTCGCAGCCCTCCGGGGGGTGCCGGTCATAGGTCTTGTCGTGATTCCCGTGGACGTAGAGCAGAGGCTTCCCCGTCATGGTCACCAGGAAGCTCAGGTATTTGGAGTTCAGGTCCCCGCAGGAGAGGATCAGGTCGACGCCGTCCAGGCGGCCCGGCTTGTAGTAATCCCACAGGTACTCGCTCTCTTTATCGGACAGTAACAGCAGCTTCACAGGATGGGATCCTCCTTCTCCGGGGGGATGGCCTCCCGGTAGACGCCCTGGAGCCGGGCCAGGGACCGGGCCATGGGCAGCAGGTCCTCATATTGGGGCAGCCGGCCGTGGACGCAGTCCAGGAGGGTGTCCATGTGGAGGATCTTCTCCGGTGCGGCCTCCGGGAAGGGCTGGAGAGACCCGTCGATGATGCCCCGGCGGAGGATGCCCGCCAGCCGGCGGACCCCGGCGGGCAAATCGTCTCCCAGCAGGATGTCCACGGCCCGGCTGTCCAGGCCCCACCAGTAGTTCACCGCCTGGCCCTCCGGGGCGGCCAGGGCCTCCCAGCCGCCCTCCAAGACGCTTCGGACCAGGTTCGTGTAGACGTTGCCCCAGTGCCAGTAGGGGGAGGCCACGGAGTGGAATTTCCCGTTTTCAATGCGGCACAGGCCCCAAGGCTCCCGGATGCGGTCCGGCGTGGGGATGTCCCGGTTGGAGATGAGGGAGACTCCCTCCCAGGCCAGGGCGTCCATGGCGTCCTCCTCCACGCAGGACCAGCGGAGGGTGATCTCCGCCCTGGGGTTGGTCAGCTGGGCCCCCAGGGCGAAGGCGTTGATGCTGGCCGGGACGCCGAAGATGGGGCTGCTGGCCACGTACCCGATGCGGCCGCTGCGGCTCAAAGCCCCGGCGATGGCCCCGGCGATATACTTCGCCTCATAGATGCGGCTGTAGTAGGTGCGGACCCCGGCGTAGGGCATGGAGACGGAGCAGTTCAGAATCCGGACCTCAGGGTGCTTCGCCGCCGTCTTCCGGCAGGCTCCGATGAGGGGCGGCGTGATGGCGAAGAGGATCTGGGCCCCGTGCTCTATGGCCTCCTCCATGGCGGCCTCCGCCTCCTCCCCAGGGCGGACGCCATAGAAGACTTCGGTTTCCACCCGGTCCTCCAGCACGGTCTCCAGGTACTCCCTCCCCAGGTCGTGGGCCCGGGCCCAGTCGCTCTGCTGTGGCAGCTGGTCGCTGATGAAGGCCACGCGGAGGCGGCTTAGCTGCTTGGGCTTGAAGATGCGGCCCAGCAGATTCTCCTCCCTGGCCTCCGGCGTGTCCGTGCGGACGGCGATGGGCTCCGACAGGGCCTTGATGTCCGCCCAGACGGCCTTGACGCTTTTGAGAAGCTCCGCCGAGGGCTGGGAGATCAGCTCGTCGAAGCTGTAGACCTTCAGCCACACCAGCATGGCGTCCGCCGCGGTGATGGGCAGCTCTCCGCCCCCCAGCTTTAGAAAGGGCTCCTGGAAGTAGGTGTAGCCCGCGGCGAAGCGGCGGCGCTCGTCCTCCGTCCAGACGTGGTCCGGCTCATAGCCCAGGGCCTTCTGGAGCTTGACGAAGCTCCCCGCCCGGGTGAACCGGGTCCGGTACAGCTTTGTCTTCGGGAAGGACTGCATAAATTCGTAGTAGGCCGCCACCCCCGGGTCCTCTGTCCAGACGGGGACCATGCGTATGACGTAGGCGGGGATGGTGGGCGCGCCGTAGCTTCTGAGGACGCTGACCCGCTTGTTCCCCTCCTGGACGTAAAAGCGGCCGAAGTACTCATAGCACCGGATGGGGTCCCGGATGCCCTCATCCCCCAAGTGGGCCTCGCACAGGGCCACCCACTTCCCGGCAAACTCCGTATCCGGGTCCAGCAGGGGCAGGAAGTCCGCCGAGAAGGCGGACCGGCGGCCCGCCGTCTTGGTGCCCACAATCTGGTCGATGGGGATCTCCATCACCCCCAGCTCCGTCTGGCCCGCCACCATGGAGTCGCTGATGATCTCGTCCAGTACCTGGGGATAGGGGTAGCGGCCCCGGACCAGGGCCTCCTTATAAGCCTTGCGCCCCTGCTTCAGGGCGGCGGCGTACTGCGACATTGCCTCCTGACGGCTCATGCAAATGTCCTCCCTTACCGTTCCAATCCATGTGGTTTCAAGGGTTTATTGTACCCTGGCCGCCGGGAAAATACAATGGCATTTTCGCCGAAAGCCGAGGCCGCCACAGGGGGAGGTCCGGGCCTTTTGGCAAATGCCGGAAACAAATTTTCAAATCGGCAGTACCCACCTTCCGCCGGATGTGCTATAATGAAGGGACAATCCAAACAGAAAGGATCGATCTCCATATGAAAGACCAAACCTGCGGCTACTGCACCCGGAAACAGGAGCTCCTGGACGGCTTCGGCATCTACGTCTGCGACCTGGAGGCCAGCGTCCTGGTCCTCTTCAAGGAGCAGAGCCACCTCGGCCGCTGCATCGTGGCCTACAAGGAGCACGCCGGCGACATGACGGAGCTCACGGACGAGGAGCGAAACGCCTTCTTCGCCGGCGTGAACCGGGTGGCCAAGGCCCTCCACGCCGCCTTCCACCCGGACAAGATCAACTACGGGGCCTACGGCGACACCAGCGGCCACATGCACTTCCACCTGGTCCCCAAGTACAAGGATCAGGCCGAGTGGGCCTCCACCTTCGCCATGAACCCGGAGAAAGTCTTCCTCACCCAGCCGGAGTATGACGAGGTCATCGCGAAAATCAAGGCGCACCTGTAAGGGTACATAAAAGAGCGCCGGGCGCATACGCGTCCGGCGTTCTGCCGTTTTTCTATCAGTCCTGGGACTCCTTGCTCAAATCCAGGCTGCGGATGATCTTCCGCAGGGGCAGGACCGAGGAGGGCGAGACGCTCAGCTCGTCCACGCCGTACCGGAGGAAGGTCTCCGTCAGCGTCTGGTCCGCGCCCAGCTCGCCGCAGATGCCCACCCAGCAGCCGTGGCGGTGGCCCGCCTCGATGGTGTGCTTGATCATGCGGAGAACCGCCGGGTGATGGGAGTCATAGAAGTTATCCAGCTTGGGGTTCTGCCGGTCGATAGCCAGGGTGTACTGGGTCAAATCGTTGGTGCCCAGGGAGAAGAACTCCACCTCCTCGGCCAGCTCGTCGGCCATCATGACGGCGGCGGGGGTCTCCACCATGATGCCGACCTCCACCTTGCCCATGGCGACGCCCCGTTCCTCCAGCTCGGCCCGGCACTCCTCCAAAATCTCCTTGGCGTCCCGGACCTCCCGGACGGAGATGATCATGGGGAACATGATGGACACGGTGCCGAAGGCGCTGGCCCGCAGGATGGCCCGCAGCTGAGTCTTGAAGATCTCCTTCCTCGTCAGGCAGATGCGGATGGCCCGGTAGCCCAGGGCGGGGTTCTCCTCTTTATCCAGCTCGAAGTAGTCCGCCTGCTTGTCCGCGCCGATGTCCAGGGTGCGGATGATGACCTTCTTCCCGGCCATGGTCTCCACCACCCGTTTGTAGAGCATGAACTGCTGGTCCTCACCGGGGTAATCCTGGGAGTCCAGGTAGATAAATTCGCTGCGGAACAGGCCGATGCCCTGGGCGTCGTTCTGGAGGACCAGTCCCACGTCCCCGGCGTTTCCGATGTTGGCGTAGACCTTGATCTCTTTTCCGTCCAGGGTGACGTTGGGCTTTTTCTTCAGGCTCTGGAGCAGGGCCTGCTGCTTGAGGTCGTTGGCCCGCTTCTCCTCCATGGAGGCCAGGAGCTCGGCGGCGGGCTCGATGTAGACGCAGTGGTTATACCCGTCGATGACGGCCAGCTTCCCGTCCCAGTCGTCCTGAAAGTCCACGCCCACCAGGGCGGGGATGTTCATGGTTCGGGCCAGGATGGCCGTGTGGCTGTTGGAGGAGCCGTGGCGGGTGATGAAGCCCAGGAGCTTGCTCTTGTCCAGCTGCACGGTCTCGCTGGGGGTCAGGTCGTCCGCCACCAGGATGGCGGGCTGGTCGGCCATCATGTCCGCGTCGCCCACGCCCAGAAGGACGTTGACCACCCGGCGGGAGATGTCCTTCACGTCGGCGGCCCTTGCCCGCATGTACTCGTCCTCCATGGCGGCGAAGGCGGCGGCGAAGTTCTCCCCGGTGGCGGACGCCGCGTACTCGGCGGTGGCCCCCTGGGTCTCCAGGATGCCCTTGACGGCGTCCAGGTAGTCGTCGTCGTCCAGCATCATCTGGTGGATTTCAAAAATGGCGGCATTGTCCTCCCCCACCTCGTCCAGGGCCTTGTCGTACAGGGCCCCCAGCTGCTCCTGGGCCTTGAGCCGGGCGGCGTCGAAGCGGGCGTACTCCTCCTCCGGGGTGAGGGTGGAGGTGACGGCGGTCTGGGTCTCCGCCTTCTTATAGATGCGCAGGGGTCCGATGGCGATGCCGTTCAGAATGGATTTACCGGTCGCAACTTGCATAGCGGTTCCCTCCCAGCGGTCTTACATGTTTTCCTTGCAGAACTGCTCCATGGCGGCGGCGCTGGCCTCCTCGTCCCCGCCCTCGATGGTAAAGGTGATGGTCTCTCCGGTTTTGACGCCCAGGCCCATGACGGCCATCAGCTTGGTGGCGGCGGCGGATTTTTCGCCCTTGGTGATGGTGACGGTGCTGTCCAGGGCCTTGGCGGCCTTCGCCAGCAGGCCGGCGGGACGGGCGTGGATGCCCACGGGATCGGTGATGGTATAAGTGAACTGTTTCATGAGACTGCTTCCTTTCTGATCGTGGTGGCCGGAACGCCCGGCGTCTTGCCTATAGGATACCACGTCCCAGTCCCATTTGCAAATGTTATTTAATCGTTTACCTGATTTGGACGTATTTGAGACCTTTTGATTGAAAAAGCACGGAAAATCCAAAACGGATTTTCCGTGCGCAGAAAGGCGTTTTTCGGTACTCAGTCCCGCAGCAGCCAGGCAAAGCCGTTGGGCCACAGCTCTACGTCCCGGAGGCCGTCATAATGGGTCCCATACATGAGCTCCGTATAGCCGCCGTCCCGGTTCACGTGGGCGTGGACGAACGCTCCGGCAAAGTTGAAGAGGCACACCAGCTCCCGGTCCCCCGCCCTGCGGCAGAGGGCCAGGACGTGAGGGCTTCCGCTCTCCTCCACCCATACGTCCGCCAGAGCGTCGAAGCAGGGCTCAGCGGCCCGGAGCTCCTCCATGCGCCGCAGGCCCTGGAAGAGCTTCCCCTGATAGGTCTCCGGGTCCGTCCGGCGCTCCGCCAGGTCCCAGGGGAAGTCCCCCCGGTGGAGATAGCGGCTGTCCTCCCGCTTGTCGGGATCCTCCTTGTAGCTCCAGTCGTTGAGCCGTCCCACCTCGTCGCCGCTGTAGACGACGGGGACGCCGCTCTGGCTGAGCATCCAGGCGTGGAGGGTCAAGTCGCAGGCCACGGCCCGCTCCAGCTTAAAGGGATCCTTCTCAGCCTCCGCCGCCTCCACGCCGCAGAGGGAGGCGGTGGTGCCGCAGAGCCGCGCGTCCCCCAGGCGGGGGTCGTCGTTGTACAGCTCCCCCCGGCTGGGGCTTCCGGGCCATTTTCCGGTAAAATAGTCGTTCAGATATTTCTTGTGGGCCACCTCCTCCATGCCGAAGGTCCGGCCCAGCCAGGGGTAGTCCAGGCCCCAGCCGACGTCGTCGTGGCAGCGGAGATAGTTGAGGAACAGGAAGTCCTTGGGCAGGGCGCAGACGGCCTCCATCTGCCGCTTCAGCAGGGACGCGTCCCCGGTGGCCAGGGTGTGCCAGGTGGCGGCCATGGTGGTGACGTTGTAGAGCATGTGGCACTCGGGCTTCTCCGTGGTGCCGAAGTAGGGGGCCACCTTCACGGGCTCCATCACCACCTCCCCCAGCAGCAGCACGCCGGGGCAGACGATTTCGCAGACCATCCGCAGCATCCGGGACAGGGTATGTACCTGGGGCAGGTTCCGGCAGTCGGTGCCCAGTTCCTTCCAGATGTAGGGAATCGCGTCCAGGCGAATCACGTCGATTCCCCGGTTGGCCAGGTACAGCAAATTCTCCGTCATGTCCCGGAACACCGCCGGGTTCCGGTAGTTCAAATCCCACTGGTAGGGATAGAAATTCGTCATGACCACGGAGCCGTCCGGAAGCTCCGTGAAGCTTCCCGGCGCGGTGGTGGGGAACACCTGGGGCACCGTCTTCTCAAACTCCCGGGGCACGTCCCAGGAGTCGTAGAAGAAATAGCGGTCCCGGTATTCCGCCTCTCCGGCCAGGGCCCGCTTCGCCCATTCGTGGTCCTCGCTGGTGTGGTTCATCACGAAGTCCAGGCACAGGCTGATCCCCCGGCGGCGGCAGGCGTCCGCCAGGGCCTCCAGATCCTCCATGGTCCCGAGGGAGGGCTGCACCTTTTGGAAGTCGGAGACGGCGTAGCCCCCGTCGCTGCGGCCCTTGGGACTCTCCAGCAGGGGCATCAAATGCAGGTAGTTCACGCCGCACTCCCGGAGATAGCCCAGCTTCTCCTTCACACCCCGCAGATTTCCGGCGAAGGCGTTCACGTAGAGCATCATGCCCAGGAGGTCCCGCCTTCTGTACCAGTCCGGGTCCGCCTCCCGTTTCTTGTCCTGGTCCCGGAGGGGCTTTTTCCGCTCCGCCCAGCAGCGGCGGAGCATTTCCACAAAGCCGGCGAAGGCCGCCTCATCCCGGTAGAGCTCACAGTAAAGCCATTTCAGCTCGTCATAATGCCGTTCCAGCCGCTGGTCGAAGATGGAAGCCCTCACGGCGTCCGCCCTCCCTCCAGCTCCGCCAGGGCGGGCATGGCGGGGATGGCCCCGCTGCGGGAGCAGGTAAAGGCCGCCGCCCGGTTGGCGAAGGCCAGGATATCCTCCAGCTCCGGCCGCTCCAGGCCCTCCAGGGGCTTCTCCCCCCTGGCGCACAGGCGGCTGAGGACGGCCCCCAGGAAGGTGTCCCCCGCGCCGTTGGTGTCCGCCACCTTCACGGGCACGCCGGGCTGCTTCCAGGTCTCCCCCTTCCAGCGGCAGAAGACCCCCTCGCTTCCCAGAGTCACCATAATGAGGGACAAGCCCCTGTCCTCCAGGACGCGGGTTCCCTCCTCCAGGTCCGCCGTCCCGGTGAGGAGGGGCAGCTCCTCCTCCGCCAGCTTGATAATGTCCACCAGGGGCAGGGGTATCGTCATCCACTCCGCCGCCTCGGCCTCGGTGGCCCAGAGGGCGGCGCGGTAATTGGGGTCATAGCTGACCAGGCCGCCTCTGCGGTGGGCCGTCCGGGCGGCAAAAATGGTGGCGTTCCGGCTCAGGCCCGCCGTCAGGCTGACGGAGCCGAAGTGCAGAATCTTGCTTTTCAGGACCTCGTCCTCATCCACGCCCTCCGGCGGCAGCTCCCGGTCCGCACCCCGGACGAAGCGGAAGCTCCGCTCCCCGGTCTCGTCCACAGAGACGATGGCCATGGTGGTGTGCATGTTCCCCGTGCGGAGGCCCCGGTCGTCCACGCCGTTGTCCCGCAGGACCTGGCGGAGGTACGCGCCGAAGCCGTCGTTTCCCACCTTGCCCAAAAAGGCGGTCCTGGCTCCCAGACGGGCCGCCGCCACCGCGACGTTGGCGGGCGCTCCGCCGGGGTTCGCGGAGAACTGGGGCACCCCCGCCGCGTTGACCCCCGTCTGGGTCAGGTCAATCAGAATCTCACCAATCGCTGTTACGTCCATGATACGGCCTCCTATCTGCTTTATTATATGGAACGGACTGGAGAAGCGTCCTTTTTTTGCCAATTGCCC
The DNA here is from genome assembly GCA_009773995.1 of Oscillibacter sp. Taxonomy (GTDB): domain Bacteria; phylum Bacillota; class Clostridia; order Oscillospirales; family Oscillospiraceae; genus Oscillibacter. The sequence continues at coordinate 14,715 of VSMY01000009.1, read as the reverse complement.
GCTCCGTAATCGATTTTCTCGGATTATATCAAACTATTTTTCCCTTGTCTAGTACTTTGTTGCAACTAACTTTCGACATTTTCCGCCTAATTTCTTCCCCCTTCCGGCAGAAAAAGGAAGAAAAGAGACCACGAGGGGGTCTCTTTTCTTCCAAATTTCCATATTTTGTAAAATTTATCCGTTCTTGCCCAAATAGGCCTCCCGGACCTTCTCATTGGCCAGGAGCTCCGCGCCGGTGCCGGACATGGTGATGTTCCCCGTCTCCAGCACATAGGCCAGGTCGGCGATTTTCAGGGCCATGTTGGCGTTCTGCTCGATGAGGAGCACCGTCACGCCCTGTTTGTTGATTTCTCCGATGATGGAAAAGATGTCCTGCACCACCAGGGGCGCCAGGCCCAGGGAGGGTTCGTCCAGCATCATCAGCTTGGGGCGGGACATGAGGGCCCGGCCCACGGCCAGCATCTGCTGCTCGCCTCCGGAGAGGGTGCCCGCCAGCTGCCAGCTCCGCTCCTCCAGCCGGGGGAAGAGGCTGTAGACCCACTTCACGTCCTCCTCCACCCCCGCCTTGTCCTTGCGGAGGTAGGCCCCGATGCGCAGGTTCTCCACCACCGTCATGTCGGCGAAGACCCTTCGGCCCTCGGGGCTCATGGCGATGCCGGAGCCCACGATCTTGTCGATGGACTTGCCCAAGAGCTCTTCCCCGTTCCACTGGATGGAGCCGGAGGAGGCCTTGACCAGGCCCGTGATGGTCCGCAGGGTGGTGGACTTGCCCGCGCCGTTGGCCCCAATCAGGGTGACGATCTTCCCGTCGGGCACCTCCAGGGAGACGCCCCGAAGAGCCTGGATGCCGCCGTAGCTCACATGGAGGTTTTCAATTTTAAGCATCCTCGCTCACCCCCAGATAGGCCTCGATGACCCGCTTGTCGTTCTGGATTGCCGCCGGGTCCCCCTGGGCAATCAGCTTGCCGAAGTCCAGGACGTAAATCCGTTCGGAGATGTTCATGACCAGGTTCATGTGGTGCTCGATGAGGAACACCGTCAACTGGAAGCGGTCCCGGATCTCGCCGATGAAGGCCGTCAGCTCCTCGGTTTCCTGGGGGTTCATGCCCGCCGCCGGTTCGTCTAACAGCAGCAGCTTGGGCTCCGCCGCCAGGGCCCGGGCAATCTCCAGCCGCCGCTGCTTGCCGTAGGGCAGGGAGGTGGCCGGTTCGTCCTTCACGTCCGCCAGGCCCACGGTCTCCAAGAGCTCCAGCACGTTCTCCCGCTGCTGGGCCTCCTCCTTCCGGTTCAGGCGGAACGCGGCGGAAAAGACGTTGCTGGTGGCCCGGCAGTGCTTGGCAATCAGCACGTTGTCAAACACCGTCTGGCTTTTCCACAGCCGGATGTTCTGGAAGGTCCGGGCCATGCCCAGACGGGTCACCTTGTCCGGGGTGGGAGAGATCGCCTGGGTGTACTCCCCGGCGTGCTCCCCCTTGTACTGCTGCTTCATCTTCCCCTGGGGGTGGTTCTCCACGATCTTCTCCCCCTGGAACCAGACGGCTCCGTTGGTGGGCTGGTAGACCCCGGTGATGACGTTGAAGGCCGTGGTCTTCCCCGCGCCGTTGGGGCCGATGAGGGCCACGATTTCCCCCTTGTTGACTTCCAGGTTCAGGTTATCCACCGCCACCACGCCGCCGAACTGCATGGTGACGTTTTCCACTTTCAGTACGTTCTCACTCATTTCGCCCCCTCCTTCCGCCGCTTCTTCAAGAGGTCCGGCAGCTCCTTGTCTCCCATGATGCCCCTCCGGAAGAACAGCACCACGATCATGATGACCACGGAGAAGACCACCATGCGGAAGCCGTTGCGGAGCAGGGGTACCTTGACCCCGCCGATAAAGGTCTCCGCGTCCAGGAAGCGGAGCCACCACTCGCTGGCGGCCACGTACAAAAACGCCGCGATGCAGCTGCCCGACACGGAACCGATGCCGCCGATGACCACAATCAGCAGAATCTCGTAGGTCATGGCGGTGGTGAAGGTCTTGGCCTGGGCCTGGTTGGCGAACATGGCGAACATGCCGCCCCCCACCCCGGCGAAGAAAGAGCTGATGACAAAGGCTAGCCGCTTGTGCTTGGAGAGGTTGATGCCCATGGCCTCCGCCGCCACCTCGTCGTCCCGGATGGCCTTGAAGGCCCGGCCGTAGGTGGAGTTGATGAGGAGCACAATGACGGCGATGCAGATTCCCGCCAGCAGGAAGGCCGTGAAGGTGGAGAGGCGGAGCACCGTCTCCCCGGCTCCGTTTGTGATGTTGAAGCTGGAGAAGGTGGGGAAGTTTTTCAGGGCGTTGGCGCCGTTGGTGACGGGGCCCAGCTTATCCCACTGGAACACCGCCCGGATGATCTCGCCGAAGCCCAGGGTGGCGATGGCCAGATAGTCGCTCTTCAGCCGCAGCACCGGCAATCCGATGAGCCAGGCCACGGCGGCGGCCACGCAGCCGCCCAGGATCAGCGCGATCACCACGCCCAGCACCAGGCCCACCGCCCCGCCGCCGAAGAGCTCCGGCAGGGAGAAGTTGACGGCGGAGCCGTTATAGATATAGTAGACCGCGTCCCGCTGGGAAACGGGGATGGTCAAAATGGCGTAGGTGTACGCGCCCAGGAGCATGAAGCCCGCCTGCCCCAGGGAGAAGAGTCCCGTGAAGCCGTTGAGCAGGTTCATGGACACGGCCACCAATGCGTAGACCGCGCCCTTTTTCAGGGCGGCGAAGACCATGATGTTTTTGTTTGGGTCCAGCACGTTCTCCAGGACGATGACCAGGCCCAGCAGGGCCAACCCGCAGAGGAGGGTGACCCAGGCGCTCTTGTTTACCGTTTTCTTCATACCGTCCGCCCCCTTACACTTTGTCGGTGACCTTTTCACCGAAGAGGCCCGTGGGCTTCACCACCAGGATGATGATGAGCAGGGCGAAGGTGAAGGCGTCGGAGAAAATACTCCAGCTGGAGCCCTTGATGACGCTCTCGGAGATGCCGATGATGAAGGCCCCCACCACGGCCCCGGGGATGGAGCCGATGCCCCCGAACACCGCCGCTACGAAGGCCCGGAGCCCCGGCAGCGCGCCGGACAGGGGGACGATGGACTGGTAATTCGTGAAGTAGAGCACGGAGCCCACCGCCGCCAGGAAGGAACCGATGATGAAGGTGACGGAGATGACCGCGTTGATTTTGATGCCCATGAGCTGGGCGGTCTCGAAGTCTTTGGCCACGGCCCGCATGGCCATGCCCACCTTCGTGTGGTGGATGAGCTGGGTCAGGGCCACCACCAGGACCAGCACCAGGATGGGCGTTACCACGGTGACCACCTTGGTGGGCGCCCCCGCGATGGTGATGGTGTTGGAGATGCCCGGAATCTCCGGGTACATCTTGGGCAGGCCGCCGGTGACGTAGGTCGCCAGGTTCTGCAAGAGGTAGCTGACGCCGATGGCGGAGATCATGACGCTCATCCGGGGGGCCTCCCGCAGGGGCTTGTAGGCCGCCCGCTCGATGATGAAGCCCAGGAGCACCGTCAGAACCAGCACCAGAGGGATGGACGCCGCCAGGGGCAAACTGGCGGTGAGGTAGACCATCATCAGGCCCGCCACCATGAACACGTCGCCGTGGGCGAAGTTGATGAGGCGCAGGATGCCGTAGACCATGGTGTACCCGATGGCGATGAGGGCGTACTGTCCGCCCAGGGACACGCCGGAGAGCAGAATGGAAATGGCGTATTGCACGAGGGAACCCTCCCTTGTATAAAATATAGGGGATACGTAGGGGGACACGGGACCGTCCCGAAAGAAGCCGCCGCCCGGAAGCCTTTTTCGGGGCGCTCCCGTGAAACGCCGCGACCTGCCGGGGAGAGAGTCCCCCCGGCAGGCAACGGAAATGCGGAGCCGCAAATTTATTTGGCGGTCTGGACGGTCTCCAGGGTCCAGGCGCCGGCGGCGTTGTCCGCCGTCTTGATATAGGCCGTATCCCGGATGGCGTCGCCCACGTCGTCGAAGGCAATCGCTCCGGACACGCCGGTGTAGCTCAGGCTGGGCAGGGCGGCCTTGACGGCGGCCTTGTCGGGAGAACCGGCGGCCTTCAGGGCCTCCAGAGCCACATAGTAGGCGTCATAGCCCATGGCGGTCACCGCCGCGATGGTGTCGTTTCCTCCGTTGTTGGTCATGGCCGTGGAGTCCTCCGCCAGCCAGGCCTTGATGCCGTTATCGAAGTCCGGCGCGCCGCCCTCCTGATAGAAGGTGGAGACGAAGAGCTGGACCTTGGAGCCCTTGGCGGCCTCCAGAACCATGTTGCTGTCCAGGGTGTCGGAGCCCAGGATGGGAGTCTCCAGGCCCATGGAGGCGGCCAGCTTCACAATCTGGGTGGAGTAGGCGATGGACACGGGGCAGAAGATGACGTCCGCGCCCTCGGCCACGGCCTGGTTCAGATAGGTGGAGAAGTCGGAGGTGTTGGTGGGGAAGGAGGCCTTCACGCACTCTCCGTCAAACGCCTGCTCAAAGTAGTTCAGAAGGCCCTGGTCGTAGTCGTTGCCCAGCTCGCCCAGCAGGTACGCCTTCTTGGCGGAGAACTTCTCCGTGGCGAAGTTTGCAAGGACGGTGCCCTGGAAGGGATCCAGGAAGCAGATGCGGAAGTAGTAGTCGTTGCCCGCCGTGACGCCGGGGTTCGTGCAGGTCACGCCGATGGCGGCCAGCCCGGCCTCGCCGAAGACGGGTCCGCCGGCGATGGCGCAGCCGGAGCCGTAGGTGCCCAGCACCAGGCTCACGTCCTGGCTCACCAGCTGGGAGGCGGCGGTGGGAGCCTTGGCGGCGTCCGAGGCGTTGTCGGCGTAGACCAGCTCCACCTTGTAGGTCTCCCCGCCGATTACCACCGTGGGGGTCTCCTTGTTGGCGTACTGCATGCCCAGCATTTCCTGCTTGCCGCCCGCGCCGGAGTCGCCGGTGGCGGGTTCAAAGACGCCGATCTTGACCACCTTGTCCCCGCCGGAGCCGGTGCCGGAGGGCTGGGAATCCCCGGAACCGCCGGAGCCGCCGCAGGCGGCCAGGCTCAGCGCCATGGCCAGAGCCAGAAGCATCGCGAAAAACTTTTTCATTCTTTTCATCCTCCTATACAAATAGGACCTTCGTCCTGGTATGCCGATTATTCTACGTCTTTTTTCCGGATTTTGCAAGGTAAATTCTTCACAGAAAGATTCCCCGGATCTCGCCGCCCTTCCAGGCCGGGCTTTCAAACCGGCGGCCTTTTGTCCCCCTCCGGCGGACATTTTAAAATACCGGGAAATTTTTACCGGATGCGCGTCTCCCCCCGGCGGACAGTCGTTTTCGTGATTTTGCTGAACGGGGGAAATCTGGGAAAAATTTTCAATGTCATTTTTTCGGTTATTATTGCAATATCATGGAAGTATGCTATAATAAAACCATTGCTCAGTATAAAACCGAGTGGGAGGGTACACCGTCTATGAACATGAAAAAAAGCATCAAAAGGACCGTATGGATCCGCACCGTCGCGGCCCTGGTCTCGATCCTGCTGTTCAGCTTCGTGACCACGGCCAACATTCTGCGCATTCAAAGCGTCCAGAGCGCCAACACCGAGGCCGCCGCCCTGCTCCAGCGGGCCCAGGGAGCGGAGACCGCCCATTATAAATGGGCCAGCAACCTCAGCAACGCCCTGTACGCCGGAACCGAGTTCACCGGCAGCACGGATCCCACCGGATGCACGCTGGGCCAGTGGATCTACGGCGACGCGTCCACCGACGATCCCGCCATCCTGGCCCTGCGCAGCGAGCTGGAGCCCTTACATAAGGAGATCCACCAGTCCGCCATCCAGGTGCTGGAGACGCTGAAGACCGATCCTGCGGCGGCCCAGGCCTACTATCAGCAGACGATCCTGGCCAACATCAGCACCCTGGTGGGCAAGCTGGACAAGGTGATTGAACTGGAAACCGCCGCCAACAACGACGGCCTGGCCCAGATGCATACCCTGATTCTCCAGATGCAGCTGGTGTGCTTTATCTGCCTGATCCTGGCCCTGATCTGCCTCATCGGATTGGTCACCTACGTGGGCAAGCATGTGGTAAAGCCCATTCTGCTTATTACCGACCGGGCCCGTCCTCTTCAGGAGGGCCGCCTGAACCTGGAGATGGACTACCAGTCCGACAACGAGCTGGGCGAGCTGGCCAAGACCCTGGAGAAGTCCATGGGCCTCATCCACAGCTATGTGGAGGACATCAACCGCATTATGGGCCGTCTGTCCCAGGGCGATTTCGACGTCGCCACCGCCACGCCCTACATCGGGGACTTCCAGTCCATTGAGGCGTCCCTGAACAGCTTTACCTCCACCATCTCCGACACCCTGGGCAGCATCATTCACACCCAGGGCCGGGTTTCCAGCAACGCCGGCCAGCTCTCCAGCGGCGCTCAGGCCCTGGCTCAGGGCGCCACGGAGCAGGCCAGCGCCGTGGAAGAGCTCTACGCCACCCTGGACGATTTGTCCAAGGGCGCGGAGCAGAACGTCCAATCCGCCGCCACCGCGTTGGAGAGCGCCCGCCTCACCGGCGAGCAGGTGACCCTCAGCGGCCAGCAGATGGAGCAGATGGTCTCCGCCATGACGGACATCACCAACTCCTCCCAGGAAATCGGCCGCATTATCAAGACCATCGAGGACATCGCCTTCCAGACGAACATCCTGGCCCTGAACGCCGCTGTGGAGGCCGCTCGGGCGGGCACCGCCGGCAAGGGCTTCGCCGTGGTGGCCGACGAGGTGCGCTCTCTGGCCACCCGGTCCGACGAGGCCGCCAAGGCCACCAAGGACCTCATCGACAATTCCGTCCAGGCCACGGAGCAGGGCAGCCGCATCGTGGGCCAGGTCTCCGAGTCCCTGAAAAAGACCCTGGACCTGGTGATGCAGTCCAATACCACCATCAACACCATCGCCGAGGCCGTCCGGGCGGAATCCGCCTCCATCGCCCAGGTCACCGAGGGCATCGGCCAGATTTCCGCCGTGGTCCAGACGAACTCCGCCAGCAGCGAGGAGTCCGCCGCCGTCAGCTCGGAGCTCTTCGAGGAGGTCCACAAGCTGGAGGACGAGACGCAGAAATTCCGGCTCAAGAAGGGCCGCTGAGAACCGCGGGCAAAGCCGCCTGGGAAAACCCAGGCGGCTTTTTCTCACTCCATCAGCCCGGCCCGCCGCATCTGGGCCGTCTTGGACTGGAGGCGGGCAAAGGAGGTCACGCCGTCGTCCTCCTCCAAAAGCGCCTTGACCTCCGGGGACAGGGTCTGGAAAAACTCATAGGCCGAAGGGTCCTGGTCCAGCAGGTCCTCCAGGCTCAAATATTCCACGCCGTACATCCGAATCACCTCCGGACTTAGAATGCCCGGTTTCACAAGGAGGCTTTCATGGAATTTCGCGCAATTTCCGCCAACAAGCGGGATTTCCTCCCGCTGCTGCTCCTGGGGGACGAGCAGGAGGACATGATCAACCGCTATCTGGACCGGGGAACGCTGTGGGCCCTGTACGACGGCGGGCTCCGGGCCGTCTGTGTGGTGACGGAGGAAGGAGCCGGGGATTTTGAAATCAAAAACCTCGCCGTGGCCCCGGAGAGCCGGAGGCGGGGCTATGGAAGGGCCATGGTGGAGCACGCGGCCCGGCAGTGCCGGGGACGGGGAAGGCGTCTTCTCGTGGGCACCGGGGACAGTCCGCTGACGGTGCCGTTTTACGAAGCCTGCGGCTTCCGGGAGTGCGGCCGGATCAAGGATTTCTTTCTCGAACATTACGACCATCCCATCTATGAGGCGGGGCGGCGGCTGACGGACATGGTGCTTCTGGATATGGCTCTTAAAAAATAGGCGCGCCCTTACCAGGGCGCGCCTCTTCATTTCATATTTACAGGTCCTGGAACATCGCCCGGTTCGGATTCAGATACCCCAGGTCGTCCGGCTTTCCGGTGAGCTCCCGGAGGTTCTTGACCGCCGTGCGCTTCTTTCCGAGAGACGCTTTCTTGAGCTTCTCCAAGCCGCCCTCCATGGCGTCCTTGAACTCCAGCACGCCCTTCTCCCGGGCCAGGTCCAGAAGCTGTTGACCCCGTTCCGAGCGGACGATGATCTGGTTCCAGCCCTTGTCCACGTCCCAGCCGTCGGCGCTCCGGGCGCCGCCGATGGAGAGGTCCGCGAACTCCGCCGTCATATCGGCGCAGTACCGGCACCCGGAGCGGACCAGGGGGGTCACCTCGTCCAGGTTGACGGAAACGGTCTCCCCGTCCTCCCGGAGCTCCAGGGAGTGGTACTTGCTGGGGGGAATGTCCACATGGGAGACCTTGGCCGGGTCGGCGTGGTTCGCCGCCAAGGCGTTCAGGCCGTCCCAGTCCAGGCCCCAGCCGCAGAAGAGGCCGAACACCATGCCGATGTTTCCGGCGTGGTTGTCGTTCTCCGGCAGGGGGTTCGCTTTCATCTTATAGACCGCCAGGGTCTTGCAGGGGGTGCCCACCACGCCGATGCTGTGGTATTGGTCCTCTTTCAAAGCCCGGTTCAGCGCCGCCAGGGTGGGCGGCACCTGGAAGCTGGAGCCGGAACAGGCCCGGACCTCCTCCGCCGTGGCGGCCAGCACACCCTCGGGATTCAGCCCGCCCTGGGAGCGGGTCAGGACCGCCGCGTCGATGAAGCCCTCCTTTAGGGCCAGCTCCACCAGGGCGGTCATGCTGCCGCCGTGCTGGGCCTTGGCCCGGATGGATTCGTCGGCGGCACGGGTCAGGTAGAGCCCGCGGAAGGGGCCGATCTCCGGGAGGATGGACTTCTCCGGGAAAAACCGCTTCCGCAGGGCGTCCAGGTCGGTGGGCATCCGGGGGCAGAAGCGCTGGCAGCGGCCGTCGGTCCGCTCGCAGTCGAAGAAGCAGACGGTCCGCCCGTCCACGCTGCCCCAGTAGGGGCACAGGCCCTGGCAGGCCCCGCAGCCGGTGCACAGGCCCGGACGGAGGACCTGGGTGTCCAACGCAATCGTACTTAACATGTTCCCATCTCCTCCTTTACACCAGCACCTGGGAGAAGCCGAAGAGGTCCAGGACGATCTCCTCCGCGTCCTCCGGCACGTAGTCGCAGAGCCGGTGCTTCATGCCGCACAGATGCTCCTGATAGAGGCAGCGCCAGCCCGGCTTCTGCTGCTCCACAAAATGGTTTTCGTAGAGCAGCGGCGTCAGGGCGGAAAATTGAGTGTCTCGGGGGAGCTCCAGCGTCAGGGGAGCCTTGCCCTGGGGGTGGCGGAACACAACGCGAATGGTCTCCATCACACCGCGCCCCCTTTCTTCGCGGCCTCCCGGCCCATGGCGAAAGCTTTTTGGTTCAGCTCCAGCACCTTGCCCTGGAAGCGCTGGGCCAGGATTTTCTCCAGGTCCTCGCTGTTCAGCGGGGCGGCCTCCAGCTGGCTGAACGCGCCGAGGAGGGCGATGTTGGCGGCGCGGGAGTCCCCGGCCTCCATGGCGATGTCCGCCGCCGGGATGGCCAGAGCCAGGGTGGAGAGCTGTTCAATCTCCGCCTGGAGCTCCTCCAGGGGCGGGTAGGTCTGGACGCCCTGGAGAACGCCCAGGGGATAGACGGGCCGGGGGTCGTAGACGGTGACCGTGTCCGCCCCGGCGTACTTCCGGGCGATGCGCAGGGTCTCCAGGGGCTCGAAGCCGATGATGATGTGGGCCTCTCCGGCGGGAATCAGCACGCTGGGGTCCCATTTCTCGGAGACCCGGACGTGGCTCATGACGGAGCCGCCCCGCTGGGAAGCGCCGTAGGTCTCCCCCACGGCCACCCGGCAGCCCCGGTCGCACATGGCGGCGCCCAAGGTCTCGGCGGCCAGCACGTTGCCCTGCCCGCCGATGCCGCAGACCACGATGTTCAGGGGATCGTATTTCAGCTTCATGCCTCCTCGCCTCCTTCCACTTTGATGGCCCCGGAGGGGCAGAGCTTGGCGCACACGCCGCACCCAACGCAGGTGACGGGGTCGATGAGCGCCTTGTTTTTCTTAAAGTCCCAGGTGTTGCCGGGGCAGCCCCAGACCCGGGAGCAGTACTTGTCGCAGCCGCAGCCGTCCCCGATGCACACGTCCTGGTCCACATAGACCCGGACGGGTTTTTTGCTCCGCTCCTTAGTCATCAGCGTGGCGCAGGGCTGGCGCATGATGAGGACGTTCATCCCCGGCTGGTCCAGCATCCGGCGGAGGGTCTTTTCCGCCTCCACCACGTCGAAGGGGTCGGCTACCTCCACCTTGCAGCCCACCGCGTCCAGAATCTTGGGGATGTCCATGGGCTTCACGTGGTCCCCCATGGCGGTGAGGCCCGTGCCCGGATGGGGCTGGAAGCCCGTCATGGCCGTGGCGGAGTTGTCCAGGACGATGAGGAGCATATTGGCGTTGTGATACGTGGCGTTGACCAATCCGGGGAGGATGGTGTGGAAGAAGGTGGAGTCGCCGCACATGGTGACTACCTTCTGGTCCAGGCCGTAGTTGGTGAGCTGGCCCAGGCCCTCGGCCACGCTGACGCCGGAGCCCATGCAGTTGCAGGTCTGCCAGGCGTACTGCCCGGCGGACTGGCCCGCCATGAAGTAGCAGCCGATGTCGCCCACGACGACGCCGGGATGCTTCTCCTGGCGCATGGCCCGTTTCAGGAGGTAGAAGGTGGCCCGGTGGGGGCAGCCGGCGCAGAAGCTCATCTCCCGAACGGGGAGCTCCAGCTCGCCGGTGGGCTTCTTCGCGGGCAGGGCCGCGCCGGTGAGCTTACAGATGGCGGCGGTAACCACGTCCGGGTCCAGCTCGCCGAAGGGCGGCAGGGCGTCGCCCCGGCCCAGGAATTTGACCCGCAGGCCCTCCCGGCCCGCCAGGGCCTGAACGGCCCGCTCCAGGAAGGGGTCCACCTCTTCCAAGATCAGGACCTCCTCCGCCGTGCGGAGGCGCTTTAATATGTAGGCCTCCGGCAGGGGCCAGAGGGTCCCCAGGGCCATGAAGCCGGTCTCCCGGTCCACACCCAGGCGGCGGAGAGCCTCCTGGCCGTAGAGCCGCCCGGTGCCCCCGGCGATGACCAGCTTTTTCGGGGCCTCCGGGCCCTCGTAGTGGTTGCAGGGGCTGGACTCGAAGCGCTCCCGGAGCTGCTCCAGCTTCTGGAGGGCCGGGCCGTGCATGTAGGAGACGCAGACCATCCGGTCCCACTCCTTCACCCGCTCCAGGGCCCGGGGCTTCTCCGGCAGGGGACCCAGGACCACGTTGCCCCGGCCGTGGCACACCCGGGTGGTCACCCGGATCAGCACGATCTGCCCCACCTGCTCGGAAAGGTCGAAGGCGTAGGGAATCATGTCCTTGGCCTCCTGCATGGTGGTGGGCTCCAGCAGGGGGATGCCCGCCGACATGGCCTGCCAGCGGGAGTCGAACTCGTTGGTGGAGGAGTGGGCGCTGGGGTCGTCGCTGGAGACGATCACAAGGCCCCCCTTCACCCCGGCCTGGGCGGCGCAGTGGAGCGCGTCCGCCACGCACAAAAGGCCGTTCTGCTTCACCACGCACAGGGCCCGGCCGTTGGCCAGGGACGCGCCGGTGCAGGCCTGCAGGGCGCAGACCTCGTTGGTGGACCACTCCGCGTAGAAGCCCCGCTCCCGGGCGATTTTGCCCAGCATCCCCAGCACCTGGGAGGAGGGGGAGCCGGGATAGGAGGCGGCGAAGTTGATCCCGGCCTCCACCGCGCCCCGTACAATGGCCTCGTTGCCCTGCATCAGGCATACCTGACCGGGGGCGTTGGCCGTCATTGTCCATTCCATGCTGCTTGTGTCACCCTCTCTTCAGAAATTGTTTCGTCGCGTTTGTTTACTACGGCGTTTATTGTAGCACGCTCACGGGAAATTGCAAGGGGCGGAGACAGAAAAAACCCGGCGGAGGACCCGCCGGGCTTGCCTTTCCCCGAGAGCTGTGTTAAAATGTCGGCAGGCGCCAAATGGCAGGCGGTTGGTCACTCCCTTTTGGAAGGGGGTGGAGCTGAATGCGAATCACATTACATATCGGGCGGTTCACCGTTACGATCGTTGTGAAGAGCAGAAACCGCCACCCTGGCCGGTGACGGTTTCTTCATGAAAGTAAACCACTAACCGGGACCAACCGCCTGCCGACGGCGCCCTTCTAGATTCATTATAGGGCGCCCCGCCCCATTTGTCAAGCCCCGGCTTCCGCCGGGGCTTGCGGTATTTCAGGAGTACTTTTTATCCAGGGCCGCAATGACCTCCGCAATAGCCCCCTCCCGGGCGTCGCAGACCACGGTGGCCCCGGAGGCCCGGACGGCGGGGGAGGCGTTGGCAGGGGCGAAGCCCTCCGCGGCGGCCTGGAGCATGGAGAGGTCGTTGGCCTCGTCCCCGGCGCAGTAGACGTGCTCCATGGGGATTCCAAGCCGTTTGGCCAGGCGGCGGACCATGCCGCCCTTGCTGGCCCCCTTAATGGTCATTTCCAGCAGGTGGGAGACGGAGAAGATCAGCTCGTAGTCCTTTGCCCAGCCCTGGCCGGTGAAGAAGGCCAGGACCTTCTCCAGGGTCTCGTGGTCCGCCTCGAAGAGAAGCTTCCCCAGGGGCAGGGGCACCTCCGGCAGGGAGGGGGCCTCCGTCAGCTCCGCGTGGGTCATGTGCTCGTGCTGGCGGGAGATTTCGTTGGGGCGGACCACGTGGATGATATTGTCAATGTGGTACGCCTCCACCGCCACGCCGGGGAAGCGGTCCAGGGCCGCCTGGCCCCGCTGCCGGGCGGCGGCGTCCAGCATAGCGGTCTCCAGGTATTCACCCGTTTCAAAGTCATAGATGGCCGCGCCGTTGCACACCACGCCGGGGGCGTTCATGGGAACGTCTCCCGCGTGGCGGAGAAAGGCCGGCAGGGCCCGGCCCGTGGCGATGGCGAAGCGGCCCCCCTGGGCCATGAAGTATGCCAGGGCCTCCCGGTTCCGCTCCGGCAGGGGCGGGAGGGGCGCGCCGGTGCGCAGGGAGTCCTCGGTGTATAAAAGCGTGTTGTCAAAGTCGCTGGCCAGCAGCACGCCGTCGAATTTTCCCATGGAATCATCTCCTCGTTTTAATAGCGCCCCGTCCAGTCCGCCATCAGCAGCACCGGCAGGGTCCACAGCAGCAGGAAAACCTCCAAAGCCAGGGGGTTCAGGAGCTCATAAGCCCCCAGGCTGGTGAGGTAGAAGGTCAGCAGGGTCCCCGCCCAGCTTCCCAGCAGCGAGATGGCCGCCGCCCGGCGGACGGCTTTGCAGAGCCGGAGGCTCCCCGCCACCGTCTCCGCGTAGGGCAGCAGCCCCTCCCGGAACAGCAGGGCCCGGGGCAGGTCCCGGTCCTTCTCCGCCTCGCTGAGGGCGATGCGCTCCGAGAGGCCGGGGTATTCCATGTGCGCGCCCCGGCTGAACTTCCGCTTGATGAGGGAGGGGGTGATATTGGGGTCCCGGGAGGCCAGGATGGGCTGGATGCGGCTGCGCTGCATCAGCTTCATGGCGAAGTCCACGTTTTCCGAGGGGCTGTACTTCACGGCGAAGACCGCGATGAGCTCCTTATCCACCGCCAGGAACACGCCGGTTTTCAGGTTCACGTCCGCGGGCAGCTTCACATTCATCTTCCGCATGAAGGACGCGCCGCCCATCAGCACGGACTCGCCCTTGATGGTCCCGGACCAGCCGCCCTCCTCGTAGAAGCTGAAGTCGTCCACCTTCTCATAGCGGCCCCCCTCGCTGCGGACCAGGCTGTTGAAGAGGCGCTCCAGGCCGCTGCCTGCGGCACGGGCCATGGAGGCCGCCAGGGAGACGGCCTGTTCCTGGGTCTCGGCGAAGAGCTTCCGGCCGTTAAGCTGGACCGCGCCGGGGGGGAAGAGATCCGAGTCGGTGACGATCATCCGCCGCTTGGCGCTGATCTTCTGGGCCCCGGACCAGCCCGCCACGGCGCAGCCGGTCCTTTGCAGGTGCTCCGACAGCTTGGACCAGGGCAGGGCCCAGCACAGGGGCAGGGAGAAGGTGGCCGCCGCCGGGAGAATGGCGGAGAGGTTCAGAAGGAAGTCCCCGCCCCGCTCCTGTCCCGCGGAGCTCAAGCCCGCGAAGACCAGGGCCGCCGCCAGAAAGGCGGGCAGCAGGGCCGTCTGCCAGAGGGTGGCGGCGTCGCTTCGGGCGGCGGTGGTGAAGAAGCCGGGGACGGACCCCCGCTGCTTGCAGGCCCCCTGGGAGGTGGCGGCCACCAGATAGGGCGGGTCCTCGTCCAGGGAGGCGGCCCGGAGCATGTCGTAATTCCCCTTGCTCTCCCGGCGGACGCCCCACTGGGCAAACACCAGCCCCAAACAGCTGACGGAGGCGTAGGGCATGGCTCCGCCGGTCCGCCCGCCCAGAAGCCGGGCGGCGCAGTCCAGCCCTGAGACCAGGACGGAGAGGGACACCAGCAGCTCGGCCACGCACCGGCGGCGCAGCAGCATGCCGAAGCCCTTGATGAAGACGTGGCGGCACAGCAGGGCCGTCAGCCCCAGGCAGGCCAGCAGGACGGCGCATTGGACCTCCCGGTCCCCGGACCAGTAGGGCACCTTCACCTGGTACCGCTCCAAGAGCAGGAAGACGGTGGGGGGCAGGGCCGTCACCAGGGGCAGGAGCACCGTGTGCCTCCGGCGGATGTAAAGCTGCCGGGCGTCGTGGGCCGCCTCCCAGAGGGTGGGCTCGGGGCCGATGGGCTCCGGG
>VSMY01000089.1 GCA_009773995.1 Oscillibacter sp. | reverse complement strand
GGTTTTATAACTTATCGTACCTATTTCTCAAATTTCAAAAGGAGGAATTTACCATGTCCCAATATGCCGGAACGCAGACCGAGAAGAACCTGGAGGCCGCTTTCGCCGGAGAATCCCAGGCCCGGAATAAGTACACCTACTTCGCCTCCAAAGCCAAAAAAGAGGGCTTTGAGCAGATCGCCGCCCTGTTCCTGAAAACCGCCGACAATGAAAAAGAACACGCCAAAATGTGGTTCAAGGAACTGGAGGGCATCGGCTCCACCGCTGAGAACCTGGGAGCTGCCGCCGATGGGGAGAACTATGAGTGGACGGATATGTACGAGGGCTTTGCCAAGACCGCCGAGGCGGAGGGCTTCCCGGAGCTGGCCGCGAAATTTCGGGCGGTCGGTGAGATTGAGAAGCATCACGAGGAGCGGTATCGGGCCCTGCTCCGCAACGTGGAGGCCCAGGAGGTCTTTAAGAAGAGCGAGGTCAAGGTCTGGGAG
The DNA here is from genome assembly GCA_009773995.1 of Oscillibacter sp. Lineage (GTDB taxonomy): Bacteria > Bacillota > Clostridia > Oscillospirales > Oscillospiraceae > Oscillibacter. The sequence goes on along the minus strand of VSMY01000089.1, from coordinate 10,035 downwards.
TGCCGGAACTGCGGGCATATCGTGGTAGGCGCCGCCGCGCCGGAGATCTGCCCCGTCTGCGCTCATCCCCAGTCTTACTTTGAGGTCCACGCGGAGAATTATTGAGTACATAAACGACGGCGGCATGGAGCGTTGCTCCATGCCGTCTGTCTTTTCAGAATGTCTCTCCCATGCTCTATCCTTTGCCGATCCGCTCTTTTCCTCCCGGTGGAAGAAGTAAGGCGGCTCTAACCCCAACTCGTGGGCTATCCCACAGGCCGGACGGAATCCCGCGATGAAGCTGGCCAGTGATACGTCATCTTGCAGTCTCGCTTCTTTATCTACCAACTCCAATAGCCGTATCTGGTTCTTACGGTCCAACTTCTTCTCCAGCCTCCGGTGCAGCCGAATCACTTCCGCCTGTTGTTCAGCGCAGGGAGTCTCCGGCGAGAAATGTGCTTGCAGGGCTTGCATGTAATCGTACATAATTCTCCCTTCCCTCTCATATACCAAAACCCCGCTGAAGGGCTCCGCTGGCGGCCTTTTTGTTCTTATCGAAAGCATGGGTATAGATATCCAGCGTCATGGACGGCTGGCTGTGGCCCAAGAGTCCCGCCACCGTCTGTTTGTCCACTCCTTTTGAAGCATCATGGACACGAAATAATGGCGGAGAGTGTGGCGGTGGAACTCCCTTGGGAATCCATTCTCATCATAGAGACGGCGAAGGTGTCTGTTGAACGTATCGGGATGTATCAGTTTGCCGCGTTTGTTACCAGGCCCCCAGCAACAGCAGCACGCCGGGTACCCAGGCTGTAATGACGCCTTCAAATATCTACAGGTACGGCACAAACCTTCCCAGCCTCCGCCCGAACACATCCTCCCAAGAGGCGGTCCCCCACAGCAGGGCCCACAGGTACCGGATTCCCGTCCAGCGGATATGCGGCGTCAGACCCAAGGCGGCATAACGGGCCCTGACGGGGAAGTCCCCCTGTTCTCCCAGCCTTCCGTTGAAGGCCGTCACATGGGGCGGCAGCGGAGCATTGGTTCTGCCGTGAGAAAGATGCGCCGCGCTCTCTAGGCTGAATGAGCGGAGACAAAGGCCTCCCGGAGAACATTCCGAGAGGCGCGGACTGGGTCAATGACGATTCTCGGGAAATGTTTGGATTCCAAACCGAGCGGTATCTGGTCTCTCCGTGCTCTGCTAAAAAAATTTTTTAAGAAAAAGATTGTTAAAAAAATTGACAAGTTATCAATTATGAGCTAAACTATAGCTGTTATGACAAATTCTGATTGGGAGTGAGGGCTTTGAAGAAAGAAAACGTCTCCGACGCCGTCATCCGGCGGCTGCCCCGTTACTACCGGCAATTGACCGAGCTCTGCGCCAAAGGCGTGGTGCGTATCTCCTCCCATTCTCTGGGACAGGAGATGAACATCACCGCCTCCCAGATTCGCCAGGACCTGAGCTGCTTTGGGGAGTTCGGACAGCAGGGTTATGGCTACAATGTGGAGGAGCTTCACACGGAAATCGGCCGTATCCTGGGTGTAGACAATGATCACCATCTGGTCATGATCGGCGTGGGTAATCTGGGTCACGCGCTTTTGCAGAATTTTCCCTTTGCCCAGACCGGCTTTACGGTGGACGCCGCTTTTGACATTTCTCCCGCCGTCACCGGCACCCAGGTTAACGGCGTTCCTATCTATTCCATGGACGAGGTGGACGATTTCATCCGTTCCCACAGTGTGGACGTGGTGGTGCTGACGATTCCCCAGTCCATTGCCCAGGAAACGGCGGACCGGCTCGTTGCTCTGGGAGTCCGGGGCTTCTGGAATTTTACAAATGTGGAAATTACCTGTGGCCGGCCCGACGTGAAGATCGAGAACATCCACTTTGCCGACAGTCTGCTGACCCTGAGCTACCGCATTGCCAACCGCTGACAGAGAGCGGAGAAAGGAACCCTCATGCGGAAAAAACTGCTCATTTTGTTTCCGCTGTGCCTGTTGGCCGCCGCCGTTTGGGTCGCCGCCGCAGGGGACGCTGCGGACCCGCTGGCCTCCTTGTCTTATCTGAATGGAGTTTTTACCAATAAAGTGGACGCCGCCGTGGACGCCCGGCTGGCGAGCGCCGGAACGCTTACCGGGGGAAGCGGAGGAATTTCCGCCGTGCCCATAGGGACGGCCGTCTCCTGGACGGAGAGCCGCATGAAACAGGATGATATTTTACAGGCTGTTACCGGCGACGGTGTGCTGCTTCTGGCGGGAAGCGGACAGGTCGTCTATTCTTCCGGAGCGGTGGTGGATGTGACGGATGGGACGGTGCTCCCCAGCGGGGGGACGTTAGCGGTGCGGCACCGCTACCTGGTGGCGGAGGACACCGCCGCCAATTTTGCCGTTACCAGCAAGACCGCCGTGGTGGATTGGCAGGGGGCTTGTACCTTCCGCGACTCCACCTCTACGGATTACAACGCCATGGCCGCCGCCCTGAAGGCCATGCACCTCTTCCAGGGCAGCTACACCGGCTACGGCCAGGGCTTTGACCTGGAGGCCGCCCCCACCCGGCTCCAGGCCCTCATCATGTTCATCCGGGTGCTGGGGGAGGAGAACGAGGCCCTGGCCTGGAACGGGACCTGTCCCTTTCACGATGTGCAGGCCGGGACCAACGGGGCGAAATACGTGGGCTACGCCTATGAAAAGGGATATACCAACGGATACAGCGCCACGGAGTTCCGGCCCTCCAGCCCGGTGAACGCCCGGCAGTATACGGAGTTTGTCCTCCGGGCCCTGGGCTACAGCTCCGCCGCCAACACGGATCTCTCCGATGCGCTGGCCCGGGCGCAGAGCGCGGGCCTTTTGACGGAGGGAGAAGCGGCCATGCTCCAGCGGGACCCCTTCCTCCGGGCGGAGCTGGTGTACGTCTCCTACTACGCTTTGGAGGTCCCGGTGGCCGGTACGGGCCTGACGTTGGCCCAGCGGCTGATGGACAAGGGGGTCTTTACCCAGTTTGAGCGGGACGCCGCGCCGCCGGTACTGAACTGGCGCTTGTAAGAATATGTATGCATTTGCCGCCCTCAGGAGCGTCCTCCCGAGGGCGGCGTTCTTTAGTCACCTCCAAGGGCGGAGGGCATATGATGAATTGAGACCGCTCCAATTCGGTCTACATCTCTCAGGAGGTTTCATCATGTGCAATAATGGCTTTGGCGGCGGAAACTGCTGCTGGATCATCATCCTGCTGATCATCGTCTGGTGCTGCTGCGGAAACAACAGCTGGGGCGGATCCGGCTGTGGCTGCGGGTGCTCCTGTGGCTGCAACTGTGGCGGATGCAACTGCGGCTGCAACAACAACTGCGGCTGCACCCCCGCTCCCTGCTGCTGAGCGGACGCCGGTACTTTTTTACCAATGACATAAAGGGAGCCCCGGGCCCAATAGGGTCCGGGGCTTTGTTCAGGGTTCCCTGGGTTTTTTGAGAAGCGCTTCCGCCAGTTTTGCCCCGGCCCAGCCCACGGCGGCTCCCAGCAGGGCGCCGCCCAGAACGTCGGTGGGCCAGTGAACGTAGAGGTACAGCCGGGAGAAGGCCGTCACGGCGGCCAGGGCCAGGGCCGGACGCCACAGCGGGCTCCCGGCGGTCTTCAAGGCGAAGACAACGGCGAAGGCCGCCGCGGTATGCCCGGAGGGGAAGGAGGCATCCCCCGGCGGAGGGACCAGAAGAGGGAGGCCCGGACGAAAGGCAAAGGGCCGGACCCGGCCGATCAGGGGCTTTAGAACGATGTTGCAGGCGATAAGGTCCAGCGTCAGGGCGCAGGCGGCAGAGAGGCCGTATGCCCGCTGCCGCCGGAAGAGGAGCAGCACGGCGGCGAAGAGAATCCAGATTTCCCCATGGTTGGACAGGCCGCTGACAAAGGGCATCAGCCAATCCAGGAAGCCGCAGCGGAGGTGGAGCTGGATCCAGTCCAAAAGCGCCAGTTCCATCTTATTCCAGGACCGCGCCTCGGGCGGCGCTGGTCACCAGTTTGGCGTACCGGGCGGCGTAGCCGGTTTTGATCTTGGGCTCCGGGCAGACCCACTTGGCTCTCCGGGCGGCCAGGGTCGCCTCGTCCACCTCCAGGGAGATGGAGCATTTGGTGATGTCGATGGCGATGACGTCCCCGTCCTCCACAAAGGCGATGGGGCCGCCCTGGGCCGCCTCGGGGCAGACGTGGCCGATGGAGGCGCCTCGGGTGGCGCCGGAGAAGCGGCCGTCGGTGATGAGGGCCACGTCTTTATCCAGGCCCATGCCCGCGATGGCGGAAGTGGGGTTCAGCATCTCCCGCATGCCGGGGCCGCCCTTGGGGCCCTCGTAGCGGATAACCACCACGTCCCCGGCCACAATTTTCCCGGCGTAGATGGCGGCGATGGCGTCCTCCTCGCAGTTGAAGACCCGGGCGGGACCGGTGTGGATCATCATCTCGGGGGCCACGGCGGAACGCTTCACCACGCAGCCCTCCGGGGCCAGGTTGCCCTTCAGCACGGCGATGCCGCCGTCCTGGGAGTAGGGATTTTCAATGGGGCGGATGAGCGCGGGATTCCGGTTTTCCACGCCCTCCAGGTTTTCGGCGACGGTCTTTCCGGTGCAGGTCATCAGGGAGACGTCCAGGAGATTCTTTTTCGTCAGCTCCTTCATGACGGCGTAGACGCCGCCCGCGCCCTCCAGGTCCTCCATGTAGGTGTCCCCGGCGGGAGCCAGGTGGCAAAGGTTGGGGGTCCGGCTGGAAATTTCATTGGACATGTCCAGGTCCAGTTCGATGCCGCACTCATGGGCGATGGCGGGGAGGTGGAGCATGGTGTTGGTGGAGCAGCCCAGGGCCATGTCCACGGTCTCGGCGTTGTGGAAAGCCGCCTGGGTCATGATATCCCTGGGGCGGATGTTCTTTTCCACCAGCTCCATGATCTTCATGCCCGTGTGCTTGGCCAGGCGCAGCCGGGCGGACCAGACGGCGGGGATGGTGCCGTTGCCCCGGAGGGCCATGCCGATGGCCTCCGTCAGGCAGTTCATGGAGTTGGCCGTATACATGCCGGAGCAGGAGCCGCAGGTGGGACAGGCGTTGTTCTCGTAGTCCTCCACCCCGGCTTCGTCCAGTTTTCCGGCGTAGTAGCTGCCCACGGCCTCGAACATGTGGCTCAGGCAGGTGCGCCGCCCGTCGCTGAGCCGCCCGGCCAGCATGGGGCCGCCGGAGCAGAAAATGGCGGGGATGTTCAGCCGGGCCGCCGCCATAAGGAGGCCGGGGACGTTTTTGTCGCAGTTGGGGATCATGACCAGCCCGTCGAACTGGTGGGCGATGGCCATGGCCTCGGTGGAGTCGGCGATGAGGTCCCGGGTGATGAGGGAGTATTTCATTCCCACATGGCCCATGGCGATGCCGTCGCACACGGCGATGGCGGGGAACTCCACGGGGGTGCCCCCGGCGGCCCGGACGCCGGCCTTGACGGCCTCGGCGATTTTGTCCAGATTCATGTGGCCGGGGACGATTTCATTATAGGAGCAGACCACGCCGATCAGCGGGCGCTCCAGCTCCTCCTTGGTGTAGCCCAGGGCGTAAAAGAGGGACCGGTTGGGGGCCCGTTCGACGCCCTGGGTGACGTTGCGGCTGAAATCTTTCATGTGCGTTTGCCTCCTATGTGTCCGGGCAGGGCCCGGGAAAATCGGTTTTCAGTACCGGATTTTTATCATAATATAGAATCCCGCCGCTGTCAAGACGGGAGAACGCTCCACCGGCAAAGCCGGTGGAGCGTTTGGAAAGAAGGCGCGGGTCGTTAAATCGTGTTCAGGAAGCGGAGGAAGGCCTCCTTGCCCTCCGCCGTCCGTTTGTAGACCCCGGCGTGCTCCAGAACCTGGGCGAAGACCAGGCCGGTTTCCTTCTGGACGATCTCCAGGGCGTTTTCGGAGGTAAGGGTATAGTTGGGGGCGAAACCCTCCGCCCAGTCGGCGTGCTTGGCGGTCCTCTCGTCCGCCCGAAGGTCCCGGCCTGCCGCGAGGCCCTCCGCCACCGCCGCCAGCTCCTCTTTCAGCCGGGCGGGGAGGACGGCCAGGCCCATGACCTCGATGAGGCCGATGTTCTCTTTTTTGATGTGGTGCAGCTCGTCGTGGGGGTGGTAGAGGCCCAGGGGGTACTGTTCCGTGGTCAGATTGTTCCGCAGCACCAGGTCCAGCTCGTACTGCTCCCCCCGCCGCCGGGCGATGGGGGTGATGGTGTTGTGGGGGATGCCGTCGGTCTCGGCGAAGATGACCGCCGCCTCGTCGGTGTAGGCCCGCCACTTGCCCAGAATCCTGTCGGCCAGGACGATAAGCCGCTCCGGATTCCCGGAGGAAATACGGACCACGGACATGGGCCACTTCACGATGCCCGCCTCCACGTCCTCAAAGCCGGGGAAGGTGAAGGGCGTTTCCACCGGAGCCTTTTCCATGGCGAAGGTGTAGCGCCCGCCCTGGAAGTGGTCGTGGGCCAGGATGGAGCCCCCCACAATGGGCAGGTCCGCGTTGGAGCCCACGAAGTAGTGGGGGAACTGCCGGACGAAGTCCAGGAGCTTGCCGAAGCAGGCCCGGTCAATCTTCATAGGGGTATGTACCCGGTTGAAGCAGATGCAGTGCTCATTATAATAGACGTAGGGGGAGTACTGCAAAAACCAGGGAGAGCCGTTGATGGTGATGGGAACCACCCGGTGGTTCTGCCTCGCCGGGTGGTTTACCCGGCCCGCGTAGCCCTCGTTCTCCGCACAGAGCTGGCAGCGGGGGTAGTTGGAGGCGGGGAGGTCCCTGGCGGCGGCGATGGCCTTGGGGTCCTTCTCCGGCTTGGAGAGGTTGATGGTGATGTCCAGGTCCCCGTACTCCGTGGGAGCCTTCCACTGCATGTCTTTGGCGATGCGGTCCCGGCGGATGTAGTTGGTGTCCTGGCTGAGCTTGTAATACCAATCTGTGGCGGCCTTGGGGTCCTGGGCGTACAGGGCCTGGAATTTGGCGATGACCTGGGCGGGGCGGGGGGTCAGGCGGCCCATAATCTCCGTGTCAAAGAGGTCCCGGTAGACCACGGAGTTTTCCGCCAGCACGCCTCTTTTGTGGGCGTCGTCCAGCAGCTCCTCCAGCACGGGGGCCAGCTCGATGCCGCCCCAGTCCTTGCCGGGGTCGGCATAGCCGTCGATTTTCAAAACATCCAGGATGGTATTGACGGCCCAGATGTACTCGGTTTCCTCAATCAGCCCGGTCCGCAGGGCGTAGGAGGCCAGCTTGGATACGGCTTCGTTGACCATGATGTTCTTCCTCTCTTTGAAAGTCTTTTTTAAAAACCCCTTTACAAACCGGCGAAGCCGCTTAGGAGACGACTACGCAGCCGCCCTGGGGCCGGACCCGAAGCACGTGGCACATGCCGGGACCCAGCAGGGCTTCCATGCCGGTACGGAAGGCGTCCAGCTTCTCCAGGGGGACGAAGGCCTGGATGGTCCCGGCGAAACCGCCGCCGTGAACCCGGATGGACCCGGTTCCCTCCAGCAGCTCCCGGCCGAAGGCCAGGGCCAGGGGAATGGCCTGCTGCCGGGGGTCCGCCGTGGACCAGGTGTTTTGGAGGTGCAGGGAGGAGGACACGCCGGAGGCATTCACCAGGGCCAGGAAGGCCGCGAAGTCCCCCCGCTCCAGGGCGTCGGCTTCCTGAACGGCCCGGCGGTCGTCGTCGTAGAAGTGGAGGGCCCGGAGGACGGCCCGGTCGCCGCACTCCCGCCGCAGGGCGGGGATGGCGGAGCGGAAGTCCGCCTCGGAGACCTCCCGGAGAAGCTGTTTGCTGAAGTGGACCGCCACGGAGCGCATCTCCCGGGTGATGTCGGAGTAGTCCTCCGTCAGGTGCTTGGCGCTGTGGTCGGAGCCGGTGTCCACGATGCACAGGGCGTGACCGGACTGGGCGAAGTCATAGGAGATGGGCCGGACCACGGGATTGGCGGGGTCGCCGAAGTCGATGGCCACCGCGCCGCCCACGGAGGAGCCCATCTGATCCATCAATCCGCTGAGCTTGCCGAAGTGGACGTTTTCGGCGTACTGGCCAATCTTCGCCAGCTCCACGGCGTCCAGTTTTCCCTCACAGAAGAAGTGGTTGATGATGTTGCCGATGAGAATTTCATAGGCGGCGGAGGAGGAAAGGCCGGAGCCGGAGAGGACGTTGGACACGGCGCAGGCGTCAAAGCCGCCCACGGCATAGCCCCGCTGGGCGACGCCCGCCGCCACGCCCCGGACCAGGGCGGCGGAGCTGTTGGCCTCCTCGGGCCGGGGGCCCAGGTCGCTGAGGTCCACCTCCAGGGTGGGATAGCCCTCGGACTGGATGCGGATGACGTTCAGCCCGTTGGGGGCGGCGCAGGCCAGCATGTCCATGTCCACGCTGGCGCAGAGGACGTGGCCCCGCTGGTGGTCCGTGTGGTTGCCCCCCAGTTCCGTGCGGCCGGGGCCGCTGAACAGGGCGGCGGCGCCCTTGGGGGCGAAGGAGTCCGCCAGGGCCTGGGCGACATGAAGGGCCCGTGCCCGGGCCCGCGTCAGGCCCTCGGCGGTGTAGACGGCGGAGAGGGGAGCGTCGCACCGGCCCGCCTCCAGGGCTTGGAGCAGCTGATTGCAGGAATACATAAGGCTCTGCCTCCTTTCTTTTTCAGTGTCCAGTATAGTGAATCCGGCGGAAAAATTCAATGCCTACTTTTCCTCTTTGGCCAGAATCCGTAAAAAATTTTCATGGGCAATCATGCTGCGCTCGGCGGCGCTCATGCCCAGGCGCTCCAGGCAGTCCAGGAAGGCCCCGGCGCGGCCGCAGTCCTCCAGCCCCCGAGCCGCTTCATTGCCGGGGGAGCCCATAAATTCGCAGAAATCGAAGCCGCAGGCCACGTGCTCCACACCCATGACCTCCGCCATATGGGCGGCGTGAAGAGCCAGGGTTTCTACTGTCTGCCGTTCTGGGTCCTCGTGGACGAAGTTGTTATAGGCGTTTACGCCCGCCACGCCGCCGCTGTCCCGGATTGCGCGAAGCTGTTCGTCGGTGAGGTTCCGGGGAACGTCGCACAAGGCGCGGCAGTTGGAGTGGGAGGCGATGACGGGGCCGTTGGCCAGCTTCAGGACCTCCCAAAAGCCGCCGTTGTTCAGGTGGGACACGTCGATGAGCATTCCCAGGTCCTCCATCCGCCGGAGGGCCCGGCGGCCCAGGTCCGTCAGGCCCTTGGAGGGGTCCTGGGCGGCCCCGGCGGCGAAGCGGTTCTCCTCGTTCCAGGTCAGCATCCCCAGCCGGAGGCCCAGGGAGGCCAGGCGGTCCAGCTCCTCCGGGCCCTTCAGGCCCTCCATGCCCTCGATTGCCAGGAAGGCGTAAATCTTCCCCTCCGACCGGGCGGCCTCCGCCTCCTCCAACCCGCGGACCACCGCCAGCCAGGGGCACTCGGCGAACTCCGCCTGGGCGCAGGAGAGCATGGTATCCAGCCGCTGGGCGGGGTCCTCCCCGCCGGGGACGCCGGGCCAGAAGGTCCGGCCGCTTCCCCAGCCGTACCACAGGGCCAGGACCAGCCCCTCGATGCCGCCCCGGCGAAGGCGGTCCAAATGCCGGCGTTCCAGCACATGGGTCTCTCCCGCCAGGCGGCGGCGGGTCACGTCGTAAAGCAGGTCGGAATGTCCGTCAAAAATCATAACAAGGCTCCTTTCCTCCCGGCGGAAGGGCCGGGGCGCTTTATTGTATTCCAAAGGCGGATGAACATGCAAGGGGGTCTTTCGCTTTTTTTCGGAAAATCTCGTCTACCCCCTATGCAAAACCGGAAAAATACGTTAAAATAGAAATCGCTGTAAAATCCCAGAAGAACGACATATTCGGAAAAGGGAGGTCACGCGATGACAAAACCTGTATACCGGCGGGTGCTGCTGAAAATCAGCGGCGAGGCCCTGGCCGGAGACAAGCGCACCGGGCTGGACTTCCAGATGATCGGCCGGGTCTGCGACGTGGTGAAGCAGTGTATGGACCTGGGCGTCCAGGTGGGCCTGGTGGTCGGCGGCGGCAACTTCTGGCGGGGGGCCAAGGACGGCG
>VSMY01000088.1 GCA_009773995.1 Oscillibacter sp. | reverse complement strand
CGCGCTCCCCCCTAGAGTTCGTCGGCCGCGTCAGCGGGGTCTAAGAGACAGGCCCTTGCGATAGACATGGAGCACGCAGATGTTGTCCCCCCCCACGATCATCAACTGGTCCAGGCCCCAGCCCTCCGGCAGCCAGGTGGGGCGATAGGCGGGCGGCTGTTCGTACTTCGGCTGTCCGGCGTCCTCCGGGCCGTAGTAAGAAACCGTCGCGTCCTGTTTGTCCCGCCGCCACTGGCGGCCCGGAACAGTTTGCCCGTTGGAAACCGCCAGGGCGGAGGTGCACAGCGACAGCACTGTGACAGCCGCAAGCAGAATCAATACGATTCTCTTTTTCATAATGACCTTCCTTTCTTATCCGGTGGGAGAAGTCCTCCCCGGAGCTTTCTGACAGATAAATGGAGGAGGTACACATGGTACCACAAATTTTCAGAAAATCAGAAAATTTTTATATCATGTTTCCGGGCCTTGCTCCAGGGGAATCACCACGTCTTCCCACAGCACGGCTTCCGCCTGGCTGAGGTCCACTGGCTTTTCAAAATCCACCGCCGCCGTATAGCCGGAGCCTGTGTCTCCCGTAGTCATCTGCGAAGAGTCCGCTTTGATCTCGCTGCCGTCCTTCATCCGCAGCGCCAGCCGGGCCTGAGGCCACGGGTCCTCCCCCTCCAGGCGGTATTTCCAATAAATGCCCAGAGGCGTGACGTTCATGGACAACAGGGTCATCATCTTCTGACCATCCGTCGTGGACATCCCCTCCACCTGGAGCTCCAGTACCTGTTCCTCATTCAGAGCCTCCGGGATGGGGATTTCCCAGAAATCCGTGGGGCCCCTTTCCGCGCTCCAGTTGCCAAATACCATTTCGTGCTCCCCATCCGCTGTCCATTGCTCGAGACTCCAGACCCTGTAGGTAGCGCCGCCGACATCATAGGATGTCATTACTTCCGCGACGCCCACCAGCACGTTGGGTTCCCTGGTTCCGGCCTCCAGTATGGTGAAGCCCCCGGAGTTCGTGGCGTATTCTTTGGGATGTTCCGCCTTCCATTGTTCGGATGGACGGAGACTGCCGTGGAGATGCAGATCATCCTCCGGGTGGAACACCGTCCCCTCCGGCGCGCGGATTTCCAGCACCAAATAGAGCTGACTTTTCGCGCCCAGGATGCGCAGAGGCGTAATCGTCACGCCGTCGTGCTCCACCGGCGGGGGCAGGAGGCTTTCCGCCGCGGTCTGTTCCACCTCCGTTTCCGGTTTCGCTGTCTCTTCTCCGCTGATCTCCATCTCGCTGATGATTTCCTGCTGGCGCTGGTCCAGCCCGCCGAAGTAGGAGACCCACAGGGACACGGTCACCGCCGCCGCCGCTGTGATGAGCAGGAGGACCGCGACGGCTGCGGCGACGCCTCGGGGGATTCCCCTCCGGCGGGGCGCGGGGCGGGTCCGCCGCCTCTCCCAATCCTGGGGGTCCGCCAGAAGGCGCATCCGTTCCCGGAAATACCGGGGCGAGAAGTCCGGTTTTTTGTCCTCCGCGTTTTGGAGGACCCGCCCATACTGCTCCAGGTTGGCGTCCATCAGCCCCTGGCGCATAAGAATGTCAAACTGCGTCATAGGTGTAGCCCTCCTTTTCCAGGCGCTCCTTCAGCATGGCCCGGCCCCGCAGAACCCGCATGGATACCGTGGACTCGGTGATGTGAAGCCGCCGGGCGATCTCCCGGTTGGTCTGCTCTTCCACGCATTTGAGCTCCAGAATCCGGCGGTAATTTTCCGGCAGGGAGCGGATCAGGGAAATCAGATAGCGGTACTCCTCCTGGCCGTCTTCCCTGGCGGGCGGGTCCCAGTCCTCCGGGAAGGCGGTGGTCCGCCGCTCCGAGCGGAGGATGTCCAGGGCGCAGTTCTTGGCGGCGGTGACCGCGTAGCCCTCCGTCTCCTTCCAGGGAAGGGCGGAGATGCGGTCCCAGTTCTGCACCAGCTTGAGCCAGGTCTGCTGGGCGGCGTCCTCCGCCTGGGTGGGGTCCCTCAGAATGTGCAGGGCCACCCCGTAGATTTTTTTCTCGTGAGCCTCAAAAAGCCGCGTGAACCGCCGCTGGTCCCGTTCGGTCTCCAGCATAGCGAGGCAGATCGCAAGCATAGAAGGTCTCCTCCTTTTTGGTTGAATTGGCGCCGATTCATTAAGTAAACGGCGGGGAAGAGAAAAGTACCACGGCCGGACAGGAAAAAATTTATTTTCCACTCAGTAATTTTTTAGCATATAACGACGGAAAGGGCAATTGAAGATTTTCCAACGCAGTTCGCAACATCAACCAGATGGTTTCCTCCGTTCTGAACTGCGCAGTAGAACAGCGGCTGATTCCCAGCAATCCCACAAAGGGCTGTGTCCTTCCGAAGCTGGAGCGGAAGGAAATGAAAATCCTGCCGTCGGAGAGCCTTGGCGCCTTCTTCGAGGAGGCGCCTCTGAAAACAAAAAATTCCTACCGCAATATTGCGATAGGAGCAGATGCCGTCAAGGTTCTCAAAAGCATGGAACAGAAAAACGAGTATGTATTCCCCTCGCCATACGGAGGCCCGATGTTCCCGGACAGTGTCCTGCACATGCTCCAGCGGGTGCTGAAACGGGCTGGGTTGGAGCGGATACGATTCCACGACTTATGTCACACATTCTCCGAGCTGGCCCTGCAAAACGGCGTGGACGTGAAAACCCTCTCCGCCATGCTGGGCCACTACTCTGCCGGGTTTACGCTGGATACCTACGCCCACGTCACCACCTCCATGCAGAAACAGGCGGCGAACGCGGTGGGGAGTTTCCTCTCGGGAGCTCTCCGCTGATTTCCGGTCCGAACTCTGGTATGGGTCACGACTTGGGTCAAACAGGAGCCGCAAAATCAATCTACCAAAAAAGTGCATGAAAATGAACAAAACCGCTAAAATCAAAAGAATTTCAGCGGTTTTAGTATGCTGCGAAGGATTCGAACCCCTGGCCTTCTGGTCCGTAGCTTGTCTGAGGGATGGTGACAGCTTTTTTCGGCCATGTTTAGCACGGTTTGCTCAGTCGATAGAGCCTCTTATTTACCATCCGTTCCGTTTATATCCACAGGGAAATTTCCTGTTCTGGGTCAAGTTATGGGTCAAAACGGTCCCGGATTCCTTCCGACATGGATTTCACTGGTAATCCTCATTTAAAAACATTGGTTTGATCTCCACAACCTCGTTGTACTCCTCTTGGTCCACCTCCACGCTGGAGTTCAGCGCTTTCAGATCCCGCTTGACGGTTTCCAGCGCCTCCCCGGACGTTTCCGCCCGGCCCTCCTCGATGGCCCGGTGCATCCGCCGAAGGACCACCGGGTGGGCATAGCGGGGCGGCAGGGGGAACTTTGGAAACTCTTGCAGATATGTCTCCATATTCCTTTGGGCCTGTTCCGCCCGGCCCATCACCGCCTTCCGGTTGTTCCGGGAGGTGGGCAGCACATTGGCCCCGGAGAACATAAACAGCGCCGCCAGGCCGAACAGCAGGAAATACAGCGCCGTGTCCGCGCCCTTGGTCAGTGCGTAAAGCCCGTAGACCAGGGCCAGCAGTCCCGCCGCCATCACCGCCAGAGCGACATAGCGGTAGCTGGGCTTGCTGCGCAGGTATGCCCGCTTTTCCCTGGCCGACCGGCTCAGCTCCCCGGTCAGGTCCGGGCGCGCCTCCAGGAACACCTCCGCCTTTTGGAGGAGTTTAACGCTTCTCCGGGCCTCCTCGGAGAGCTCCGGAAGGACCTGGGCGGCCCGTTCCCTCTCTCGCCGGGCAAGGCGCTCCTCCGCTTCGGCGCTGTGCAGGGGCAGGCTGGGCCGGGCCTTGGAGAGGTACTCCAGCATCTGGTCCACCTGGTCCTCGTATTTGAAATTGCACTGCTTCTGCTTCCCGCCGTCGTATTCCACCACCAAATAGGGAATCGACGCGAAGACGCCCCTGTGGGAAAAGCCGCCGGAGCTCATGGCTACCCGCTTGAAGACCCGGCCGATTCCCGCAAAGGGCAGGTAATAGCGGCAGTCCAGGTAGAAGCTGTTCAAATAAAGGGCCTTCCGCCCCACGCCGCAGGGACCGAACCGGCAGCAGGACTTACGGTCCTCCAGAAGCTCGGTCTGGTCCAGGGTCTCGCGCCCCAGCGGAATCGGTTTGATGATCATGGTATCACTCCTTAAAGCAGGCCGCCAGCCGCTGTCCGTGGGCAGCGGCTGGCGGTGATCTACTCGCAAAAACAGCCGGCCGGGTGAGGGAGAGTCAGACCTTCGCGGACTGCTTCTTGGTAGCGCGGATGAAGATGAACAGCAGCGCCGCGGCGAAAACGATGCCCACGGGATAGGCCAGGGCGGTGTTGTAGGCCACCAGCTTCCGGGCTCCGTCCACTACCTCATGCTTGTTGAGAAGCTGGCCCAGGCACTCCTCGCCCAGGATGAAATAGGTGCAGGACACGGCGCTCATGAACGTGGCGGGGATAGCGGTGATCCAGTAGTTCTTCTTCTGCTGGAACAGGTACATGCTGGCGGCCCAGAGGACGATCATGGCCAGGGTCTGGTTGCTCCAGCTGAAATAACGCCAGATCACGTTGTAGTCGATTTTGCCCAGGGCGTTGCCGATGCCCAGAATCGCGCCCACGGCCAGCACGGGCACGCAGAGCTTCAAGCGGTTGGCGTAGGACTTCTGGTCAATCTTCAGCCAGTCGGCCAAGGTCAGCCGGGCGGAACGGAAGGCCGTGTCGCCGGAGGTGATGGGGCAGGCGATGACGCCCAGCATGGCCAGAACCATGCCGAAGGAGCCCATGGTCTTCTGGCAGATATCGTACACGGCGGTGGGTCCGCCGGCGCCCATGCCCAGGAGCTCCGCGCCCTCATAGATGGAGCAGCCCGCGGCGGCCCAAATCAGGGCGATGATGCCCTCGGAGATCATGGCGCCGTAGAACACCATATGGCCCTGGCGCTCGGATTTCATGCAGCGGGCCATCAGCGGGGACTGGGTGGCGTGGAAGCCGGAGATGGCGCCGCAGGCCACGGTGATGAACATGAAGCTCCAGATGGGGGTCCCGGAGGGGTGCATGTTATAGAAGTGGTCCCACAGCTCCGGGATGACATACTCGGAGTTCGTGATTACGCCGAAGGCCACGCCCACGGCCATGATAATCAGGCAGATGCCGAAAATCGGGTACACCTTGCCGATGACCTTGTCCACGGACACGAAGGTGGCGATGAAGTAATAGACCAGAATGAGCACAAGCCAGAACATCTTGTTGGCCAGGATGCCGCCCGCGTTCTGGCACAGTAGCTGGAGCAGGCCCGCCGGGCCCACGGCGAACACGGTGCCCACCATAATCAGCAGCACCACGCTGAACACGCGCATGACGTTCTTCATGGCTCCGCCCAGGTAGATGCCGGTGATTTCGGAGACGGACGCGCCCTCATTCCGCTCGGACAACATGCCCGCGAAGTAGTCGTGGACGCCGCCGGCGAAGATGGTGCCGAAGGTAATCCACAGGAACACGCTGGGCCCCCACAGAGAGCCGGACAGCGCGCCGAAGATGGGGCCCAGGCCCGCGATGTTCAGCAGCTGAACCAGAAACAGCTTCCACTGGGGCATGACGACGTAGTCGATTCCGTCGTTAATGCGGACAGCGGGAGTCTCCCGGTCGTCCGGCCCAAAGGTGTTGTCGACCACTTTGCCGTAGACAAAGTACCCGGCAATCAGAAGAGCCAGACAGATGAAAAAGGTGATCATACAGGTTTCCTCCCTTACAGATTGGGCCTTCTTTGCTGTCTGATGTCTTGCGAAATCAGAAGACCTCTATTGCAGAACCTATTATAGTCCCCGTTCCGCAAAATGCAAGGGGGGAACCCCGGGTTTGTGGGTTAAAACTTCACCAAAAATTCCCGGTTATTTTTGACGCTCCCTTTTTCTTGAAATGACTGACTTTGTGCACAATAATCTTGATTTTAAAGAATTTCATCCTGAAGTATCCCTGAGGAAATCACCGAATTTCTCCAATTTTAGTCATACCCTCCAAAAAGGTTCTATCCTCTGTCAGCCCTCCAGCTCCCGGATTTCACGCTGAATCAGCGTCCCCGCCGCCCCGGCCAGCTGGTCCATGGTTCGGATGCGGGCCAGGCTTTGCCCGTAAATGCTCTCCGCCGCCGGGATGTTGGCCGTGGGCCCCATGAAGACCGCCCCCACCCGGATGCCCCGGTGCTCCAGCGCCCGGATCTCACAGGCGGCGTCCTTCACCGCCGGGGCCCCGTCGTAGTCGTGCCCCAAGGGGTACTCCCCAACCGGCGGGATGCGGCGGCTGTCGCTGGGGCTGGCGTCGGTGAGAACCAGGAGAATCCGCCGCCGGTCCGGCGGGGGATCCAGCAGCGTCCCCGCCGCCCGGAGGGCCAGCCCGTCCCGGTTCCACCCGGAGGCGAAGTAGCGGAACACGCCCCGGCTCTGGTCTCCAAAGTCCTTGAGGACCCGGAGGACCGTATAGCCCCGGAGGCTGCAAAAGCCGGACACCCGCACCGGCACGCCGCACCGTGTCAGGCTCTCCGCCAGGATGTACCCCTGGGCGGCCACAGTCTCCTGGCAGTGAAGCCGGGAGGTGGAGGCGTCCAGCAGCAGGTCCACGGCAAAGCCGGGGCGGTTGGAGGGCTCCTCCCGCTGGAAGACCCGTTGGTCCCCTAGAACCGCCGCCCGCCAGACCCGGGCGGGGTCCAGCCGTCCCCGGCGGGCGGTTTCCGTCTCGGCCTGGCTGTGGACCTGAAGGCAGTTTTGAATCCGCTCCGTCAGCCGCAGGATGGCGTTTTGGTATAGCGCGGCGTCCGCCGAGAAGGCGGCCCGATTCCGTTCCGCCTGGAGCAGGGCCTGTTCCGCCATGCGGCGAGCCTCCGGGTTTTTCGCCCGTTCCGGGCGGGGAACCCCGGCGGTGTACCACAGGCGGCAGCCCAGGTGGATTCCGGCGCAGAGGGCCTGTTCCGCAAGCCCCAGTTCCCTGGCCGGAAGCAGGGAGGGGCCGAAGCAGCTCTCAATATACTGCTGGTCGGCGGCGGCGTCCTCCTTCAGCCGGAGAACCGCCCGCCGGGGATCCGCGGCGCCTCCCTCTCCCGTTCCCGCCGCCCGGTCCAGGTCCACCACGTCCGTGTGGACGATTTCCGTGGGCATTAGACGAGTCATCATGCCCGCCAGGCGCCCGGTGAGGCGCAGACGCAGGGCGGAGGAGGGCTTGGTCCTCCCGTTGAACAGGCGGAACCGGGAAAAGACCTCCAGGATTGCCGGGAACAGGCGGTTTCCCTCCAGCCCGGCCAGGTCCAGGGCGGCGGAGAGGCGCTTTTCATAGGGCGTCATCACCGGGGGCCGCCGCTCCAGCACCGCCCGCCAGCGGGCGGCCTGCATGGTGTAGCTGAGCTGGTTTTTCGCCATCCACTCCTGGCGGGAGAGGGTCTGCTCCTGGTCGAAAAAGGTCTCCGCGTGGGCCCGCCGCAGCTCCGCCAGCAGAGGGCGGACGGGCAGCTCCTGGGCAAAGGCGGCGCTCTCCAGGGCCAGCCAGGCTAAATCGTCCAGCAGCGCCTGACGGCGGTCCCCCGCCCAGGCTTGAAACAGCCGCTCCGGCTCGGCCTCGCCGTACCACTTGCGGACGCAGCCCACAATGGTGTTTAAGTACAGGTCCGGCCTGCCCTTTGCGTCCAAGGAGAGAAACAGGGGCGAAAAGCCGTAAACTCCGGCGGCATTCCAGACCTGGTTCAGGGCCCGCCGCTGCTGGGCGCTGTAGTGGCCGCTCATTGGTCAAAGAGCTGGTCCCGGGTGAGCTTGAGCGATATCCGCGCCGCCATCACATCCCGAATCAGGCCCTGCTCATAGCTGTCAAAGGTTTTGCAGGTGATGCCCATATCCAGCGCCGCCCCGGCGGGAACCCCGGCCTCCATGAGCTCCAGGGCGTCCAGCAGGCCCCGGAGGTCCAGGGCCTTGGTGGAGATCTCGCTGGCCCCACATTTGGCCTGAAGTTCAAAGAACAGCTCGCCAAGCTGCTGCCGGGGCTTTTTCCGCAGGGTGGGAAAGTGCCGGGAGAGCAGCCGGTCCAGGTTTTCCGGGCTGATGGCGGGCATTTGCAGCACCACGAACCGGGAGGCCAGGGCCTCGTTCAGCTCCCGGGTCCCGGCGTAGCCGTAGTTCATGGTGGCGATGAAGCGGGTGCTTTCTTCCATGGGCAGGCGGTCATAGCCGGGCACGTCCAGGCAGCGCCGGAAGTCCAGGGCGGAGTGAAGCACCGCCAGGGCCTCGTTCCGGGCCATGTTGATCTCGTCCAGGATGCCGAAGCCACCCAGCCTGGCGCACTGGCAGATGGGACCGGGCCGGAAAACCACCCGCCCGTCCGCGAAGGTGTCCATGCCGATGAGGGCGGCAGCGTCCACGCTGACGTGGAAGGACACGTTCCAGGCGGGACGGCCAAAGACCATGGCCAGGTTTTCCGAGAGGACGTTTTTCCCCGTTGCCTTGCCGCCGGTGAGCAGCAGGTTTTTGCCGCACAGCAGGGCGGCGGCGGCGTTTTCCCAAATCTCCTTGCCGTAGTAATAGAACTTCGGCGCGGGGACTCTGCCCCGGAGCGCCTCCGGCAGCGGGTGACGTTCCTGGAACGCCTGAACGCTGCGCAGGAGCGCGGGGCTGATTCCTTCTTCCTCCAAAAACGCGAGTATCGCGACCACTCCCTTATTCAGACCAAGAATTGGCCAGGTGCTTTCGAGACAAATATAGTCTTATGAGACGGTCTTGTCAATGCGCGATTTGGAACGATTCTCAATGGGAAAGAAAGACCGCGAAAAGGGCGGCGGAAGCCAGCCGCCTCCACAGCCTTTTCCGTTTATAAATTTCCTGTTCTGGGCCAAGTTATGGGTCAACTACGGTCAGGCCAGAACTCCGGAGAGAATGCAGGCTTCTTACGCCGTTGCAGCCGTCAGCTTTCCCAGCTCCACCCGGGTTCCGGCGATGTTCACCGCCGTCACCGCGGCGGGGTCGATGGGATAGGGGAAATCGTGGCGGAAACTTATCATGTTTTTCGCTGACAAAAAAGATGCATCAATAAAGCTTTGTTATACGACAGTTTATGAGGTGGCTAATCTCATCACGAGAACATATTTCTAATCATTTTCTTCATCGTAATCTTCAAAATCCTCGTAGTTATCACTGTAAATTCCATAAGTATATTTAATCCCAGTCATTGCTTCTACAACCTTGGACAACAATTTTGCCGTTTCGTTAAAACGTCGGTGGTTATCCTCTTTTAGAGCTGTGTTTATGTCTCTATAAATGCTGTGAATGTCATCAGCATATGGTGCATAATCGCCATCAGGATGTTTTTTGAATAAAATAGAAGTTTTGCACAGTGCCAGCAAAAGGCGCACATACTCCTTGTTGATTGTTCTTTGCATCTGATATGCATTGCAACATATTAACAACTTTTCTGAGGCTTCCTCATACTCTGCAGCTTCGAACATAATATCTGCTAAGCGCAATGCACACTTAGGTGCAGCGTATCCCAATTTCTGTACTGCATCTTCCAGAATCCTTCTTTCTTCCTCTGGTAAACCGTCCTTATATATTTCTGCTTTGTCCAAATATGCCTGATCATCTCCACGGCGTTCAATTGCTTCATTAGCAATCCTCAAAGCTTCTTCTCTTATTTTACTGTAACGCACTTCTTCCATATCTTCATTGTGTTGATCCAAGAGATAGTCAATAGAGAATGAATAGGCACGCCAATTCCATTTTTCTCTGGGATTTTTGCAAAGTCTTTGGTAGTACTTGCTACAACGATCTTGTTGCCCACATGAAATGCCATATGCAAGATAATCTGCCAAAAGATCAACTGCTCCCGCGGTGGACTTTTCCTCTAAGCCTCTTTGCAAGATTGTGCATGCCCAGTCAAAATAATGGCTTTTGGCGTATGCAACAGCAACGTTATGAAAGTTATCAGCCTTACCACTTTCAATAAAAATATTTTTATCACCAATTAACTTTGCAAGTTGCCCTAATTTATAATAGTTACTGTCTTCATATTCATCAAGACTAAAATCATCATCATTTTTTGTATGCAAGAGTTGGTCGATAATTATCTCAACAATTTCTAGGTTCAAACGATTTTCCTTTTCCGCAATACGCATCAACAACTCATATGTCATGATCTGTACCTCCCAATTTGATTTCCTTGCTTCCTAAGATAATACTCGTTTTAAATTCATCTTCTAATTCCGGATGCTCATGCAGAAAACTGCTCATCATTTTTTCTAATTGTTTCTTTTTGGTTTCCGCCTCTTCGAGTTCTTCTGGCAAAATTGGCAATTGAAATGACAATGTCTTCATTTTTTTTGTGCTTGTCTTTGATTGAGGGATGGACCACTTTCTCCTGTACGAGTGTTCTGAAAATGTCTCATACAAATTGATGTCTGGCAGACGAGTAATAAATGGTTTTGCCCTACCAGATAATAATAACGCCTCACCTGTTTCCTTATCTAACCTTTGGAGTTCTGCTTCTGAGAGGACAGGTGTGCGTGTATTAACTCTGCCACAAAGCGTAGAAATCTCTTGAAGTATTGCAGTTTCTCTACTTGTAAGAAACAGCCAATTTCCACAATTAGCCTGAATTGTTTCTGCCTCATCTTTATACCGTTGTACTAATTGATGCTTACTTTGTATAAACAGTGTAAAACGAATATTTCTACTCCTAGCCGCAGTAATCATAGCAGGGAAATCGCTTATGACTGGTAAAGATGAAAACTCATCCAAAATATAATTTAC
>VSMY01000087.1 GCA_009773995.1 Oscillibacter sp. | reverse complement strand
GCGTCATAGCCCGCCGCCAGAAAGACGGGAATCAGCAGAGGGTAAAAGGCCATGGTCTCCTCCCACATGCCGTAGGTGGTGCCCCCCAGGCCGAAGGCAATCATCAGGATAGGGATGAGCCACTTTTCCCGGCCCCCCAGGCGCTGGATGATGCGGCCCACGCCGGCGTCCACCGCCCCGGTCTTCATGACCACCCCCAGGAAGCCGCCCACCATCAGGATGAAGACGCACACGTCCACCGCGTCGTAGAACCCGGCAAAAGCGGCCTTCAGCACCGCTCCGGCCCCCTGGGGGCTCTGGGCCACGGCGTGGTAAGTTCCGGCCACCGGGGCCTCGTTCACGTACTGGTAGGCCCCCGCCGGGACCAGCCAGGTACATAGGGCCACCAGGATGATAAGGAGAAACAGGATGGTGTATGCCGTGGGCATACGAAATTTCGCTCGTTCCAAAGGGACGTCCCCCCTTTATTTTCCGATGGTGGCCACCAGGACGGCCTTGATGGAGTGCATCCGGTTCTCCGCCTCGTCGAAGACCACGCTGTGGCGTCCCCGGAAGACCTCGTCGGTGACCTCCCGGATGTCCACGCCCTTGTCCTGCCACTCTTTGGCCAGCTTCGTCTCAAAGTCGTGGAAGGAGGGCAGACAGTGCATATAGAGCACGTCCGGGTTCCCCGTGGCCTTCAGGGTCTCCTCCGTCACCCGGAAGGGGGACAGCAGTTCCGCCCGCTTGGGGATCAGCTCCTCCTCGCCCATGGAGGCCCAGATGTCGCCGTAGATCATGTCCGCGCCTTTGAGGCTTCCCATGTCGTCGGTGATTTCAATCAAACCGCCGTTTTTCCGTGCCTCGGCGAAGACCCGCTTCACCAGCTCCTGGTCCATCTGCTTGGCCAGCTCCTGGGGGCCCAGGCCCACGAAGTGCATGCCCATTTTCGCCGCGCCGATCATCCAGGCGTAGCACATGTTGTTCCGCACGTCCCCGGGGAAAACCACCTTCATTTTGTTCAGGGGCTTGGCGCAGTGCTCCTCCAGGGTCATCATGTCGGCGAGAATCTGAGTGGGGTGGTCCCAGTCTGTGAGGCCGTTCCACACGGGGATGCCGGACCACTTCGCCAGGTCCTCCACCACCTGCTGCGCATAGCCCCGGTACTCGATGCCGTCGAAGAAACGGCCCAGCACCTTGGCGGAGTCCTCCAGGGACTCCTTCTTGCCCATCTGGGAGCTGCCCGCGTCCAGGTAGGTGACGTGAGCGCCCTCCTGGGTGGCGGCCACCTCGAAGGAGCACCGGGTCCGGGTGGAAGTCTTCTCGAAGAGGAGCACGATGTGCTTGCCCTTCAGGGCGGGCTCGCAGACGCCGGCGCGGCGCTTGGCCTTCAGGTCGTGACCCAGGTCTAAGAGATAGCGGATTTCACCGGGGGTGAAGTCCTCCAGGGTTAAAAAGCTGCGGCCTTTTAAATTCAGTGCCATAGTGACAATTCCTTTCCGAAACAAATTGAAATCATTTTTGCGACGACATGCGCGTCACAAAAATTCCAATACTTTAGCCGCCTTGGGCGGCGTCACCAGTCCGCAGACTGGTGGGGGGAATCTACAGCGCAGCCGTTGGCGGCTTTGCCGCCCTACGGATGCGGCGTCCCCCTTGCGGGGAAAGGGGGGACGAAGTCCCCTCTTTAATGTGGGTCGTCCCGCCAGAGGGGCATGCTCATACAGCGGGGCCCGCCCCGGCCGCGGCTGAGCTCGGCGCTGGGAATGGTGTGGACCTTGATGCCCGCCTCTTCCAGAGAGCGGTTCGTCACGTAGTTCCTCGAGTACACCACCACCTCGCCGGGGGCGATGGCCAGGGTGTTGCTGCCGTCGTTCCACTGCTCCCGGGCCGCGTCCACCTCGCTGCCCCGGCCGCACTCGATGAGGGTCACATGGTCCAGCCCCAGGTGCTCCTTCAGGATGTCCTCCAGACGGCCGTCCTCCTGGGTAATCTTCATTTTGTTATTCTCGTCCAGTTCCATGACGAACACCGTGATGCTGGAGAGGATGTTGGGGTGCACCGTGAACTTGTCCCGATCCACCATGGTGAACACCGTGTCCAGGTGCATGAAGGACCGGCTTTTGGGGATGTTGAAGGCCAGGATCTTCTTGAAGCTTGTCCGGCTGTAGGTCAGCACCGCCTCCGCCAGGGTGTCGATGGAGTCCCCCTTGGTCCGCTGGGAGATGCCCACCCCCAGCACCTGGGGACTCAAAATCAGGATGTCCCCGCCCTCCAGGGAGGAGGTCTCGCCCCGGTCGTACCACCGGGGGGCGTGCAGATACTCCGGGTTGTGCTCGAAAATGAACTTGCCGAAGAGAGTCTCCCGGTTTCTCGTCTCCGTCAGCATCTTGTGGATGGAGACGCCCGTGCCGATGGTGGCGAAGGGGTCCCGGGTAAAATAGAGGTTGGGCATGGGGTCCACCACGAAGGGATACCCGTCCCCGGCGGCGGATAAAAGGTCCGCCAGCTTCTCGCTCTCGCCCTGGAGCTGGCTTTTGCGCACGCCGGCCATCATGGTGGAGACCATCTGCTTGTCCGGCATCTTCCCCAGGTACTCGCCTAAAAGCACCCGGCTCCGCTGGTCCTTGACGCCCGCCTCGTTCAGGAACTGGACCACCAGCTCCTTGCGGACCTCGTCGCTGGTGATGGAATTCACCACCAGATCCGTGAGGTAGACCACCTCCACGCCCTGCTGGCGGAGACACTCGGCGAAGGCGTCGTGCTCCTTCTGGGCCTCCCGGAGATAGGGGATGTCGTCGAACAAAAGCCGCTCCAGATACTCGGGCATCAGGTTTTCCAGCTCCTGGCCGGGGCGGTGGAGCAGGACTTTTTTCAGCCGCCCGATCTCGGAGGTGTTATGGATTCCCGTTTCCAAATGGATTCACTCCTTTTGCGTTGAAATCGTTGGGTGGTTTTAGGGTCCCTGATTTCGGCGGTTTCATGCGCGGCGGAAAAATTTACAAGCAGCCCTAACACCCACTGAAAAGAAGTTGCTTTCCGGCGGGAGCCGCCTTATAATTGGCTCACCGGAAAAGTGGAATTTAACGAATAGTCGGAGGCCGGGCATTGCTTATGGTAATAGACATAATAGATTTACCAACGATTCCCGTCATTGGTAAAGAAGGTTTGTGTACTGCAGAAAAAAATATTATCCAACCGCTATGGCAAGAAGCCAATTCTCATTTTCATGAGGTGGCTGCTCTTGGAATGAAAAATTCAGATGGGACATATGTAGGATTTTGGGGAGCAATGAGTGATGAGAGCATGTCTTTTCGTCCATGGACTCATCAGTTTACAAGGGGATTATATCTTGCGGGTGTTGAAACGTACGCTGACGCAATTGCGCCGGAAGGATGGACGAAATGGATTATGCCGGCGCGAAAATATATGGTTGTGGACGTTGAGCCAGATCGATATAGTGAAATATTTGACGAGGTAATCAATAAGACCATTCCTGAAAAAGGACTGAAGCTCGTGGGGGCAGCGTGTGATTATACCGAACCTGCAACAGGAAAAAACAAACTGTTTTTCCCCGTTGCAGCCTTATAGGAACTTCCAGTCCATTGCTCCTCTCACGGACACTTTCCTTGAAAGCGTCATGGCGGGTTTACGCAATATAAAAGGGGCAAGGCAGACCGCCGCGGCCTGCCCTGCCCTTAACTTCTAAATTCTCACCCTTGCGGGACCTCCGCCATTTCACCGCCCTCCGCGTTTTCCACGCCTTCCGCTTCCGCCCTGTCTTCCACGCCCTTCTCCAGCAGCACCGCCGCGAACCGCTCCGCGAAGAGCCGTCCCGCCAGAACCGCCTCCTCCGGGGAGTTCCCGGCGGCCCCCACCTCCAGCAGCAGCGACCCGGTGGTGGCGTGCTGGTTATACCGGGAGTTCCGCAGCAGCACCGGGCGCATCAGCGTGGGGTAATGCTCCAAAACGTCCTGCTGCACCGCCGCCGCCAGGCGCAGATTCTCCAGCCAGTCCGGGTGCTCCAGGCCGCTGCCGTCGCTGCCCATCACCAGGGACATCTGGGCGGCGGCGCCCTTGTCCCCCAGCTCGGAGACCACTTTGTACTGGTTCCCCTGCCCGTCCTCAATGGCGTCCCGGTGAACGTCCAGGACAAAGCGGATAGAGGGATATTTCTCCAAATACCTCCGGATGGCCGTCAGCGCCCGGTCATAGGCCCCGGTGTAGTTGGGGTAGTCGTACAGCGTCCGGTCGTGAAGGACGGAGAGCCCCGCGTCCCCCAGGACCTCCGCCATCTCGTCTCCCACTCTCACCACGTTGCAGCGGTAATCCGTGGTCCGGTAGTCCCCGGACCAAACGATTTCCGTCCCTGGAACAGGGGTATACGCCTCGCTGCCGTGGGTATGTAAAATCAATACCTGAGGCCCCTCCTCTCCCAGGGCCGCCGCGAAGGGCTTTTGCAGCTCCGGAACAGACAGCGCGTGCTCCGTGGAATTGCTGACGTACACCCGCCCGCAGACGGTGTAGCCGCTGGGGTCCGTGGGAATCAGCGTCTTGGCGGGGACGCCGTTGTCCGCCGCAATGGGGGCCGCGGGCTCCACCGGGGTCTCCTCCACAGGCATCACAATGGGGGCCCGGGTCTCCCCGTCCTCCTCCGGAGACTCCTGCCGTTCCAGAGCCTGGAGCTCCGCCACGTCCCCCCGCGCCGCCAGCAGCAGGGGGGACTCCCCGATGGTCAGCGCCGCCGCCGGGGACAGGCCGTCCCCGGTCCCCAGGTCTCCCAGCTCCCAGCGCAGCGCCCGCTCCGGCAGGGCCTCCGCCAGGGCCGAGACCGCCGCCGCCGCGGTGTCGCTTCCGGCGGTGACGGCGGCAATCCACAGCGTTCCCGCCGCCAGGAGGGCCGCCTCCAGCCGCCGGAGGACGCTCCGCAGAGATTTCTTTTGTTTCATATCCGCTCACCTCTGGGACAACCTATGTTCGGCGGGCGGAGAATATGACGGAACCTGTATTCACAGCCTTGCAATCCCGTCCCATTCAGTATATACTTGGATAGATATGACAACCCTGGCAAATCCCCCGATTCCACAAAAGGAGCTGAACCTAGTGACCAGAACTCAACTCGCCGGCGGCGTGTTCCTCACGCATCTCCCGGCGAAGAAATTCAAGACGAGCCTCCTCTCCGCCCAATTCGTGGTCCCTCTGCGGTGGGAGACCGCCTCCGCCAACGCGCTTCTCGCCGCCATCCTCCGCCGGGGCACCGCCTCCTGCCCGGACATGGGGGCCTTGTCCGCCCGCCTGGACCAGCTCTATGGCGCCCGGATCGACTACACCGTCCGCAAAAAAGGCGAGTCCCAGTGCGTGGGCTTCGTGGCCAGCCTTATCGACGACTGCTTCGCCCCCGGCGGCGAGCGCCTGCTGGAGCCCGCCGCCGCCCTGCTGGGGGAACTCATCTGCCGGCCCGTCACTCAGGACGGCCTCTTCCTGGAGGAGTATTTTGAAAGCGAGAAAACCAACCTCATCGACGCCATCCGCAGCATTCTGAACGACAAGCGATCCTACGCCGACAGCCGCCTTCTTCAGGAGATGTGCACCGGCGAGCCCTACGGCGTGCCGCGGCTCGGCAACGAGCAGATTGCCTCCGCCCTCTATCCCCAGATGGTCTTCGCCGCATACCGGGACCTTATCTCCGCCTCCCGGCTGGAAATCTTCTACAGCGGCAGCGCGGAGCGGCCCCGTGTGGAGGACGCTCTCCAATCCGCCCTGCGGGATCTGCCCCGGAAGAACGTGGAGGCCCCGCCGGAGCTTGTTCCCCACGTCCTCCCCGAGGAGCCCCGCCTCGTCGCCGAGCGGCTGGACGTCACCCAGGGCAAGCTGGGCATGGGCTTCTCCTGCGGCAGCGGAGACGCCGCCGCCCTGCTGCTAGGCAACACCTTATTCGGCGGCAGCAGCAACTCCAAGCTCTTCCTGAACGTCCGGGAGAAGCTGTCCCTTTGCTATTACGCCTCTTCCCTCTTCCACCGGCAGAAGGGCCTCATTACCGTCTCCTCCGGCATTGAATTTGAGAACTATCAAAAGGCCCATGACGAGATCCTCACCCAGCTGGAAGCCGTTCAAAAGGGCCGGCTGGAGCCCTGGGAGCTGGAGGCCGCCCGGAGCACCCTGCTGAACGCCTACGCCTCCATGGGGGACTCCCAGGGGAAGCTGGAAAACTTCTACCTGGGCCAGGCCGCCACCGGCCGGGACGAGACCCCGGAGATGCTGGCGGACCAGGTCCGCGCCGTGGCCCCGGAACGCATTTTTGAGGCCATGCGCACGGTGAAGCTGGACACCGTATACTTCCTGCAGGGAAAGGAGGCGGAGGCATGAAGTCCGTCCACTATGAACGCCTGGGCGAGACCATCTACCGGGAAACCCTGCCCAACGGCCTGGAAATCCGCGTGGTTCCCAAGCCGGAGCACGCCAAGAAATACGCCTTTTTCGCCACCCGCTACGGCGGCATGGACACGCGCTTCCAGTTGAACGGCCGGTGGCTGGACACCCCCGCCGGCATCGCCCACTATCTGGAGCACAAAATGTTCGACACCAAGGAGGGCAACGCCCTCCAGGAACTGGCGAAAAACGGCGCGGAGCCCAACGCCTTTACCTCCAACGCCATGACCGGCTACTACTTCGACTCCACGGACCACTTCGACGAAAACCTGGAGATCCTCTTGTCCTTCGTCTCCATCCCCTATTTCACCGATGAGAGCGTGGCCAAGGAGCAGGGCATCATCGCCCAGGAAATCCGCATGATCGAGGACAACCCCGACTGGCAGATCTACGCCCGGATGCTCCGGGCCCTCTACAGCGTCTCCACCGCCCGGACCTCCATCGCGGGCACGGTGGAAAGCATCTCCCGCATTACGGCGGAAACCCTTTACGACTGCCACAAGGCTTTTTATACCCCCTCCAACATGATTCTGACGGCGGTGGGAAACGTGGACCCCGTGAAGGTGGCGGACCTCGCCCGCCGGATTCTGCCCAAAGAGGGCGGCCCTGTGATTCCCAGGGACTACGGCAGCGAGCCCGAGGCCGTGGGAACCCGCGAGACCCGCCTGGCCATGGAGGTCTCCAGCCCCCAGTTCCTGGCGGGCTGGAAATGCCGCCCCGTCCCGGAGGGGGAGGACCGTCTCCGCCGCCTGATCCTGGGCGATTTGGCCTGCGATCTGCTCTTCGGCGAGTCCAGCCCCCTGTACCAGCGGCTTTACAGCCAGGGGCTCATCAACTCCAGCTTCGGCGGAGACTTTGAGCGGATGCCCGGCGTGGCCTACTTCTACGCCGGCGGAGAGAGCAAGGACCCCCAAGCCGTAGCGGCCGAGCTCCAGAAGGAGGCGGACCGCCTGGTTCGGGAAGGCGTGGACGAGGGCTTCTTCCAGAGGACCCTCCGGGCCAGCTTCGGCTCCAGCCTCCGGGGCCTGAACTCCTTTGAGAATATCGCCGTTTCCCTCACCGAGGGCTGCTTCGGCGGCTTCGACCCCTTCCGCTTCCCGGAAGTTTTCGACGCCGTCACCCAAGAGGACGTGCTGGCTTTCCTCCGGGACAACGTGACGGCGGACCGGGCGGTTCTCAGCGAAATCGTCCCCAAGGAGGCTTGACATGTCCGCTCCTGAACTGACCGCGCTGAAAACCATGCCCATCAGCTTCCCCGGCCTCTTCGGGGATTGGGAATTCAACCCGGACCCCATCGCCATCCATGTGGGCCACGGCGTCTACTGGTACGGCATTATTCTGGCCCTGGGCTTCCTGGCGGGGCTGCTGCTGTGTATGAAGCAGGCCAAGCGCTACGGCCTGACGGAGGACCATGTGCTGGACTTCGTCCTCTGGGCGGTGCCCTGCTGCATCCTGGGGTCCCGCGTCTATTACGTCCTCTTCTATCTGGACCTCTACCGGGACGACTCCGGAGCCCTGGACTGGAGCCGGGTCGTCGCCATCTGGGACGGCGGCATCGCCATTTACGGCACCGTCATCGCCGGGGCTCTGGTGGCCTTCCTCTTCACCCGCCGCAAGAAGATTCCCTTCGGGGCCATGGCGGACCTGGCGGTGATGGGATTGCTACTGGGCCAGATCATCGGCCGCTGGGCCAACTTTATCAACCGGGAGGCCTTCGGCGGACTGACGGACCTCCCCTGGCGGATGCGGGTGTGGACCAGCGCTTACGAGTACGTGGAGGTCCATCCCACCTTCTTCTACGAGAGCCTGTGGAACCTCGTCGGGCTGCTCCTCATCCTCTTCGTGGTCTCCAAAGGCCGCCGGTTCGACGGGGAGAACACCTGGTTCTATTTTCTCTGGTACGGCCTGGGCCGGGCCTGGATTGAGGGACTGCGGACGGACAGCCTCTACCTCTTCGACTGGACCCTCTTTGGCCGGCCCATTCGGGTCTCCCAGGCCCTGAGCGCCGTCATGGTGCTTGTTTCCATTCTGGCGCTGTTCTATGAAATCAAACTGAAGCGGCACGTCCCCGAGGACCTGCTGGTGAACCGCCGGGCCGCCGAGGCCGCCGCCCAGGCGGAAAAGGCGTCCACCCAAGAGGCGGAAGGAGGCGGCGATGGCGATCCGGCTTGACGGCGCGGCCCTGGCCGCCAAATTAAAGGACCAAATTCGGGCGGAAGCCGCCGCCCTGAGCCGTCCCCCCATGCTGGCGGTGGTTCTGGCGGGGGAGGACCCCGCCTCCCAGGTCTACGTCCGGGGCAAGGAACGGGACTGCGCGGAGTGCGGCATCCGCACCCAAACCCACCGCCTTCCGGCGGAGGTCTCCCAGGCGGAGCTGCTGGACCTCATCGGCCGTCTGAACCGGGACGAGGACGTAGACGGCGTCCTGGTACAGCTCCCCCTGCCGGAGGGCCTGGATCCCCGGCCCGTTCTCCACGCCCTCTCCCCGGAGAAGGATGTGGACTGCTTCCATCCCCTGAACGCGGGCCTCCTGGCCCTGGGGGAGCCCCGGTTTCTCCCCTGCACCCCCGCCGGGGTGCTGGAGCTTCTGGACGCCTATGACGTTCCCATCCCGGGGCGCCTGTGCGTGATTCTCGGGCGGAGCCATTTGGTGGGCCGCCCCCTGGCCCAGCTCCTCACCGCCCGGGACGGTACCGTCGCCCTCTGCCATTCGAAAACGGAGGATCTTCCCGCCCTCGCCCGCCGGGCGGACATCCTGGTCTCCGCCGCGGGCCGGCCGGGCCTGGTGACGGCGGACATGATAAAGCCCGGCGCGGCGGTCGTCGACGTGGCCATGAACCGCCGGGCGGACGGGAAGCTCATCGGAGACGTGGATTTTCCCGCAGCGGAGCCCGTCGCGGGCTTCCTCACTCCGGTCCCCGGCGGCGTGGGCCCCATGACCCGGGCCTGCCTGCTGCGGAATGTCCTCCGGGCCGCCCGGCTCCGCCAGGGAGAGCGCTGTTAAAAGCCCGCTGAAACGCCAGTCGGTTTCGCTGAAATCGGCTGGCGTTTTTTGTAGCTTTTTCCAATTTATGCCGTCCTGTCCCCAGGGAATATTGACATTTTCGACGGCTCTGGTATAATCAACAGAAAATGTAGAATATGATAAAGTGGCTGGGTTTGTACACGCCGTCCGGCTCCTTTATTCCGTGACACAATTGAGGTGGTCTTTTGCTGGTTACAAGAGAGATGGATTACGCCCTGCGCATCCTTCGGGCCCTGCACCGGGAAGGGCAGCTTTCCGCCGCCGCCGTGGCCAGGCAGGAAAACATGCAGAAGGCCATCACCCTGAAGCTCCTGAACCGTCTCCTGGCCGCCGGCATCGTGGAGAGCCGCCGGGGCGTCAGCGGGGGCTATTTCCTCAAGCGCCCCTGCGAGAATCTGAGCATTTACGACGTCTTCCAGTCCATAGGCGAGCCGCCCCTTCTGAACCGCTGCCAGCGGGAGGGCTACCAGTGCGAGAACTTCCCCAAGGGGGGCTGCGGCGTCTGCCGGGAGCTCAGCCGCATCCAGGAGACCCTGGACCGGGAGCTCCGGCGCATGCCCCTGAGCGACATTTTTTAGCGTATCCAGGTTTTATCCGTCTCAATATGCCACAACCGATCATTACGGGAAAAGGAGGCACTCAACATGCTGTATCAAACCACGCAGGCCCATGAGGACCTCCGGGCGAAAGTCCGGGAATTCGCGGAGGCCGAAATCAAACCCATCGCCTTCATGCTGGACAAGGAGAACCGCTTCCCCACGGAGGCCGTGAAGAAGATGGGGGAGCTGGGCCTGATGGGCCTGCCCTATGACACGGAATACGAGGGCGCGGGGTCCGACGCCCTGAGCTACGCCATCGCCGTGGAGGAGCTGGCCCGGGTAGACGGCGGCGCGGGGGTTATCCTCTCCGCCCACACCTCCCTGGGCACCTATCCCATCTACGCCTTCGGAAACGAAGAGCAGAAGAAAAAGTACCTCCCGGACCTGTGCAGCGGCCGGAAGCTGGGCGCCTTCGGCCTGACGGAGCCCAACGCCGGGTCCGACGCCGGCGGAACCGAGACCACCGCCGAGGACATGGGGGACCACTACCTCCTGAACGGCGAGAAAATCTTCATCACCAACGGCGGAGAGGCCAGCACCTACGTGGTCTTCGCCGTCACCACGCCGGGCATCGGCACCCGGGGCATCAGCGCCTTCATCGTGGAAAAGGGCTGGGAGGGCTTTACCTTCGAGGAGCACTATGACAAAATGGGCATCCGCTCCTCCGCCACCTGCCAGCTCAATTTCAACAACGTGAAGGTCCCCAAGGAGAACCTGCTGGGCAAAGAGGGCCAGGGCTTCAAAATCGCCATGTCCACCCTGGACGGCGGGCGCATCGGCATTGCGGCCCAGGCCCTGGGCATCGCCCAGGGGGCCTATT
>VSMY01000086.1 GCA_009773995.1 Oscillibacter sp. | reverse complement strand
CTGCCCTGCCGCCGTTGGAGCAGCCCCTCCTCCTCCAGAAGAGACAGCGCGTGGCGGACGGTCTGGCGGCTCAGACGGTACCGGCGGCTCAGATCCTGCTCTGTGGGCAGCTTGTACCCGGGCCGCCCGCTGTTCCGGGCCAGTTCTTCTCGGAGCTTGTCTGCCAGAAGCTGGTATTTTGCCGCCATGCCTGCGCCTCCTCCCATTATGGATCGCTTTCATTATACCAAGAGCCGAGGGTAATTTGACCAAAATAAAGGTTGATACTTTTTAGAACTTTGTCGCTTTGTTCAAAAGAAAACACAAATTTTTTTGCCGCGCCTGGAAAGCTTCTGCTCGGCGGGCAAAATTTTTCACCCTTTATCCCAAAAAAATCAACCGTTTTTTGAGAATTGGGCAATCTGCCGGAGGGAAAAATTTGCCTTGCGCTTTTGAAAATCAGAAGAAAACAAACGAATGGATGAGACAAATCATAAAATTTTCAACTTAAAGGGAAATTGTTTCTCTGAAAGCGCTGAAATTTGTATCAATATATGTCATAATATCTAAAATTTGTCCTATTTACTCATACAAAAGTAGATATAATGACCAAAAACGTATTGACTTTGTGAGAGGAATCGTTTTTAATGCAGCTATGGAAACCGGGCGGCCGTCCGGTGCGAACCCAAAATTTGAAAGCGAGGAATTGGTTATGAAGAAAGTTTTTTGTCTCCTGCTGACCCTGTGCATGGTCTTGGCGCTGGCCGCCTGCGGCGGCAAGACCGGCGGTGATTCCGCTCCCGCCGACACCGGCAGCTCCGCCCCCGCGGACAGCGGTTCCGATGCTCAGCAGCCCGCCGACGCCTCCGGGGAACTGATTACGGTTGGAGTCATCAACAACGACCCCAATGAATCCGGATACCGGACCGCCAACGACGCGGCCATGCGGGCAACCTTCACCGAAGAAAACGGATACAAGACCACCTTCTACAACAACAACGACGCGGCCCAGCAAATCGCCACCGCCCAGCAGATGGTCCAGGACGAGGTGGACTTCCTGCTCCTCTCCCCCGCCTCCACCACCGGCTGGGACACCGTCCTCCAGGACGCCCAGGCCGCCGGCACGCAGATCATCCTCTTTGACCGTATGCTGGAAGCGGACGAGAGCATGTACGTAGCCGCCGTCGTCTCCGACATGCCCGCCGAGGGCAAGACCGCCGTGGATTGGCTGGCCGCCCAGGGCCTGGATGAGTACAACATCATCCACATCCAGGGCCACATGGGCTCCGACGCCCAGTTGGGCCGCACCGGCGCCCTGGACGAGAAGGTCGCCGCCGAGGGAAGCTGGAACTATGTGACCCAGCAGACCGCCGACTGGGACGAGGCCACCGCCCGCACCATTACCCAGTCCGTGATTGACTCCGGGAAGCCCTTCAATGTGATCTATGCGGAAAACAACGGCATGGCCCGGGGCGCCGTGGCCGCTCTGGACGCCGCGGGCATCACCCACGGCAAAGACGGAGACGTTATTGTCATGGGCTTCGACAGCGACAAATGGGCCTTTGAGGCGGTGCTGGAGGGCAGCTGGAACTACATGGGCCTGTGCAACCCCCTCCAGGCGGACACGGTTGACGGCATCATCAAGGACCTGGCTGCCGGCAAGGCCCCCGCTCAGAAAATCATCTACACCCCCGAGCAGGGCTTCGACTGCTATACCATCACCCAGGCCGATGTGGACACCTACGGCACGTGATTTCAAATAGTCTGAAGCTTAACATCACGTGACCCGGCACGCGGCGCGGCATGGCAGCCGCGCCGCGTGCCGCTTGTCGATTTGAAGAATGGAGGCGAATCCCTATGCAGGAAGGCGCGGTATTGGAAATGCGGGGCATCTGCAAGTATTTCCCCGGCGTGCGCGCCCTTCAGGATGTGGACTTCACCCTGCGCAGGGGCGAGATTCACGCCCTGATGGGAGAAAACGGCGCGGGGAAATCCACGCTGATCAAGGTGCTGACCGGCGTGTATCCCAAGGACGGGGGAGAGGTCCATATCGAGGGCGTGGACGGCCCTGCCGTCATCCGCTCCCCCCAGGACGCCCAAAACGCGGGCATCAGCACCGTCTATCAGGAGATCACGCTGTGCCCCAACCTGAGCGTGGCGGAAAATATGTACATAGGCCGCACGAAAGGGACCGTGACCAACTGGAGGAAGATGAACAGCGGCGCGGGAAAGATCCTGGAATCCCTGGGCATCCCCGCCAGCCCCACCCAGCAGCTGGGGACCTGCTCCATCGCCGTGCAGCAGATGGTGGCCATTGCCCGGGCGGTGGACATGGAGTGCAAGGTTCTGATTCTGGACGAACCCACTTCCTCCCTGGACGAGCAGGAGGTGCAGAAGCTCTTCGGCCTCATGCGGGACCTGCGGAAAAAGGGCGTGGGCATCATTTTCGTCACCCACTTCCTGGAGCAGGTCTATGAGGTCTGCGACCGGATCACCGTCCTCCGGGACGGCCAGCTGGTGGGAGAGTATGTCATTGAGGCCCTGCCTCGGGTCCAGCTGGTCAGCAAAATGCTGGGCAAGGAGCTGGACGACATGGCCGATATCAAGGGCGAGTCCGGCGGCGTGGCCGCCGATCGGGAAGGGGCCCCCGTGCTGGAGGCCCAGGGCCTTTGCAGCAGCGCGGGCATCAAGCCCTTCGATTTCTCCATCCGCAGGGGGGAGGTCAACGGCTTCACAGGGCTTCTGGGTTCCGGTCGGAGCGAGTGCGTCCGGGCCATTTTCGGCGCGGACCACGTCACCGGCGGCACGGTCAGGATGGACGGCAAGGAGGTCAAAATCAAAAAGCCCCTGGACGCCATGAAGCTGGGGATCGGCTACCTGCCCGAGGACCGGAAGGGCGACGGCATCGTGGGCGACCTCTCCGTCCGGGAGAACATCATCCTGGCCTATCAGGTGATGAAGGGCTTTTTCCGGCCTATTTCCCGGGCCCAGGCGGAGGCCTTCGCCGACAACTACATCCAGCTGCTGGAAATCAAGACCGCCTCGGCGGACACCCCCATCAAGTCCCTCTCCGGCGGCAACCAGCAAAAGTGCATTCTGGCCCGGTGGCTGCTCACGGACCCCAAATACCTGATTCTGGACGAACCCACCCGGGGCATCGACATCGGCACCAAAATCGAGATTCAAAAGCTGGTCCTGCGCCTTGCCGAGAAGGGCACCAGCGCCACCTTTATCTCCTCGGAGATCGACGAGATGCTGCGTACCTGCTCCCGCCTCATCGTCATGCGGGACCGGAAGGCGGTGGGCGAGCTTTCGGGAGAGGACCTCACCCAGACAAAGATTATGGCGACCATTGCGGGAGGTGACGAATGATGACGCCGGTAAAGAACCCTGAAACCAAATTGAAGCAGCCCGGCGAGAGCCTTTTCAAGCGGCTTGTCCGGCAGCAGCTCTTTATCCCCTTCGCCGCGCTGGCCCTGCTGGTGATTTTTAATCTGATTGCCGACCCGTCCTTCTTTGCCGTTTCCGTCAAGGAGAACAGCCTGGGCAACCCGGTGCTCAGCGGCAACATCATCTCCGTGCTGGACAACGCCTCGGAGCTGGTGATTCTGGCCATCGGCATGACCCTGGTGACCGCCTCCTCCGGGGGGCAGGACATCAGCGTAGGCGCGGCTATGGCTATCGCCGGAAGCGTGATCCTCCGGCTGGTCTGCGGGGGACAGGTTACCGCGGATACCATGCAGATGAACCTGATCCTGGCGGTGGTCATCGGCATGGTGGTATCGGCCCTCTTCGGCGCTTTCAACGGCACGCTGGTGGCCTACTTCAAGATCCAGCCCATGGTGGCCACCCTGATTTTGTACACCGCCGGGCGCTCCATCGCCGCCTGGATCAACAACAACCAGCTGCCCATCATCAACGACTTGTCCTTTAAATACGCGGGCACCTTCCTCCCCGGCATTCCCGTTCCCACCCCCATTTTCATCACCGCTTTTGTGATTCTGATGTTCTGGCTGGTGCTGAAATTCACCACCCTGGGGATCTACACTCAGTCCGTGGGCATCAACGCCAACTCCTCCCGCCTCAACGGCATCAACCCCCAGATGGTCAAGCTGCTCACCTATGTGATTCTAGGCGTGTGCGTGGCGGTGGCGGGCTTTATCCGGGTCAGCCGCAGCGGCTCCATCAACTACTCCCGCATCGCGGAAAACATCGAGATGGACGCCATCCTGGCGGTAGCCCTGGGAGGCAACGCCCTCTCCGGCGGCAAGTTCAATATCTACGGTTCCATCCTGGGCGCTTACGTCATCCAATTCCTCACCACCACGCTCTACAAGTATGAGGTGCCCTCCACGGCCCTGCCCGCTTACAAGGCGGTGGTGGTCATTCTGCTGGTGGTGCTCAGCGCCCCGGTGGTGCGGGAGAAGCTCTCCAGCATGAAAAAAGCGCCTGCCAAGGCGGCGAAGGAGGTGTCCTGACATGCCGAACGGAATTGCCGTTGACAAGCAGGGGCGGATCAAGGCCCGGGCGTCTATGAGCGATACCAATCTGCTGCTCACCATCACGGTTCTGGTCTTCTTCGCCCTGTATCTGTCCGCCGTTGTGTTTCTGGGCGGCGGCTTCACCAAGCCTCAGAACTTCCTAAATATCCTGAACAACAACGCCTCCCTGATTGTCCTGTCCTGCGGCATGAGCATCGTCATGATCACGGGAGGAATCGACATCAGCGTGGGCGCGGTCACGAGCCTGGTGTGCATGGCCGGCGCGGTGAACCTGGAGCAGCAGGGCGGCAGCGTCCTGACGGTCCTTCTCATCGGCCTGGGCATCGGCCTGGCCTTCGGGCTGGTCCAGGGGTATCTGGTGGCCTATTTGGAGATTCAACCCTTCATCGTGTCCCTGGCGGGCATGTTCTTCGCCAAGGGCATGACCACCATCGTCAGCAAAGAGCCCATACGCGTGACCAGCGAGGGCTTCCTGGCGGTAAAAGACACCCGCATCATCGTCCCGGGCCTGGGCTCCAACAACAAGCTGGGGCAGTATATCCCGGCCTATGTGGAGGTGGGCGTGGTCATCGCCCTGCTGGCGGTGGTGCTGCTGTTCTGCCTTCTGCGCTGGACGAAGCTGGGCCGCAGCTTCTACGCCGTGGGCGGAAACAACCAAAGCGCCAACATGCTGGGCATCAACGTGCGCCGGACCAAGTTCCTGGCCCATATTCTGTGCAGCCTGCTGGCGGGGCTGGGCGGCATCCTCTACTTCCTCCACGTGGGAAGCGGCGACGTGGCCAACGGCGCGGGAGATGAAATGAACGCCATCGCCTCCTCCATCATCGGAGGGACGCTGCTCACCGGCGGCGTGGGCAATGTGGCGGGCACCTTCTTCGGCGTCCTGAGCCTGAACACCATCAAGCGCATCGTCTCCTCCCTGGGCTTTGACGAGGCGTGGTGGTCCAACATCACCGTGGCGGCTATGCTCTGCCTGTTCCTGGTGATTCAAAGCGTTGTGCTTCTGCGGAAGAACACCGGCAAGCAGTGAGGAGGGCGGAAGATGAGAACCTGTTTAGGCATTGAGCTGGGCTCCACCCGCATCAAGGCCGTGACCGCCGACGAGAGCTTCCGGCCCGTTTCCTCCGGGGACTGCACGTGGGCCTCCCGCTATGAAAACGGCGTCTGGACCTATCCCCTGGAGGAGGTCTGGACCGGGCTGAAAACGGCCCTTTCCCAGGTGGAAGGCCGGGAGAATATCGCCGCCATGGGCGTGTCCGCCATGATGCACGGGTATCTTGCCTTCGACAAGGACTGGAAGCTGCTGACCCCCTTCCGCACCTGGCAGAATACCATCACCGGCCCGGCGGCGGCGGAGCTGACGGAGCTCTTCGGCTTCAACATTCCCCAGCGCTGGAGCATCGCCCATCTCTATCAGGCGGTGCTGAACGGGGAGGCGCATGTTTCCCAAATCGCCCATATCACAACCCTGGCGGGTTATGTCCACTACATGCTCACGGGAGTGAACGCCGTAGGCGTGGGGGAGGCCAGCGGCATGTTCCCCATCGACAGCGCCGCCCTGGATTATGACGCCGAAATGCTGGCAAAATTCAACGCCCTGCCCAAGGTGAAGGACCTGCCCTGGAAGCTGGAGGACCTCCTCCCGGAGGTTCTGCCCGCCGGAAAATCCGCCGGGACCCTGACAGAGTCCGGCGCGGCCCGGCTGGAGGGTCTGCTGGCCCCCGGAATCCCCTTCGCCCCGGCGGAGGGGGATGCGGGCACCGGCATGACCGCCACCAACGCCGTGGCGCCCCGGACGGGCAACGTCTCCGCTGGGACCTCCATTTTCTCCATGGTGGTGCTGGAAAAGCCGTTGAAAAAAGTCTATGAGGAAATCGACCTGGTGACCACCCCCGCCGGGGCCCCCGTGGCCATGGTCCACTGCAACAACTGCACCAACGACACCAACGCCTGGGTAAGCGTCCTGGGGGAGGCGGCGGAGCTCTTCGGAGCGAAGCCCTCCACCGGCGAGCTCTACACCAAGCTCTATGAAAAGAGCCTGGAGGGAGACCCGGACTGCGGCGGCGTGCTGGTGTGCAACTATCTGGCCGGAGAGGGCGTCACCCATATGGACGCGGGCCGCCCTCTGACGGCCCGGACTCCGGAGACCAAGTTCACCCTGGCGAACTTCTTCAAGGCCCAGCTCTACGCCACCATGTCCACCCTGAAAATCGGCATGGACATTCTGGCCGGGGAAGGGGTCGCCATCGACTCCCTGACAGGTCACGGCGGCCTGTTCAAAACCCCGGTGGTGGGCCAGAGCTACCTGGCCGCCGCCTGTAACGCCCCGGTTACCTGCATGGAGACGGCGGGGGAGGGCGGACCCTACGGCATGGCCCTGCTGGCGGCTTATATGCTGCGAAAAGCGGAAGGCGAGCGCCTGGAGGATTTCCTGGGCAAACGGGTCTTTGCCGGAGCCGCCGGGACCACCGTCCAGCCCAGCGCCGCCCTGGCCGAGGGCTTCAACACCTATATTCAGCGATACAAGGCTCTGCTGGAAGTGGAGCGTGCCGCTGTGGAACACCTGTAAGGAGGAACTTCCATGAAACAATATCAGTTCTGGTTTGTCGTCGGCAGTCAATTTCTTTATGGCCCCGAGGTGCTGGACACCGTGGCCCAGCGTGCCCAGGAGATGGCGGAGAAGCTGAGCGCCGTTCTGCCCTATCCCCTGGTCTACAAGGTCACGGCTAAGACCAACCAGGAAATCGCTCAGGTCTGCAAAGAGGCCAACTACGACGACTCCTGCGCCGGAGTCGTTACCTGGTGCCACACCTTCAGCCCCAGCAAAATGTGGATCAACGGCCTGGCGGACCTCCAGAAGCCCTGGTGCCACTTCGCCACTCAGTACAACCGGGAGATTCCCAATGAAGAGATCGACATGGACTTCATGAACCTAAACCAGGCCGCCCACGGCGACCGGGAGCACGGGTTCATCGGAGCCCGGCTGCGCAAGCCCCGGAAGGTCATCGCCGGGTTCTGGCAGGACGAGGAGGTTCAATCCCGCATCGGGAGCTGGATGAAAGCCGCCGTGGGCGTGGCGGTCTCCAAGAGCATGAAGGTCATGCGCTTCGGGGACAACATGCGGGAAGTGGCCGTTACCGAAGGCGACAAGGTGGAGGTCCAGGCGAAGCTGGGCTGGCAGGTGAATACCTGGGCCGTAGGCGACCTGGTGAAGGTGATGAACGAGGTCGCCGAGGCGGAAATTGATGCCCTGATGGAAACCTACAAGCAGAGCTACGATTTTGCCACAGACGACCTGGAGACCGTCCGCTATCAGGCCAGGGAAGAGATCGCCATGAAGAAGATGCTGGACGCCGAGGGGTGTCTGGCCTTCTCCAACACCTTTCAGGATCTCTGGGGCATGAAGCAGCTTCCGGGCCTTGCCTCGCAGCACCTGATGGCCCAAGGCTACGGCTACGGCGGCGAGGGCGACTGGAAGGTCTCCGCCATGACCGCCATTCTGAAAGCCATGGGCGAGGGGGGCAACGGAGCCTCCGCCTTCATGGAGGACTATACCTATCATCTGGTGAAGGGCCGGGAGTACAGCCTGGGGGCCCACATGCTGGAGGTCTGTCCCTCCGTGGCGGCGGACCGGCCCCGGATTGAGGTCCACCCCCTGGGCATCGGCGGACGGGAGGACCCGGCCCGGCTGGTCTTCGAGGGCAAGCCCGGAGACGCCATTGTGGTCAGCCTCATTGATATGGGGGGCCGCCTGCGGCTCATCTGCCAGGACATCCACTGCGTGAAGCCCATCCTGCCTATGCCCAATCTGCCCGTGGCCCGTGTCATGTGGCAGGCGGAGCCCAGCCTGACCACCGGCGTGGAGTGCTGGATCACCGCTGGAGGGGCCCACCACACGGTCCTGAGTTATGACGTGACGGCGGAGCAGATGAAAGACTGGGCCAATATGCTGGATATCGAGTTTGTCCACATCACCAAGGACACCACGGTGGAGAGCCTGGAGCACGATCTGTTCCTCTCCGACCTGGCCTGGAAATTGAAGTAGAGGCTTACAGGGGCCGCCCCTTGGACGGCCCCTGTTCCGTAAAGGGGACTTATAATATGTTGGAAGAATTGAAACAACAGGTCTGCGAGGCAAATCTGCTGCTGCCCAAATACGGTTTGATCACCTTTACCTGGGGCAATGTCTCCGGCATTGATCGGGATCGGGGCCTGATGGTCATCAAGCCCTCCGGCGTGGAGTACGAGGACATGAAGCCGGAGGACATGGTGGTGGTGAGCCTGGAGACCGGGGAACGGGCGGAGGGCCGCTACAAGCCCTCCAGTGATACGGATACCCACTTGGCGCTGTATAAAGCCTTCCCGGCCCTGGGGGGCATCGTCCATACCCACAGCCGCTGGGCCACCTCCTTCGCCCAAGCGGGCCGGGGAATCCCAGCCCTGGGAACCACCCAGGGGGATTATTTCTATGGCGAGATTCCCTGCACCCGGAAGATGACCCGTTCGGAAATCGCCGGAAGCTATGAGCTGGAGACCGGGAACGTCATCATCGAGACCTTCCGGGAGCGGAAAATCGACCCGGCCCAGGTCCCGGCGGTGCTGGTCCACAGCCACGGCCCCTTCGCCTGGGGCACGGATCCCTTCAACGCCGTCCATAACGCCGTGGTGCTGGAGGAAGTAGCGTTTATGGACTTCCACGCCATGCAGTTGACCCCGGGGCTGGGAACCATGCAGCAGGAGCTGCTGGATAAACACTATCTCCGCAAGCACG
Source organism: Oscillibacter sp. (assembly GCA_009773995.1). Taxonomy (GTDB): domain Bacteria; phylum Bacillota; class Clostridia; order Oscillospirales; family Oscillospiraceae; genus Oscillibacter. Next base: position 2,711 of record VSMY01000086.1, on the reverse strand, counting down.
GCCCCGGAGCCTACTACGGCCAGGGCTGACGGGGGTGTGCCCTATCGAGTAGAGGACAGCGCCCGCCCCCACACGATGGCGGGGGCGGGCGCAGGATAAAACGGGAGGGCTTGCGGATGGCGGAAAGGACGGCGTCACTTTTGATTCTCATGTTTGCTTGCTGTTTTGCACTCGTTTCACCCGTTTTTGATAGTTCGCCCTTGGTATTTTCTGGTTTAGGATTTTCTTGATAAAAGGGCAAATCAACATTCTTGAAAAAATTTTGACAAAACGCTTTACAGGCCGGGGAAATTCTGCTATACTACCTAAGGATGTGCGGGGGAAAGGTTCTCTTCTGCTTCCGTTGTAGCAAAGTGCATAGAAATGGTATGCGCCCGTGGCGCAGTTGGATAGCGCGTCAGACTCCGACGTTTCTGACACCTCCGGCTGAGATACGGCGCAAGGCCCTGCAAACAGGGGCGTTGGCGGATCGGCAGAGGAAAGAACGCTGTGGGCTGACTACTGTTTGACTACTATTTCCCCGGATAGCCGGAAAGCTGAAAATCTCATATTGTTAGGTATGCGCCCGTGGCGCAGTTGGATAGCGCGTCAGACTCCGACTCTGAAGGCCGCTGGTTCGAATCCAGTCGGGCGTACCAAAAGCTCTAAAAACGCCGTTTTTTAGAGCTTTTTTGTAACTTTTCGCAGTCATTTATCAAATTTCAAAGGGAGGAATTTTCTATGTCCAAATACGCTGGAACGCAGACTGAGAAGAACTTGGAGGCCGCTTTCGCCGGGGAGTCCCAGGCCCGGAACGAGTACACCTATTTCGCCTCCAAGGCCAAAAAAGAGGGCTTCGAGCAGATCGCCGCCCTGTTCCTCAAGACCGCCGACAACGAAAAAGAGCACGCCAAGATGTGGTTCAAAGAATTGGAGGGCCTCGGCTCCACCGCAGAGAACCTGGGCGCCGCCGCCGACGGGGAGAACTACGAGTGGACGGATATGTACGAGGGCTTTGCCAAGACCGCCGAGGCGGAGGGTTTCCCGGAACTGGCAGCCAAGTTCCGCATGGTGGGCGAAATCGAGAAGCACCACGAGGAGCGTTACCGTGCCCTACTGAAAAACGTGGAGGCCCAGGAGGTTTTTAAGAAGAGCGAGGTCAAGGTCTGGGAGTGCCGGAACTGCGGGCACATCGTGGTGGGCACCGCCGCTCCGGAGGTCTGTCCTGTCTGCGCCCATCCTCAGGCTTACTTCGAGGTCCACGCGGAGAATTATTGAGTACATAAACCCGAGTCCATGGAGGTCCTCATATGAATGTTTTGATGATTAACGGCAGTCCCAGGCCCAACGGCAACACCTCCCTGGCCCTGCGGGAGATGGAGAGTGTTTTCAAAGCTGAAAGCATCGAGACCGAGACGATTCAAATCGGAAACAAGCCAATCCGGGGTTGCATCGCCTGCGGCCAGTGCGCGGAGAAAGGCCGGTGCGTCTTTGACGACGCCGTCAACGAGATCGCGCCGAAGTTTGAGGCCGCTGACGGCCTGGTGGTGGGCAGTCCCGTCTACTATGCCTCCGCCAATGCCACGCTGGTGGCCTTTCTGACGAGGCTCTTCTACAGTACGCCCTTCGACAAGACCATGAAGGTAGGCGCCGCCGTTGTGGCCGCGAGACGTGGAGGGCTCTCCGCCACCTTCGACGAACTGAACAAGTTCTTCACTGTCTCCAGCATGCCCGTGGCCCCCAGCCAGTACTGGAACAGCGTTCACGGGCGGGAGCCCGGCCAGGCGGCCCAGGACGCGGAGGGCTTGCAGACCATGCGGACCCTGGCCCGGAATATGACGTTCCTCATGCGGAGCATTGAACTTGGCAAAGAGAAATACGGCCTCCCGGAGCGGGAAAAATTCCAGCGCACGAACTTCATCCATTAATTATTCGAAATACTCTGGCAAACTCATTGTCCGCCAGAGTATTTCTATTGCTCGCAAATCTCCGAACCAATTCTTATCTTTTCTTTTGTTTTATATTTCAGCCGTCCCATTAATAGCCAATTCTCTATTCATTTTAGCAATATTACAAAAGAATTCATTGACCTCTAATGGATTGCCTGCCGGATTTTCATTTGCATTCCTTACCATACACATTGTACAAAATTGATTATCAGGACATTGGAGGCATTTAGGAAAGTCCTTTCTTTTTAGATTTCGCAAATATTGTATCTTTTTTGAATAATTCCAAATATTATAAAGCGAAGATTCTACTATGTTACCTACGACGAAACCTTGCCAACCAGCGCAGGGATATACATTTCCGTTTTCTGCTATGCAGATAGACGAATTGCAGACGCTACATACAAAATCCCCTGGACGCATTTTTTCCTTTTTTTCGGCATCTGCCGTTATCTTATTGAGGTATTGAGGATCTGTTATAGTCCTTTGTTTTAAAATTTCGCTGATATCCTCCAGCGAGAGCCTATTTTGCAAATTTTGTGTATCACAATTATATTGTCCTATGATAACATAATCGGCTCCAACATTAACATCATGCTTTTTCCCCCACTTTACAACATCCATATAAGAATTAACATTCTGTTTCAACAGTGGACAGCTGATTTGCAGAGGTATATCATTTTCCAGCAACTTTAAAATGCCACTCTTGGTCTTTTCAAAGCTTCCAACCTGTTGTGTGATTGAATCGTGAATTTTTGCATCCATTGAATATAGTGAGGTTTGCAC
>VSMY01000085.1 GCA_009773995.1 Oscillibacter sp. | reverse complement strand
CGCCGGCGGTGTCTGTGTGGTGGGGGGGGGCCCGGGTTCAATTTTGTCCGCCCGCCCTCCGCCGCGGAAATCAGATTTCATCCTCGTCCATATCCGGCTCGGCGTCCTCGCCGTACTCCTGGCAGACGGGACCGTCCTCCCCGCCCAGCAGCTCGGTGGCCCGCATGCGGCGCTTGTCCTTGGCCGCTTCCACGTTTTTGTGGATTAGTTCCTTGACCGTTCGGGGGTCCCGCACATTTTTCAGATCCAGGTGCGGAATGCTCTTGTCTGACGACACCACGCATACCGTCCCCACGCCAAAGATGCGCTGGCCCAGGCTCATGGTCAGCCGCAGGTCCCGCACCCGGTAAAGCAGCACCTCGTCGGACTTCACGTTGAGAAAGCCCGTCTCGCAAAACAGCCGGTCCTCGCTGAGGCGGTACCGGGTAAACGACAGGGGCATGCCCAGAAAGCGCTTTCGGTCCTTCCACAAATAGTCGATGCTCTCCATGCCTCAACCTCCTTTTCCGCCCCAGTATACCATTTTCCGGCGCAATGCGCAAGCGGCGGAATTGGAATCCCCTGCGGAAAGCGGCTCTGCCCCCTCCCGGTTTAAATCCGCGAAAAAATCGCTTTAAACAGAAAAAATATACAGTTTTTGTAGAGTTACTGGCAAGTAAAATTGTGAAAAACGCCTTTCTTATGTTGACTTTTCTTGAAAATTATGGTATTTTTTTATCAGAGGGCAGCGAAAACAAATTGCAGAACGGCGTCTTTCAGACGCCGGAGCTTACGGAGGGGAAACGTATGAGCAAAAAGACGGACAAGCCCGCCGGCTGCGGCGGCCGGGACACCGACGCGAGAAGCCTGCTGACAGGACTTCACTTTCCCCACGCCTTCATGGAGGAGGCCAGGGAGTTTATCCGGCGGATTCAGCCGAATGATTACTGCGTCGTGGCCATCGACATGGTGTATTTCCGCATGTTCAATAAAATCCACGGGCGTAATGTGGGGGACAAGCTCCTGCGTTACATCGCGGACTGCCTGGAAACCACTCGAAAACGCTATGACGGCGTAACCGGATACTTTGAGGGAGACAATTTCTGCATCATCATGCCCTGGAAAATGGAGATGGTGGAACGGCTGCTGGACGACGTCCGGGCCGGAATCGAAATTCTGGGCGGCATGGCCGGCGTGATTCCCCAGTTCGGCGTCAGCCCCATTGACGACCTGGAGCTTCCCCCGGAGCTGTACTATGACCGGGCCACCCTGGCGCTGTCCCAGGCCAGCGGCCGCCGCCAGATTGTCCTCTACGACCCCCAGATGGAGGAGCGCCTGGAAAACGACATGCGCATGCTGGCGGAAATCAACGAGGGCATGGAGCGGGACGAGTTCACCTTCTTCCTTCAGCCCCAATGCGACATCTCCACCGGCAAGGTGGTGGGCGCGGAGTCCCTGGTGCGCTGGCAGCACGGCGAAAAGGGGCTGATCCCTCCCGGAAAGTTCATTCCGCTCCTGGAACGAAGCGGAATGATTTATCTCCTGGACCAGCGTATCTGGGAGAAGGTCTGCCAGTGGCTGCGGAACTGGATCGACCAGGGGAACCACCCCATTCCCATCTCCATCAACATCTCCCGCATCGACGTGGTCTCCATGGACGTGCCCACGTTTTTGACAAAGCTTTTGAAAAAGTACGATCTGCCCGCCAAGTACCTCAAGGCGGAAATCACGGAGAGCGCCTGCACGGAGGAGGGCAGCGTCGTCAACCGGACGGTGGACCGCCTGCGGGAGGCCGGCTTCCTGGTCATGATGGACGACTTCGGCAGCGGCTACTCCTCCTTGAACATGCTCAAGAGCATCGCGGTGGACGTGCTGAAAATCGACATGCGCTTCCTGGACATGGAGGAAGTGGAGGAGCAGAAGGGCGTCAGCATTCTGGAATCCATCGTCAATATGGCCCGGCAGATGGGGCTTCCCGTCATTGTAGAGGGCGTGGAGACGCTGAAGCAGGAAAACATCCTGCGGAGCATGGGGTGCCGGTACACCCAGGGCTACTATTACTGCAAGCCCCTTCCCATCCGGCAGTTCGAGGAAATGCTCTCCGACGAGCGGCGGCTGGACTTCAGCGGGCTGCACTGCAAGCAGGCGGAGAACTTCCACATCCGGGAGTTCATGGACGGAAACTTGTTCACCGACACCATGATCAACAACATCCTGGGACCTTCGGCCATCTACGAGGTCTACAAAAACCGGATTGAGATTCTCCGGGCCAACGATCAGTATTTCGACATGTCCGGTGTGAACACCCGGGATAAGGACTCGCTGACACGGAGGCTCCGGGACAGCGTCCGGGACGACGACCGTCCGGTCCTGCTCTCCCTCTTTGAGGAGGCCTATGAGAACTACCCCGTCAACTCCGAGGGATATATCCACTTCCTGCGCCTGGACGGCGGAGTCCTCTGGGTCCACGCAAGGGTCTTCTTCCTCCGGGAGAAGGACAAGCGCCGGACGTTTTTCATCTCCCTGTCGGACATCACCGCCCTGGAGGAAAAGCGGGAGAAACGGGTGTGGAGCGGCAGCGCCACAGCGGTTCTGGCCCCCCAGGAACGGGAGTGGATGGACCAGTGCTACGGCTCCCTTCCCTGCGGCTACGGACTCTTCAGGCTCATCCTGGACAAGAAGCAGAAGCCCAAGGAGTACGATATTCTCTACTCCAACCTCCAGATGGACAAAATGTGCGGCGGAAACCGGGAGCATCTGCGCCACCTCTTTAAAAAGGCCTTTAAGGAAGACATTGATGTTCTGGCCCAGAGGGCCTATCAGGCCGCGTATCTGGGCGACGCCTTCACCTACTACGCCTACAGCGCCATCTCCAACCGCTACTTCCAGTTCAACCTCTACCAGCACAGCTACGGCTGCCTCGCCTGCCTGATGCAGGACGTGACCCACATGCAGATGCAGCTAAAAGCCCTGGACAGTCTGCTCCACTCCTATCAGGAGGTCTACTATCTGCAGCTGAAGGAGAACTACTGCCGGAAGCTCTACCCCGAGGACGACCTCATCATGGACCGGGGCAACTACGAGGGGATGATTGAGCGCCACTTCGGCACCGGGCGGATTTTGCAGCACGACGGGGAAAACATCCGCCGCTTCCTGTCCCTGGACCATCTGCGCAGCGCCCTGGCAGCGGAAGACTCCGTTTACTACCGCTACCGCAGAAGCTCTCCGGAAAACCCGGACGAGTGGTGCATGGCCAGCGTAACCATCAGCGAACGGAAAAAGGGGAAGCCCAGGACGGCCGTTCTAACCATCCGGAGCATCGACAAGGCCGTGCGAAAGGAAGAGGAGCGGCGCGAGAAACGCATGGCGGACTCCCTGGCCAGCATGTCCGACGGCTTCTTCATCTACCGCGCCATGGAGGACGAGCGCATCCTGTACGCCAACCCGGCGCTGATGGATCTCTTCGGCTGCGGGAGCATGGGCGAGCTGCTGAATCTGGTGGGGCATTCCTTCCGGGGCATCGTGCACCCGGACGACCTGAACCGGGTGGAGTGGGAAATCCAGAACCAAATCCAGCACTCCGAGGAAAAACTGGATTACGTGCAGTATCGGATCATCCGCAAGGACGGCTCGATTCGCTGGGTGGACGACTACGGCCATCTGGAAAGTTCCAAATGGGGCGAGGAGCATCTCCTGTTCTACGTCTTCGTCAAGGACATCACGGACACCATCACCCCCGCGCAGAAGGAAAAGCTGATTCGCTCCAACCGGTTTCACAACCAGGCGTCATAAAAAACGCGCCTCCCGGCGGTGCGGGCGGCCTTACGGACCGGCAGTCCGTAGGGCCGCCCTTTTTTGTCCACGGGGAAGAGCGAGCCGGTATCCTCCCCTCCAAACCGCCGCCCCTCCGGGAGAAGATAATCGGCGATTTCGAGCATTGAAAACCGGCTCAAAATCCATTATAATAAATAAAATCCTCTCACGGCCCCGCTCTGCCGGAGGCCCACCGATATTTTTAAAAGGCGGTTTTCCGATATGTCTTACAAAACCGAACGCGATCTCCACCGGATGCTCCGGCACCAGGAGCTGATCGAGTCCTCGCTGTCCTTCGTCAGCGGCTCCGAGGACTTCATCCGGGACAACGACATCTTCCCCTCCGGCCGGGCCGAAAGCGACGTGATGCGGGGCCTCCGGTATCCCAACGGAACCGGCGTCATCGCCGGAGTCACCAGCATCGGCGACGTAGACGGCTACGACCTGAAGGACGGGAAAAAGATTCCCCGGAAGGGCCGGCTTTTCTACCGGGGCGTCAGCATCGAGGACCTGATCCAAAGCTGCATCCGGGAGGACCGCTTCGGCTTCGAGGAGACGGTGTACCTCCTCCTCTTCGGACAGCTGCCCACGGCCTCCCAGCTGGAGGACTTCCAGGTCCTCATGGCCCGGTGGAGCCAGCTCCCCGGCTATTTCTCCGAGGACATGATTCTCCGCTCCCCCAACAAGAACATTATGAACAAGCTGGCCAGCTGCATCCTGGCCCTCCACTCCCACGACGGCGAGGCGGAGAACATGAGCCTTGAAAACGAGCTGTTCAAGTCCTTCCGCATGGTGGCCCGGACCCCCACCATCGTGGCCCACTCCTACGCCGCCAAGCGGCACTACTTCGACAAGGACAGCCTCTACCTCCACCGGCCCCGGACGGATTTGAGCGTGGCCCAGAACTTCCTCTACACCCTGCGCAAGGACTCGAAATTCGACGACGACGAGGCCAAGCTCCTGGACCTGTGCATGATTCTCCACGCGGAGCACGGCGGCGGCAACAACTCCACCTTCGCCTGCCGGGTCCTCACCTCCACCGGGACGGACTTCTACTCCGCCATCGCCGCCGCCGTGGGCTCTTTGAAGGGCTTCCGCCACGGCGGGGCCAACATCAAGGTGGTGGAAATGATGCGCTACCTCCGGAACGCCGTCCGGGACTGGAAGGACGACGGCCAGGTGAAGGACCAGCTGGTCCGCATCCTCAACCGGGAGCTGGGGGACGGCACCGGCCTCATCTACGGCATGGGCCACGCGGTCTACACCCTCTCGGACCCCCGTGCGGAGATTCTCAAGCAGTTCTCCCGCCGCCTGGCGGAGAAGCGGGGCATGGTGGACCAGCTGGACCTCATCGAGTCCGTGGAGCGCCTGGCCCCCCAGGTTTTCCAGGAGGTCCGGGGCATCGACAAGCCCATCTGCGCCAACGTGGACCTGTACTCCGGCTTCGTGTACCGGCTTCTGGGCATCCCCACGGACCTGTACACCGCCATCTTCGCCAGCGCCCGCATGGCCGGCTGGTGCGCCCACCGCATGGAGGAGTGCTGCTCCGAAGACCCGCGGATTATCCGTCCCGCCTATAAGACCATCTGCAAACGGGGAGCCTACGTCCCCCTGGCGGACAGAAGTTGATTTCAGGAGGTTTCCGTCATGATCGCTTTACATGAAAACGGCGTCTTCCTCTCCGGCGGCGCGCTTCACCCCGCCGCCCCCGTCTCTCCCCAGGAGGGCCGGAAGCGGACCCTGGCCTGGAGCATCCTCCAGGCCCACAGCGTCTCCGGGGACCCGGAACGGCTCCAGGTCCGCTTCGACGCCATGGCCAGCCACGACATCACCTATGTGGGCATCATCCAGCAGGCCCGGGCCTCCGGCCTGGGGGAATTCCCCATTCCCTACGCCCTGACCAACTGCCACAACTCCCTCTGCGCCGTGGGTGGCACCATCAACGAGGACGACCACGTCTTCGGCCTCTCCGCCGCCCGGAAATACGGCGGCATCTACGTCCCCGCCAACCAGAGCGTCATCCACTCCTACGCCCGGGAGCAGCTGGCGGGCTGCGGGAAGATGATCCTGGGCTCCGACTCCCACACCCGCTACGGCGCCCTGGGGACCATGGCCGTGGGCGAGGGCGGGCCGGAGCTTTGCAAGCAGCTTCTGAAAAACACCTGGGACGTGCCCTACCCCAAGGTGGTTCTGGTCTACCTCACCGGCGCGCCCAAGCGGGGCGTGGGACCCCACGACGTGGCCATCGCCCTGGTGAAAGCCACCTTTGAAAGCGGCTTTGTAAACAACTGCGTGCTGGAGTTCGCCGGGCCCGGCGTGGCCGGGCTGCCCATCGACTACCGGAACGGCGTCGACGTGATGACCACGGAGACCACCTGCCTCTCCTCCATCTGGGAGACCGACGGGGAAACCCGCGGCTTCTACGAGGCCCACGGCCGGGAGGCGGAGTACAAGGAACTCCATCCCGGCGATTTCGCCTGGTACGACAAGTACATCGAGCTGGACCTCTCCCAAATCGAGCCCATGATCGCCCTGCCCTTCCACCCCTCCAACGCCTGGACCATCCGGGAGTTTTTGGACAACGCCCCGGACCTTCTGGCCAAGGTGGAGGCGGACGCGCGGGAGCGTTACCCCAAGGCCAAGGTGAACCTTCTTCAGAAGGTCCACGACGGCGGCGTCTGGGCGGACCAGGGGGTTGTCGCCGGGTGCGCCGGGGGGCTCTTCGACAACATTACCGAGGCGGCGGACATCCTCCGGGGCGGGAGCTGCGGAGACGGGTACTTCACCCTGGACGTATACCCCACCAGCGTGCCCGTCAGCCTGGAGCTGACGAAAATCGGGGCTGCGGCGGACCTGCTGCAAAGCGGCGCGGTGATCAAACCCAGCTTCTGCGGGCCCTGCTTCGGCGCGGGGGACGTGCCCGCCCACAACGGCCTCAGCCTCCGGCACACCACGAGAAACTTCCCCAACCGGGAGGGCTCCAAGCCCGGCGAGGGCCAGTTTGCCGCCGTGTGCCTGATGGACGCCCGGTCCATCGCCGCCACCGCCCGAAACGGCGGAAAGATCACCCCCGCCACGGACATTGAATACGAGCCCGTCCGGCGTCCCTACCACTTCGACAAGGGCGTGTACGAGAAGCGGGTCTACAACGGCTTCGGCCATCCTCACCCCGAGGAAGATCTGATCCTGGGCCCCAACATCACCGACTGGCCGAAGATGCGGCCCCTGGCGGAGAACCTGCTGGTGGAGCTGGCGGCGGTGCTCCGGGACCCGGTGACCACCACCGACGAGCTGATTCCCTCCGGCGAAACCTCCTCCTACCGCTCCAACCCCCTGCGGCTGGCGGAGTTCACTCTCTCCCGCCGGGAGCCCGCCTATGCGGGCCGGGCCAAGGCCGCCGCGGACATGGAGGCCAAGCGTCTGTCCGGGGAGACCCCGGAGAAGCTCCAAAAGCTGCTGGACCGGGCCGGGGCAGGGGCAGAGGACACCCAGTTCGGCTCCTGCGTCTTCGCCAACAAGCCCGGCGACGGCTCCGCCCGAGAGCAGGCCGCCTCCTGCCAGAAGGTGCTGGGGGGCTTCGCGAATATCTGCTACGCCTTCGCCACGAAGCGCTACCGCTCCAACTGCATCAACTGGGGCATTCTGCCCTTCACCCTGGACGAAGGGGCGGCGTTCCCCTATGAGGCGGGGGACTGCGTGTTCGTCCCCCATATCCGCGCCGCCATTGCGGAGGGCCGGGAGGATATCCCCGCCAAGGTGCTGAAGGCGGACGGCGGCGCGGCGGACATCCTGCTCCACGTCCGGGGCCTGACGGCGGAGGAACGGGACATCCTTCTGGACGGCTGCCTCATGAACTACTACGCCAAGCGGGCAGATTAAGGGAGGCGCTTTATGGAAAAAATTCAAATGACCACCCCCCTGGTGGAGATGGACGGGGACGAGATGACCCGCGTTCTCTGGGGCGTAATCAAAGAAAAGCTCATCCTGCCCTTTGTGGATTTGAAGACCGAGTACTACGACCTGGGGCTTTTGAGCCGGAACGCCACAAAGGACCAGATCACCGTCGACGCCGCCCGGGCCACGAAACGCCTGGGCGTAGCGGTGAAGTGCGCCACCATCACCCCCAACCGCCAGCGGATGGAGGAGTACCCGGAGCTCACCGAGATGTGGAAATCCCCCAACGGCACCATCCGGGCCATCCTGGACGGTACGGCCTTCCGGGCCCCCATCGTCCTGCCCTGCATCAAGCCGGTGGTGAAAAACTGGGAGGCCCCCATTACCATCGCCCGCCACGCCTACGGCGACATGTACAAGGCCGTGGACATGACCACGGAGGAACCGGGGACCGCCACCCTTACTTTCAAGGGCAAGAGCGGGGCGGAAAAAACCCTGAACGTCCAAACCGTGGACGGCCCCGCCGTCTGGCAGGGCCAGCACAACCTGGAAGCCAGCATCCGGGCCTTCGCCTGCTCCTGCTTCCAGTACGCCCTGAGCCAAAAGCAGGACCTGTGGTTCTCCACCAAGGACACCATCGCCAAGGTCTACGACGGGGAGTTCAAGCGTATCTTTGAGGAGGAGTACGAAACCTCCTACAAAGCCGAGTTTGAAAAGGCCGGCATTACCTATTTCTACACCCTCATCGACGACGCCGTGGCCCGGGTGATCCGCTCCAAGGGCGGCTTTATCTGGGCGCTGAAAAACTACGACGGGGACGTGATGAGCGACATGATCGCCGCCGCCTTCGGCAGCCTTGCCATGATGACCTCCGTGCTGGTCTCCCCCGACGGCACCATGGAGTTTGAGGCCTCCCACGGCACCGTCACCCGGCACTACTACCGCTACCGGAACGGGGAGAAGACCTCCACCAACCCCATGGCCACCATCTTCGCCTGGTCCGGGGCCCTGAAGCGCCGGGGAGAGCTGGACGGCCTTCCCGACCTGGTGCGCTTCGGCGAGAGGCTGGAGGCCGCGTCCCTGAAGACCCTGGAGGACGGGGTCATGACGAAAGACCTCCTGCCCCTGGTGGAGCCGGGCTTCCAGGTCCGGGGCGTGGACAGCTGGGAGTTTTTGGACGCCATCGCGGCGCGGCTTTGAGGAAACGAAACGGAAACGGCGGCGGTTGATACCGCCGCCGTCTTTCAGCGTTTTTGCGCCCCGTGTCAAGTCCCCGTTCAAAACGGACGGAACAACGCTCCATGCCTTGACTTTTCTCTATAAAGGTGTATAATCTTCATAGATTCGACACATTTTCCTGCCCAGGCGGCGGGACCTTTTCTATTGGAGTTGGTGTTTGCATGGCTTTCCATTCCGCGCCCTTCCTGTTTTTCTTCTTTCCGGCGGCCTGGCTTCTCAGCCTGCCGGTCTCGGGCAGGGGGAGAAAGTATGTGCTCATCGCCGTCAGTTTGGCTTTCTACGCCTGCGGCCAGTGGCAGGGGCTTCCCTGTCTCCTGCTGTCCGCCGCCGTGAGCTGCGCTGCCGGTTTTTTCATGCCCCGCGTCCGGGCGCGGAAAGTCCTGCTGGCCGCGGTTCTGACCTTCCACCTTCTCCTGCTGGGCGCTTTCAAGTATCTGGACTTTTTCACCGGGAGCCTGAACGGCCTGCTGGGGACGGAGTTCCCCGCCGCGGGGCTCCCGGCTCCCCTGGGGGTTTCCTTTTTCACCTTTAAATCCATGTCCTACGCTATCGACGTCTACCGGGACGAGAATGCCCGTGCCCGGCGTTTTTCCGACGTGCTGCTCTACATCTCCTTCTTTCCTCAGGTGGTCTCCGGTCCCATCTCCCGCTTCGGCCGGTTCGCCCAGGGGCTGGAGAGCCCACGGGTCACCGCCGAACAGGCGGCCAGGGGCCTCCGGCGCTTCACCGTGGGCTTCGCCAAAAAGGCCCTGATCTCCGAGACGGCCGCCACGGTGGTGAATACCGCCTTCGCCCTGGGGGACGGCCTGGACTGGCGTCTTGCCTGGCTGGGGGCCATTGCCTACACTTTGCAGATTTACTTTGACTTCTCCGGCTACAGCGACATGGCCATCGGCCTGGGGACGCTGTTCGGCTTTGAGACCCCGGAGAACTTCGATTATCCCTATGTCTCCGCCTCCATTACGGAGTTTTGGCGGCGGTGGCACCTGTCCCTCTCCCTCTGGTTCCGGGATTACCTCTACATCCCTTTAGGCGGCGGGCGGCGGGGCACGGCCCGGAAGTGCCTCAATAAGGTCGTGGTCTTCCTGCTCTGCGGATTGTGGCACGGGGCCAGCTGGACCTTCGTCCTCTGGGGCGCGTGGCACGGGCTCCTCTCCGCCCTGGAGAGCGCCCTGCCTATGAAAAAGCTCCAGGAAAAGCCCCTGGGCCGCGGCCTGGGGCATGTCTATACCCTACTGGCGGTGTGCGTGGGTTTCGTGGTCTTCCGGGCGGCCAATATCGCTGAGGCCCTGACGGTCCTCCGGGCCATGTTTACCGGCTTCGCCCTCTCCCCGGCCTCCACCCTGGCCCTGGAGCGGGTCAGCCCGGCGGTGTGGTGCGCCCTGGGGGCGGGGATTGTGGGCAGCCTGCCCGTGGGACCCTGGCTGAAACGGCGGCTGGACGGCCCGTGGCTGGAGTTCTCCTCCTTCGCCGGGGCGGCGGCCCTCTTCGTCCTCTGCCTCCTGGCGGCGGCGGGCAGCAGCTTCCAGCCCTTCATTTATGCGCAGTTCTGAGGTAGCTCTATGAAGAAGAATGTTTTCTACGCCGCCTTTACGGCCCTCATCCTGCTATTGTGCCTGATCCCCTCCCTGGGGATGCTCCTGCCCAAGGAGGAAGGCGCGGCGGGCGGCAACCAGGCCCTCTCCAGGGCCCCCTCCCTCCGGGACGCGGAGGGAAATTGGAATTCCAACTATCTCTCCCAGGTTCAGGACTACGCCGGGGACAACTTCCATCTCCGCCAGGAGATGATCACCGCCTGGTCCGCCCTGAACGCCAAAGCCCTGGGAAGCTCCATCACCGAGGATGTGGTCCTGGGCTCCGACGGCTGGCTCTACTTTGCCGACACCCTGCCGGACTACGTGGGGCTAAGCCCCATGTCGGACCGGGAGATCTTCTCCGCCGCCCGGAATCTGGCGCTGATTTCCGAGTACTGTGAGGACCAGGGGGCAGCGTTTCTCTTTACCGTGGCTCCCAACAAGAACTCCCTTTATTGGGCCAATATGCCGGACCTCACCCTCCCCGCCGCCCGCAAGCCCCGGGACGCGAAGCGGCTGGCGGAGGAGCTGGAACGGCAGGGCGTGGAGTACCTGGACTGCTTCGCCCTCTTCCGGGAGCAGGAGGAAACCCTGTACTTCAAGACCGACTCCCACTGGAACGGCAAGGGCGCGGCTCTGGCCGCCGACGGGGTGAACGAGGCCCTGGGCCGGTCCTCCAGCTACTTCGAAGGGCCCTTTATCTCCCAGGAGGTCCATAAGGGGGACCTTTACGATATGCTCTATCCCGCCGGGGACGGCCTGGAGGCCGATCCGGTCTACGGCGGAGAACTGGCCATAGAATATGACGTGCCCATTCGCTCGGCGGAGAACCTCACCATCATGACCCACGGCGGCGGAGAGGGGTCCCTGGTGATGTTCCGGGACTCCTTTGGGAACAACCTCTACCCCTACTTGGCGGACAGCTTCGGCACGGCGCTGTTCTCCCGGTCCATGCCCTACCGGCTGGATTTGGCTGCCCAGCGGGAGGCGGACTGCGTGGCGGCGGAGCTGGTGGAGCGGAATCTCCGGTATTTGATCCAGAACGTCCCCGTCATGCCCGCCCCCGGCCGGGGAACGGAAAAGCCGGAGGGCTTCACCGTCTATGGAAGCGGCGTGAATTTCGACGTGGAGCCGTCGGAGGACCTGCCGGGCTATGCCTTGGCCACCTGCTCCGCAATTCTCCAAGGCCGGGACCCCCTGTACCCGGATTCCCCGGTGTATGTCTCCGCCTCGGACGGAAATTACTATGAGGCGTTCCTCCTGGAGGACGGGGCCGCCGGCCTCTACCTGCCGGAGGGCGTTCGGCCCCTGGGCCTTGCCTATCGCGGCCCAAAGGCCCCGGGCCTTTGATACCGCATACTCAATCAAGCACAGATAAAGGAGAGAACAAGCATGGGTAAGAACCGTTGGATCGCGCTTCTGCTGACCCTTGTGGTGCTGGTCACCACCGTGCCCGTCTGCGCTTTCGGGGCGGAGGGCCCCGGCGTGGAGACCTACAGCGAGGAGGATTGGGGCGGCCTGGCCCCGGACCCGGCGCGGCCCGCTCAGACCCCCGGCCGCCCCGCCGGGGAAGGGGACAACGGCGGCATCGCCCCGGATCCCGTCCGGACTCCCAATGCCTCCGGCCGCCCGGCGGGCGAGGGGGACAACGGCG
>VSMY01000084.1 GCA_009773995.1 Oscillibacter sp. | reverse complement strand
CGGCCAGACTGAGGAGCATTGCAAGACTCAGCAACAGGACAGCAATTCTTTTCATTTGTATTCCTCCTAAAAGATTAAAGTATGTGAATGCTTCGGTACAAGCATTTCCACCGCTCAAAACAGGGAAAACGTGGGGAGCCTCGAGGTCAGGACATGGGTGAAGACATAATAAGTGACCAGGCTTGCCGCCAGGGAGAAAGCACCCGACTTGGCGAGTTCCTTAAAGAAGAGCTTTCGGTTCCGCCAGTCTTTTTTGACCTCGCCAAGGCTGAAGGTGTAAACCAGCGTCAGCGCCCACAGCATCAGGGTGGAGCCCAGGATAAAGCCCAGGCGCTCCAGGGTCAGGAGGTAGAGGAACAGCACCAGGGCGGTGTAAGCGCCCAGGGCGCACCAGATGGGCTCCCCCGGCTCCTGCCCCTCCGGCGTCTTCCGCATTTTCAGGGCCCGTGCCATCAGCATAAACGCCAGCAGGGCCAGGATGATGAACCACATCCCCATGTAGGTGTCCGGCCTCGCCAGAAACAGGTCTACCCGCGGAGACTGGAGAATGTAGGAATAGATTACCGCGATCACGACCACCACCAGGATGCAGATGCTGAGGATCAGGTCATACATCCACTTTTTGAGTACGTTTTTCCTCATAGAAACCTCCTTTGAAGCGTTCCTCCCAACAGCACAAAAATCATATAGCAAATTTTTGCCTTATTTTTGCTGCATTTTTGTAGGTCACGATAAAGAGTATACAAGTAATCGTCAAATTTGTCAAGTTTTTTACTGAGTTGAATTGCACATTTATATATTTCAACATTTATACACATTCTACAAATATAAATTTACTAGTAAATTATTATTGACTTCTTGATGAGTCGATGCTATACTTCCTGCTAGAATCATGGCCTGATGGGAAAACCGACGGAAGCCGCCCCTCTTTACGGCCATAGTTACTGAATCAGGAGGGATTGGGTTGTCTGAGAAAAGGATTCGATTGAGCCCTATGCGCCGGTACATTGGAAAGTCGCTTCAGCACAGCATCGTCACCTACCCCCAGGCCAGCGGCTTTTTTCAAGCGGACACCACCGAGCTGCTCGCGCTGAAGAGGCGGTGGAAAGCGGAGGGAACGGACGTCAGCTTCACGGCGTTTGTCACCAAGGCGGTGGCCATCGCCCTGCAGGACTATCCGGAGCTGAACGCCCGCGTCGATGGGGACGCGGTGATTCTATATGACGAAATAAACCCTGGGATTGCCATCGCGGACGACAAGGGGCTGTATGTCATGGTGCTGCGGGGGGCCGAGCGGAAGAGCCCGCTGGAGATTTCCGGGGAAATCCGGGAGATGCGCCGGAAGGTCCGGGAGGGCCGGGTCCTTCCGGAGGACATGACCGGAGGCACCGTCACCATCAGCAGCGCCGGGACCGGGCGGACGGAGATCTTCACCTCTATCGTCTCCAATGACGAGGCGCTTATACTGGGCGTCGGGCGCACGAAGAAACAGGCGATCGTCCTGGAGGACGGCACCATCGCGGCCCGCAGCATGACTTGGTTTGCCACGAATATGAATCATCTCCTGGTGGACGGACGGTCCGTCAGCCGCTTCCGGGACCGCATGGGTGAGATTCTGGAAGCGCCGGAAACGTATTTCCAGCTTGGATAAGGGTTACAATCTATGACACGGTAAGGAGGATGGAACGCTATGGACTACAGCAGACAGGACCTGCTTGATATGTATTATCATCTGGTCAGGGGCCGCATTTTCACCGAGAAAATGCACCAGGCCGTCAACGACGGCCACATCCGCACCTCTTATCACACCGCCCTGGGCGAGGAGGCGTACCAGGTTGCCGCCGTCAGCGCCCTGCGCGGCGACGACTGGGTGGTCATGTCTCACCGCTCCCAGGTGGCCGCGCTGATGCGGCTGGACCTGTACCGGTACACGGCGGAGATATTTGGGAAGCGGGACGGCATGCACCGGGGCTGCGGCTTCGATCTGCACATCAGCGACATGACGGGCCCGGGCCGCGTGGGCGTGAGGATGTCCACGCTGGGCTCCAACGTCCCAATGTACGTGGGCTTCTCCTGGGCCTTGAAGCGAAAGGGCCGGGGCCAGGTGGCGCTGCTGTTCGTCGGAGACGGAGCTATGAGCGAGGGAACGTGCTACGAGGCCATGAACATCGGCGCCCTGTACAAAGTCCCCATGGTGCTGGTCATCGACAACAACGGCTGGGCCATGACCACCCCCCTGGAGCGCCAGAGCGTGGACCCGGATATCTCCAACCGGGCCAAGGCGTTTCAGATGCCCACGTTCATTGTGGACGGCTCCGACCTGATGGCCCTGCGTGGGACGATGGATGAAGCCGTGGCGCTGGCCCGTCCGGGCCGGATGGTGGTGGTCGAGGTGAAAAACCGGCGCTGGGGCGCACACTACTACGGGCAGACCAACGCTTACCGGGACGATATGGACGAGGTCCGGGAGGACATGGAGCGCCGGGACTGTGTAAAGGTCTACGAGCGGTTTTTGCTGGAAGGCGGCGTGTGCACGGAGGAGCACTTCGCCCAAGTAAAGGAGGAGTGCGCGGCCATGATCGACGACGTGGTCCGGCGGGCCGCCGCCGCGCCGCTTCCCACGGTGGAGGACATCTATTACAAAGAAAATATCTACGCGACGCCGGAGACGGGAGGGGATCTGTAATGGGCAGGATGTATTTGAACCGTTCCATCGCCGCCGCTGTTTCTGAGGAAATGGCCCGGGATGAAAGCGTTATCCTCTTGGGGGAAGACATCATCAACAACGGAGGGGGGCTGAGCATCTATCTGGGCGTTCCCCAAAAGTTTCCGGACCGCTGCCTGGATATGCCCATTGCCGAGGCGGGCTTTTCCTACTTTGGCGTGGGAGCCGCCGTGGCGGGCATGCGGCCCATCGTGGACATGATGTTTTCCGACTTCGCCTCCATCTGCGCCGACGCCGTTTCCAACGGAGCCGCCAAGGTGGCCTTTATGACCCAGGCGGCGTGCAGCTGCCCCATCACCTTCATCATGGCCAACGGCGGGCGGGGCACTTATGGGAGCTTCGGCTCCGGCTGTCATCATTCCCAGTGTACGGAGTCCTGGTTTCAGAATGTTCCCGGATTGAAAATCGTGGCGCCCTATTACCCCGCCGACGTGAAGGGGCTGCTGAAGGCCTCTATCCGGGACAACGATCCCGTTGTGTTCATGTTCCACGAGGGCTCTACCGGCAAATCCGGTATGGTGCCGGAGGGAGAGCACGTCATTCCCCTGACGAACGCGGCGAACATTCTGCGGGAGGGCCGGGACGTCACCATCGTGGCGATTCAGTCCATGGTGCCCATTGCCGTGGAGGCGGCGGAACGGCTGGCGGAACAGGGGATCGACGCCGAGGTTATCGACCCCCGGGTCCTGATTCCGCTGGATATCGACAAGCTCCAGCGCTCCGTTGAAAAGACCGGCCGCCTGGTCGTGGTGCAGGAGGCGCCCCGCCGCGGCGCCTTTGGCGGGGAGATCGTCTCCGAGATTGTCGAGCGCATGGAGGGCCGCCCCGTCCGGGTCAAGCGCCTGGGCAGCAAAAACGCACCCATAGGCAACGGGTGCGTGGAATACTTCCTGGTTCCCAAGGTGGAGGACGTCGTGGCCGCCGCGCAGGCGGTCTGCGGGAGCCAACGCTCCCCTTCCCTATAAAAATTAAATTTGAAAAGGAGATCGGAGCATGACTGTTTTGATGCCTCAGGTCGGCATGACCATGGTGGAGGGCACCGTTGAAATCTGGAAAAAGGCCGACGGCGACCGCGTGGAAAAGGGCGAGGTGATTATGGAGTTCAGCACGGAGAAGCTGACCAACGAGCTGACCGCGCCGGAGAGCGGCGTTCTGAAAATTCTGGTGGCGGAGGGCGAGATTGCCGCCTGCGGCGATCCGGTTGCGGAAATTTCCTAAAAATGTTGCAAGGGTTACCCCGCAATGTTATACTGATTTTATAATTTAGCGCGGGGGAAAATCTTTTAAAAACGCCTCCGTTTGGCGCAAGGTATGACTGGGGCCGCGGTTCCGTCCTGATTCCGCACCCGGCCGCCTCTGCTTCAAGTCAAATGTTAGAGGGGATAGATATGCTGAAACAAGAACGGATACAATTGATGGAGGATTATATCGCCCAAAAGGGTTTCGCCTCAATGGACGAGCTTTGCCAGACATTTTCCGTTTCGATCAACACGGTCCGGGCCGACATACGGGAGCTCATCAGCCGGGGCCGCGCGCAGAAGACCTACGGAGGCGTTACCTATGCCACGCAGTCCGCGCAGTATTCCCGGTACGAGACCAGGGAGAAGGAAAACACCGCGAAAAAGCGGGAGATCGCCAGAATCGCCGCGCAGATGGTCGGGGATGGAGATATCATTTACATTGATTTGGGGACCACCTGCCTTCCGGTGCTGGATTTCATCCCGGAGGAGTACTCCATTACCGTCATCACCAACGACCTGAGCATCATCAATAAGGCGGCAAAACGGCAGAACGCGCGGATACTGACGTTCGGCGGAACCTATCAGCAGAAGTCCAACTCCTTTAAGTGCACCTTCCCCGCCATGCACTCCTATATTGACACCTGCAACATCTCCAAGGCCTTTTTGGGCACCACCGGCGTTTCCGCCACGGGCCTGATGACCAACTCCGAAAACTTTGGCAGAGAGGTCCGGAGCCAGCTCATCAAAACCTGTCCCAACTGCTACCTGCTGGCGGACTCCTCCAAGTTCGGAAAGGCCGCCCTGCTGACCTACGGCGCGCTGACGGACCTGGCGGCCTGCATCTCCGACGAGGATCTGCCCCAAAAATACCGGGATCTATGCCGGGAGCAGGGGGTCCGCCTGCTGCTGGCGGACATATCGAAATGAGGGAACAACTATGAAGCATCTGCTGGGCGTCTGCGAGTGGTCCCTGCCGGTCAATGGTCCCGGGGCTGTTGCCCTGGCGGCAAAGGCGGGCTTCGACGGCATCCAGATCGGCGACCTGGGCGGCGCCGAACAGGGCTATCCCATGAACAGCCCCGCCGTCCAGGAGGCGTATCTCCAGGCGGCGGAGGAGCACCGCGTCGTCCTGCACTCCCTGCACCCCTACGGGCTCCAGCGGACGGGCGGGATGCTCTTTCCCACGGATACGCCTCAGGGCCGCCAGGGGATGAAGGACGTAGTCAAGTGCATAGAGGCCTGTGAAGCGATGCACATTCCGGTTTTGATGGTCTCCTCCTTCTTCGCGACGCTGCTGCGGAACGAGTGGGACTTTGACGCCTTCGCCCAGCAGCTGCGCCATGCCTGCCGGGTCGGGCGGGACCACGGGGTCCGCGTCGTTTATGAGAGCGTCCTCTCCCCCGCGCGCATCCGGCGGATGATCGAGGCCGCGGACGGCGGGCTGACCATCTGCTATGATACGCTGAACCCCATCCGATGGGGCACCGGCGACCCTTTGGAGGAGATTCCCGCGCTGCTGCCCTATATCGACCACTTTCACGTGAAGGACGCCCCCTTTGACTTGAAGGGCTATGCGCCGCTGGGCGAGGGCCGCGGCAGGTTCCGGGAGGCGGCGGAGGTCATCCGCTCCGCCGGATACGAGGGCTGGCTGGTCAGCGAGAACTACTACACAACGCTTTCCGCCGTAACGGGGAGGGACTTCCTGGAGCTGGCAAAGCGGGATCTTTCCGTGATTCGAGAACATTTTACAGACTGATGGAGGGGCGCGGGCATTCCCGCGCCCCTTTTCCGCAAAGGAGAACATATGTCGTTTTGGGTTATCATCGGCATTCTATCCGTGCTGGGCCTGATTGCCGGCGTGGGCGTGCTGTCCGGGCGCAGGGTCCGGGATTCCAGGGATTTTTTGTCCGGCGGCGGACAAGCCGGGCCTCTGCTGGTGTGCGGCTCCATTCTGGGGAGCCTGGTCAGCAGCCAGGCGACCATCGGCACCGCGCAGCTGGCGTTTCACTACGGCCTGGCGGCCTGGTGGTTCACATTGGGGTCCGGGATCGGCTGCCTGGTCCTGGCCGCCGGCTATGTGCGCCGCCTGCGGCAAAGCGGCTGCATCACGGAGCTTCAGATTATTTCAAAGGAATACGGCGCTTTTGCCGGGGGGCTGGGGTCCGTTCTCTGCTCCATTGGGATCTTTATCAGCGTCTTGTCCCAGGTGGTGGCTTGTTCCGGGCTTTTGACGGTGCTGTTTCCTGGCTTGTCCCTGCCGGCCGCCGCCGGCGCTTCCATCGCCGTCATGTGCGTCTACGTTATTTTTCGGCGGCGCCTGGGGGGCGGGCCTGGGCGGCGTTGTGAAGCTTGCGCTGCTTTGCGCGCTGTCCGCCCTGGGCCTTGTGTTCGCGCTGCGGTTCTGCGGCGGCGTGGGGGGCCTACCGGACACGCTGACGGCGCTCTTCACCGAAACCGGGCTGGGCGGCGTCCAGAGCGCCGCCAACGGGCTGAACAATTTGGAGAGCCGGGCGGATATTCTGCACCGATATGGAAACCTGATCGCCCGCGGCGCGTCAAAGGACGTTGGCTCCGGCCTGTCGCTGCTGCTGGGGGTGCTGTCCACCCAGACCTATGCCCAGGCCGTCTGGAGCGCCGAGTCCGACCGGGCGGCGCGCCGGGGCGCGCTGCTGAGCGCGTTCCTAATCCCGCTGATCGGCGTGGGAAGCATCTGCGCCGGACTGTACATGCGCGCCCATTACCTGCTGGCGGCGGAGGTCTCCGCAATGGGGGCCTCCGCGCCGGACCTGCCGGTCCTGGAGAGCACGATCCAGGTGTTTCCCGCGTTCATCCTGAACCACCTGCCGCCGCTGGCCGCAGGCGTAGGGCTGGGCGCGCTGCTTGTCGCCGTGGTGGGCGGCGGCGCGGGCCTCTCCTTGGGCATGGCGACGATTTTGACCAAGGACATTTTGAAGAAAGTCTGCTCGCGTCTTTCCAGCTCCGGCGCGGAGCTGATGGCTGTGCGCGCCTGCATCGCCGCGATCCTGCTGGCCGCGGCCCTTATCACAGCGGCGGTTTCCGGCGGGGCCATCAACGATTTGGGCTTCCTCTCCATGGGACTGCGGGGGTCGGTGGTCTTTCTGCCGCTGACCTGCGCCCTCTGGCTGCCCTCCAGGGTCCATAAAAGCGGCGTCGCCGCCTCCATGGTGCTGGCCCCCTGCGCGATTTTCGCCGCAAAGCTCACGGCTTGGCCGGTGGACCCGCTCTTTGCCGGTGTGGGCGTATCGGCGCTTTTCTGCCTTGCCGGGGCCTTGAGAAACCGCCTGAACCCGCCGGGGATTCCCCGGCCGCGGGGAAAGGAGCGGTCCATTTGAGCGGATTGACGGCGACTCTGACGGCAAACGCAGGGGTCCTCCTGGACTTTCACGGGACAAAGCTCCTGATAGACAGCGTCTTTCAGGATGATCGGTTTTACTTTGACAGTCCCTCCCCGGCCGTCTGGCGGCAGATGCTGGACGGCGGCGGCGTCTTTGGTGCTGTGGATTACGTGCTGGTCACCCACGCCCACGCGGACCACTTTACCCCGGAGAGGATGCGGAGCTTCTTGGAGGCGCGGCCGGTAAAGGGCGTGGTTCTGCCCGCAGCGGAAACGCCCGCCGAATGGGAGCTGATGCGCTATATGGAGCGCCGGGGCGTTCCGTTCCATGCCTTGGCGACGGGCGAAACCTTCCGGCGGCAGCTGGGAACGGTTTGCGTCTCGGCGTTTCCAACGCGGCACCTGGACCGGCTGTTTTGGGACGTGCCCCACTTTTGTTACCTGCTTTCCTCCAGAGGGGAGAACGTGCTGGTCACGGCGGACGTGGACTACACGGAGGAGGCTTTCTCCTTCCTGCGGGACGTTCCCCTGCGGGCGGTGCTGCTCAATCCGCTGTTTTTCCACGAGCTGCGCGGCGGGCGGCGCTTCCGGGGGAGCCTCACGCCCGGCTGCTTCTGCATTGTCCACGTCCCCGCCGCCGGCGGCGGGTATGCGGAGCTCCGAACTATGGCAGAGCGCGACGCCGCCCGCCGGCCGGAGGGAGAGGGGCGCGCGGTCCTTCTGAGCGAGCCGCTTCAAACCGCCGCGCTGTAGACGCTATACAACCGCAAAGGGAAAGGGCGTGCGGAACCGCACGCCCTTTCCCTTTATCCCGTTATCCAAGCCGTATCTTCCGGCCTCCGAAATTCCCCGGGCACACCCTGGAGGCGCGGCCTTACAGCCGCTTCAGCTCCATCCGAATGAAGAAACCCCCCAGCAGGCAGGGCACCGAGAAACCGATCAGAAGCAAATAAATTCCGCTGATGGGAAATTCCAGCACGGCGAAGGCCAGGGACCCATAGACCGCCAGGGCCGCCGCCGCTCCCCGGAGGGGTCTCCCCGCCCCCAGGAGCAGGGACAGCCGCAGGCACTCTCGGAAGCTCCGCTCCGTGGTCAATAGGCCGTACAGATACGCGGAAGCCAAAAGCGTCAGCAGAAGCACCGTGGAGCACAGCATGAAGGGCAGAAGCAGCAAAGGCTGGGCCATGGCCCGGCTAAGATAAAACCACACGCCGCAGCCGGAGAGGACCAGGGGCGCCGCTATGGCGAAAAAGGCGGCGTAGGCCCGCTTCCAGTCCTTTTTAAAGGCCGCCTTGTAATGGTACAGCAGGGTTACCGGCTGGTCCAGCACCATCATCCGCGTCACGCGGTTCATGGCAAAAACCGCCGCCGGGACGGTAACCACCGGAAGACAGCTCAAAAGAAACAGAAGATTCAGCTTCACCAGCGTGACGCACTCAATGGAAAAAATTTCCGCCAGGCGGGCCGGGCCGGTTTTCTCGGGCTCGTCTCGGTCCACGCCGGGGCCCGGCTTTGCGTAGTCTTTTCGGAAAAACATACCCGCTCCTCCTTTGACCGCTTTCGTCCGTTGATTAAGTTTACAATATATCACACTCTCTTTTCCAGCGCAAGGGGAAGAAACCGACCTGACGGGTAATTTTTTCGCCCGGCGGGAGAATATCCGGTTTTTACCGATGCCGTCTGAAATTTACCCTTGCGCTTTCCGGGAAGGCGGTGCTATGCTTTTGCCAAAATCACTGAGGAGGCGTTTTATCATGGCCAGTATTACGTTCAAACATGTGGAAAAGACCTACCCCGGCAACGTCACCGTCGTCCCCGACCTGAACCTGGAGATCCAGGATAAAGAGTTTGTCATCCTGGTGGGCCCCTCCGGCTGCGGCAAGTCCACCACCCTGCGGATGATCGCCGGATTGGAGGACATCACCAGCGGCGAGCTGTACATCGGCGATCGGGTGGTCAACGACGTGGCCCCCAAGGACCGGGACATCGCCATGGTCTTCCAGAACTACGCCCTGTATCCCCACATGACCGTTTACAAAAACATCGCCTTCGGCCTGACGCTCCAGAAGATCCCTCAGGACGAGATTGACCGCCGGGTCCACGAGGCCGCCCGGGCCCTGGACCTGGAGCACCTGCTGAACCGCAAGCCCAAGGCCCTCTCCGGCGGCCAGCGCCAGCGGGTGGCCCTGGGCCGGGCCATGGTCCGCAACCCCGCCGTCTTCCTGCTGGACGAACCCCTCAGCAACTTGGACGCCAAGCTCCGCACCGCCATGCGGGCGGAGATCAGCCGCCTCCACAAGCGGCTCCAGACCACCTTCGTCTATGTCACCCACGACCAGACCGAGGCCATGACCATGGGAGACCGCATCGTGGTGATGAAAAACGGAATCATCCAGCAGAACGACACCCCCCAGAACCTCTATGACTACCCCTGCAACCTCTTCGTGGCGGGCTTCATCGGCTCCCCCCAGATGAACTTTATGGACGCCGTCATCGCCGAGGAGGACGGGAAATTCGCGGCCAGGACCTGCGGCTCCACCATCGCCCTGCCGGAGCGGATGAACAAGGAAGCCCTGGGCGCTTACGTGGGCAAGACCGTGGTGCTGGGCGTCCGGCCCGAGGACGTGGACGCCGCGGTGGGCCCCAACTACGACCTGGACGCCACCATCGAGATCGCCGAGCTGATGGGCGCGGAGATCCACCTGCACCTGGACTGCCAGGGCAGCAAGCTGGTGGTGCGGGCTCCCTCCACCTATCCCGGCCGGGTGGGCGACGCCGCCAAGCTGGCCCTGAACAAGGACAAAATCCACCTGTTCGACAAGGAGACCGAGCAGGCCATCGCTCATTGACGCCGGCTGAACAAAACCGCGTTTTTACGGAGGTTTCGTATGTCCCCACGAGCCAATGAAAAACGGGATATCCGTCCCGCAGCCCCGGACCATACCGTCCTGGGTCTGCTGACCCTGCCCTCCGTCCGTTTTCTCCCTCTCTCCGCCGGGGACCGGATTTCCGGCTACGGCCAGACGGGGGACTATATCCTCGCGGCGGCGGTCCAGGGGAATTTGACGGTCTCCGCCTATGACCGCTATGCCCTGCTGGACCCCGGGCAGGCGTATCTGCTGGCGGAGCCCGGGGAATACGCCGTTCAGGCCGTGTCCGACGGGCTCTGCCTTCTCCTCCAGCTTCAGGGTGAGCTGGTTCCCCGCCTGCTGGTCGGACGGCTGGCCAAGGGGGACTCCCTGTTCCACGGCGGAGCCGCCGCCGTCCGGGAGGCGGCCATGGCCCTGGCGGTGCTGGAGGACGAGCGGGGCGCCGTCCCCGGCGAAACCGCCTCCGCCCTGGCCTACGCCATGCTGCTGAAGCTCCAAGCCCTGCCCGCCGCCGTCCGGGCGGATGCCGGTTCCCCTTTGGTGGAGGCGGCGGTGGCCATTATCCAGGAGGAATTCCCCTTCCTGGAGGGGCTGGACGAGCTGGCCGGACGGCTGGAGGTCTCCGCCGCCCACCTGGGCCGGGTCTTCACTAAAAAAATCGGCATCTCTCCGGGGAAGTACATTACGCGGGTGCGGATTGAGTACGCCAAGCTGCTGCTCCTGGATCCCGACACCACCATCAGCTATGTAGCCGAGGCCTCCGGTTTCGCCAACGCCAATTACTTCGCCAAGGTCTTCCGCCGGGAAACCGGCCTGTCCCCCACCGAATACCTGTCCGGCGCGCCCCGCCTCCCGGCGGAAAATATCCCGCATTTTGGCATATAATGCCAAAACCTGGAAAGCATTACTAGGCTCCGATGAGGCGCTCCGACATAGAACTTCCATTTTGCACAAACATAAATTCCAATATCTGTCCAAAATAAATGAATTTTTCAAAAATATACCCAAATGTCATCTAACTTGCGTTAAACGTTTGTTTTCAAGCATTTGGGTATATTTTATAAAATCCAGTCCATTTACAGAACCCCATGGGTAGTATTATGATTTCATTAGTTTGAAACAAAGCGAATATGAAGCAGAGGAGTGGAGTTATGAAACGAATTCCCCGCGCCGCCGCCCTTGCTCTGGCCCTCACGCTGCTGCTGAGCCTCTGCGGCTGCGGCGCCGCCGACGGCAAGACCCACCTGACCTTCCAGATCTGGGACGTCTACCAGCGGGACAGCATGGCGGCCATCTGCGACGCCTACACGGCGAAAAACCCCGATGTGGTCATCGAGGTCCAGGTCACCAGCTGGAACGAGTACTGGACCAAGCTGGAGGCCGCCGCCGAATCCAACACCATGCCGGACATCTTCTGGATGCACACCAACCAGATCCTGTATTACACGGAATTCGGCATGCTGGCGGACGTCACGGACCTCTATGACGACGTGGACCCGAACTACTACGAAACCCATTTCTCCGACATCTCCCTAGGCAACGCCCAGGGCGTCGACGGACGGATGTACGGAGTGCCCAAGGACAAAGACAACATCGTCCTGTGCTACAACAAGGAGATGTTCGACGCCGCCGGGGTGGCCTACCCCGACGAGAACTGGACCTGGGACGACATGGTGAGCGCCTCGGAAAAAATCCACGCCGCCACGGGCAAATACGGCTTCATGGCCTATAACGACGACCAGATGGGCTATTGGAACTTCGTCTACCAGGCCGGGGGCTGCATCCTCACCGAAGACAAGACCCAGGGCGGCTTCGACCAGGAGGGCACCCGGAAGGCCATGGACTTCTACATCGGCATGCAGAAAACCGACTGGTGCCCGGACCAGACCTACTTCGCCGAGACCACGCCTCAGACCGCCTTCTTCTCCGAGATGGGCTCCATGTTCCTGGAGGGCAACTGGAACCTGTGGAACGACATGACCAGCTTTCCCGACATGCGGGGCAAGTGGGACATCGCGTATCTCCCCAAGTGCCCCGATCCCGCCTCCGGCGACGGCCGGGCCACCATCTCCAACGGCCTGTGCTACTCCACCGCAGCCCGGGGCAAGACCCGGGATATCGCTCTGGAGGTCATCAAGTTCTTCGGCACCGAGGAAGCCCAGAACATCGCCAGCTCCTACGGCGCGGCCATCTCCGCCTACGACGGCACCGAGCAGCCCTACTTCGACGCCTTTGCCCAGGCGGGCTATGACCTGGACCTGCAGGTCCTCAACGATCAATTTGAATACGGCGTGCAAAGCGTCAACAACTCCGCCCGCCCCTAGTGGAAAGCCCCCGTGCTGGATGAACTGAACAAGGTCTACAACGGCCAGCAAAGCTTCGAGGCCGGAATGGACAA
>VSMY01000083.1 GCA_009773995.1 Oscillibacter sp. | reverse complement strand
TGCTGTGCTACCTTTACACAAACCCGCTGTATCGCTGTGGAACAGCTATCATTATACTAAAAATCTCCGCCTTGTCAAGGGGTTTTCAAATTTTTCCCCAAATTTCTTTTTTGGGGAAAAATCCCACCGTCCCCCTTCCGCCCGGAGGCGGAACTGTGCTATAATAGAGCCCATATTCCCTAAGAAAGGAGCCCCGCCCATGATAAAGCTAGAGGGCGTCCGCCTTCCCCCCGGCGGCGGGGAGGAGGACCTCCGCGCCCGGGCCGCCAAGCTGCTGCGCCTCCGCCCGGCGGACCTTCGGGACCTTCAGGTGCTCCGCCGCAGCGTGGACGCACGGGAGGACGTGGCCCTGACGTACACCCTGGCGGTTTCTGTGGAAGACGAGGCCGCCGTTCTCCGCCGCCGCCGGGGCCGGAACATCGGCCGCCTGGAGCCGAAACCGGCCTACCGCCTGCCGGAGGTCCTGCCGCCGCCGGAGATTCCGCCGGTGGTGGCGGGCGCGGGCCCCGCGGGGCTCTTCGCCGCCCTGGTGCTGGCGGAGGCGGGCCAGCGGCCCATCCTCCTGGAACGGGGCCGTCCCGTGGAGAAACGCCGGGAGGACGTGGAGCGGTTCTGGACTTCCGGGGCCCTGGACACGGAGTCGAACGTGCAGTTCGGCGAGGGCGGGGCCGGGGCCTTCTCCGATGGAAAGCTGAACACCGGGACCAAGGATCTCCGGCACCGCTTCATCCTGGAGCGGCTGGCCGCCTGCGGAGCGCCCCCGGACATCCTCATCGACGCCAAGCCCCATGTGGGGACGGACTACCTCTACAAGGTCCTTCAAAGCCTCCGCCGGGAGCTGACGGCCCTGGGGGCAGATATCCGCTTTGAGACCCGGCTGGAGGACCTGCGGGCGGAAAACGGGACCCTGACGGCCATAGAGCTGTCCGGTCCTGCGGGGCGGGAGGTCCTGCCCTGCCGGAATCTGCTTCTCTGCCCCGGCCACTCCGCTCGGGACACCTTTGAGATGCTCCACCGCCGGGGCGTGCCCCTGGAGGCCAAGCCCTTCGCCGTGGGCCTGCGGATTGAGCACCGCCAGGCGGACTGCGACGCGGCCCAGTACCGGCAGTATGCCGGGCATCCGGGCCTTCCCGCCTCCACCTATAAGCTCTCCTGCCATCTGCCCAGCGGGCGGGGCGTGTTTTCCTTCTGCGTCTGCCCCGGCGGGGAGGTGGTGGCCGCCGCCTCGGAAGCCGGGCGGGTGGTCACCAACGGTATGAGCGCGTTTGCCCGGGACCGGGAGAACATCAACGGGGCGATTTTGGTGAACGTCACAACCGAGGACTTCGGCGGGGACGCTTCCCCACTGGCGGGAGTGGAATTTCAGCGGCGGCTGGAGGCGGCGGCCTGCGCCCTGGGGGGCGGCGGCTACCGGGCTCCCGCCCAGCGGGTGGAGGACTTCCTGGCCCGCCGGCCCTCCGCGGGACCGGGGCGGGTTCTGCCCAGCTACCGCCCCGGCGTCACTTGGACGGACCTTCACGAGTGCCTGCCCCCCTTTGTCTCGGCGGCGCTGGAGGAGGCCCTGCCCATCTTGGGCCGGAAGCTCCGGGGCTACGACGCGCCGGACGCCGTGCTCACCGCCGTGGAGAGCCGGAGCTCCTCCCCCGTCCGCATTCTCCGGGGGCCGGACGGTCGGACGGCCCTCCGGGGCCTCTACCCCTGCGGCGAGGGGGCGGGCTACGCCGGGGGCATCCTCTCCGCCGCCGCCGACGGCATGAGAGCCGCCGAGGCCCTGCTGAAACATTCACGACAAGGAGACGATTCGTTATGAGAGAGATCTGCATCTGCCAAGAGTTCCTCACCGAGGCCCACAAGACCCGGATCCGGGAGACGGCGGGGAATCTGGGCTTTACGCCTCATTTCTTCCAGCTGGACCAGTTTGAGGAGGCGAGGGCCTGCCTTCAGGACTGCGAAATTCTCTACGCCCACGACCCGGAGCTCCTCCGGGCGGCCCCGGCGTCCTTGAAGTGGTACTGCTGCTCCTACGCCGGAGTGGACCCCTACTGTAAGGATCCGTCCCTGTTCGCCAACCCGGACTGCATGCTGACCAACTCCAATTGTTACGGGGTCACCATCGCGGAGCACGTGGTCATGGTGCTGCTGATGCTCCTTCGGCGGATGCCGGAGTACGAGGAGGTGGTCCGAAACCGGGAGTGGAGCAACCAGCTGCCCATCCGGTCCATCCGGGACAACGAATTTACCATCCTGGGCACGGGGGACATCGGCGCAAACGTGGCGGACCGGCTCCGTGGTATGGGGGCCGCGAAAATTACCGGATTGAGCCGCAGCGGCCGGGCGCGGGAGGGCTTTGACGAGGTGCTGCCCATTTCCCGCCTGGACGAGGTCCTGCCCCGGACGGGGAATCTCATCATGGCGCTCCCCGGCACGGCGGAGACCTATCACATCCTGAACCGGGCGCGGATTGCCCTGCTGCCTCCGGGGGCCTATGTGGTGAACGTGGGCCGGGGCGCCGCCGTAGAGCAGGAGCCCCTGGCGGAGGCCCTGAACGCCGGAGCTTTAGGCGGCGCGGCCCTGGACGTGATGGACCCGGAGCCCCTGCCCAGGGATCACCCCCTGTGGACGGCCCGGAACATCGTCCTCACCCCCCACGTCTCGGGGAACATGACCCTGGGCTATACCTGCGACCGGAATGTGGAGATGTTCTGCGAGGACCTCCGGAACTACGCCGCCGGGCGGCCCCTGAACGGCCTCATCGACCGGACCAGGGGCTATTGAGGAGCTGAAAAAGCGGCCCCGGTCAGGGGCCGCTTGGCGGTTTGGTTTCGTTGTTCAGCGGTTCAGGCAAACGGCACCGCCCAGTACCACGATGGAAAACAGCGTGTACAGCATGTGGGGCACCTCCTTCTTTCATAAAATCGTTGTGCGGCGTCAGCGCTTGATGCAGGCCGCGCCGCCCAGCAGGACCATGAACAGCAGCGTGTACAGAGTGCTCATTTCCGGGCGCCTCCTTCTCTCTTGAGGTTGTGTTGATGATACCACGGTCCGGGGGGAAAGACATTCAATATCTTGCCGGGTTTTCCCGGGGAAGGCCCCGGCCCGGGCAGGGCGGGGCGGCCGTTTTTATAACATCTTGCGCTCCCGTAGAGGAGGGAAGGAGGCCCCTGTGGCGGACGAACGGATTTTGTGCTTTGTGAAGCGGGAGCCCCGCCCCTTCTTCACGCCGGAGACCACGCCCCGGCTGGTATATGTCAGCCGGACCCTGCCCTCGGACCGGGCCTACCACAGCATCCTCCATGCCCACCAGGACCTGGCGGAGATTTTGCTGATCTGCGGCGGCGAGGGGCGCTTCCTGGTGGGGGAGACCTTCTACGACGTGAAGGCCGGGGACCTGCTCCTTTACAACAGCGGCGTGGTCCACGACGAGTTCTACAGCCCGGAAAATGCCCTCTCCGCCTACTGCGCGGCCATCGCCGGGCTGCGGCTGCCGGGGCTGCGGGAGAACGCCCTGGTGGCCGACGGGGCCCCGGCCCTCTTCCACGCGGGGGAGGAGGCGGAGGACCTGGTGCTTCTGATGGATATGATGTACCGCTACCTGCTGGAGGACCGGCCGGGCTGCGAGGCGCTGTGCCACCACCTGACCCTGGCCCTGCTGGGACGCATCCTCCAGCTCACCGGGGAAGCCCGGGTCCGGGAGGACGCGGAGCCCAAGACCCTGGGGAGGCAGGTTCAGGCCTTCATCGACGCCCATTTCAGCGAACCCCTGACTCTTCAGGACATGGGAAAGGCCCTCCATGTCAGCCCCTACTACCTCGCCCACGTCTTCAAGGAGACCAGCGGCTACTCTCCCACCCAGTACCTCCTCCGCCGCCGCATCGGCGAGGCCCAGAACCTGCTGATCGCCACAGACCTTCCCATGGCGAAAATCGCGGAGCAGGTGGGCTTCGAGACCCAGAACTACTTCAATCTCCAATTCTCCAAGCATGTAGGGATGCCCCCGAAAAAGTACCGGGAGTCCTTCGTGGGGAAGAAAAAGCCCTGAGGAAAAACCGGACGGGAGTTCCCGTCCGGTTTTTTTCGCCGCGCTACAGCGCCATGGTTTCCCACCTGTGCCCGTGGAAACGGGGGAGGAAGAAAGCGATGCGCAGAAACCAGTCCGCAAACATGGCCATCCAGATGCCCAGGACGCCGAAGCCCAGGACCCGCCCCAGCAGCACGCCGAAGCCCACCCGCATGGTCCACATGGAGACGGAGGAGACCACCATGGTGAACCGCGTATCCCCCGCGGCCCGGAGGGCCTGGGGCAGGGTGAAGGCCAGGGGCCAGAACAGCAGGCCCATGAAGCCGTGCATCCAAATAATCTGCCGGGCGCAGGCCTCCGCCTCCGGCGAGACGTTGTACAGCCGGAGGACCAGGGGCCTGGCGAGATACACCGCCAGGATGCAGAGGCCCATGCAGACGTAAGCCGCCTTGAGGAGCTTTTTGGTATAGGTCCGGGCCTTGCCGTAGTCCCCGGCGCCTACACACTGGGACACCACCGTCACGATGCCGAGGCCTATGGCGTTTCCCGCCACGCAGTGGAAGGTGGCCATGGAGTTGCCGATGGCGTTGGCCGCCACGGAGGCGGTGCCCAGGACGGAGACCGTGGAGAGAAGCAGAATTTTTCCAAGCTGGAACATGCTGCTCTCCAGGCCGTTGGTCACGCCGAAGCGAAGGATGTTCCGCACGATGTAGCGGTCGTGCCGGAGGCTCAGCCGCTCCACCTGGAGGGCCAGGCCCGGCCGCCGGAGCAAAACCAGCATGGCCCCCGCCGCGAAGATGCGGGAGATCACCGTGGGAATGGCCACGCCCTCCACCCCCATGCGGAGGCCGAAGATCAAAAGGGCGTTCCCCCCGGCGTTGATGATATTCATCACCAGGGAGACCCACATGGAGATCTTCGCGTTCCCCATGACCCGGAAGAGGGCCGCCCCGGCGCTGTAGACCGCCAGGAAGGGGATGGAGGACTCCACGATGAGATAATAGGTGTTGGCGTAGGCCGCCACATCCGGCTCCACCTGGCCGAAGACCACATTCAGCACAAAGCCCTTCCCCAGGTAGAAGAGGACCATAATGAGCAGGGAGGCCTCCAGCATGAAGAGCAGCAGCTGCTCCCCGGCGTGGCCGGCCTTGTCCCGCTCCCGGCGGCCCAGGAACTGCCCGGCGATGGCCGCGCCTCCGGTGGCCAGGGCGGAGAAGGCCCCCACCAGCAGCACGTTCACCGTGTCCACCAGGGACACGGCGGAGATGGCCGCCTCGCCCACCTGGGAGACCATGACGGAGTCCAGCAGGCCCACGGTGATGGCCAGCAACTGCTCGATGACCAGGGGGACAATGAGCCGCCGGAGGTCCCGGTTGGTAAAGTCAATTTGAATGGATTTGGATTCCATGGGCGCTCCTTGTCTATCGAAACTCTCGGGGGTTCATGTGGAAGGTGTTCCGGAAGGCCCGGAGGAAGGTGGAGTACTCGGAAAAGCCCACCTGTTCCGCCGCCTTCATCACCGGCACCCCGGCCCGGATCAGCTCCCCCGCCCGGAGGAGCCGCTTCTGGCTGATGTACTGGTGGATGGTGTAGCCGGTGACGGCCTTGAAGCGGTGCATCAGATAGTACCGGCTCAGGTAGAAGCGCCCCGCCAAGGCGCTGACGGTCAGGTCCGCGTCAAGATTCCCGGCGATGTAGCGCAGGATCTCCTCAATCTTGGGGTCCACCCGGTAGCTGTCCGTCTCCTCCTGGGCGGTGCGGTCCCGGAGGATGTCCCGGTTCACACCTATCAAAAGCTGCTGGCAGAGGGTGTCCGCCATGCGCCCCGCGCCGAACTCCGCGGAGTGAAGGGCCTCCTCCAGCCGCTGGACGGCCCCCATGTACTGGAGGCGGCGTTCCGCGTCCGTCCGCAGCAGGTGGAAGCCCCGGCGGCGGGCGGCGTCAAAACAGGCGTCCAGAGCCTCGCCGGGGTCGCTCCGGGCGGCCAGCCAGTCCCGGCCCAGCCAGATGACCACCCGTTCATAGGGCTCCGAGGGGTCGATGACGGGCCGGTGAATCAGGTTGTGCTGGACCAGCAGGATGTCCCAGGGCTGGAGGAAGTAGGTGACGCCCTCCACCAGATAGGCCGCCTTCCCCCCCAGAAGGAGGATGAGTTTGTCGAACTCGTGATAGTGATAGTCCACCTTCTGGGCCCGGCTGTCCTTCAGATGGAAGAGGCGGAAGTCCTCGTTGAGGTAGCCCCGCTTGCTGGCGGTCTCTCCAATGAACACGGCGGCGTTCCCCCCTTTCCCGGTTTGTGTCCTCTATCCTAGCGCACTTTTTGCCCTGCCGCAACCCGAATATCCAACAAACCTGGAAAAAGATTTTTCCCATCTTTGGCGGATGCGGCAAAAACACGGGCTCCGGAAACAAAAAATTTGGGCACACGGAATTCTTGAAATTTGCTATAGTTATGTGTAAGATATTCAGGCATATAATGGAGGACAAGGGGCGTCCTTTCGGAGATCGGATTTCCGACACGGTATGAGGTGAATGTATGAACGCTTATGTAGTTGCGGACCAGCGCTGGGCCTTCGGCCGGAACGGCGGGCTGCTCTTCTCGCTGCCCACGGACCTGGAGCATTTTCACTCCCTGACCCGGAACGGCACCGTCATTATGGGCCCGGAGAGGCTGGAGTTCTTCACAGGAGGGGCTCCCCTGCCCCAGAGGCGGAATATCATTGTCACGCGGAACCCCGCCGCTTTGCCCGAGGGGGCGGAGGGAGTCCCTTCTCCGGAGAAGGCCCTGGCGCTGGCCGGGGGCCCGGAGGCGGAGAACCTTTGGATCATCGGCGGGGGCAGCATTTACGCCGCCCTGCTCTCCCGGTGCAGCCGGGTGTACGTCACCCGGGTGGAGACCCGGGTGGAGGAGTCGGACACCTTCTTCCCCAACCTGGATAAGCTGCCCAACTGGGAGCTGGCGGCCCAGGGGGAGCCTATGGAGGAGAACGGCATGAAGTTCCGCTTCCTGGAGTACGTGAACACGAAGACGGCGGGCTGAGGCCGCCGGGGACTTTTGGGAACACGCGTTCCTGAAAGTCCCTTGTTTTTTGCCCCGGCCCACAGTATAATCGAAAGAGAACGACGGGAGAGGAGGGGCCCCCATGGCGGATCTGAAGACGGATGTACGGTACATCAAGGGCATCGGCGAGCAGCGGGCCAAGGCCCTCGGGAAGCTGGAGATCCATACCCTCCGGGATCTGATTGCCTGGTTTCCCCGGCGCTATGAGGACCGGACCGAGACCCGGCGCATCGCGGAGCTGGTCCCCGGCGAAACCGCCTGCGTCGCGGCCATGATCGCCTCGTCCCCCACGGTGTCCCGGGTCCGCAAGGGTCTGGAGCTGGTGAAGGTCCGGGCGGTGGACGAGACCGGGGCCCTGGACGTGACCTTTTTCAACCAGTCCTGGCTGAAAAACAGCCTCCGCCCTGGGGAGACCTGCGTTTTCTGCGGCAGGGCGGAGGGGAACCTGCTCCGCCGCCGGATGACGAATCCCGTGGTGGAGCCGGAGGGGCGGCGGGAGGCCACGGGCCGCATCGTCCCCATCTACCCCCTTACCGCCGGAGTCAGCCAGCTCGTTCTCTCCCGGTCCATCCGCCAGGGGCTGGACGCCTGCGGGGACATCCTGCCCGACGTACTGCCGGACCGGGTCCGGCGGGAGCACCAGCTCTGCCGGGTGGGCTACGCCTATGAGAACATCCACTTTCCCGAAAGCGGCGAGGCCCTGGCCCTGGCCCGGCGGCGGCTGGCCTTTGAGGAGCTGTTTCTCTTCACCCTGGGCCTCCGGCGGCTGCGGCGGAGGCGGGAGACCGTGGAGGTGGAGCCCTTCCGTCCCGTGGACATGGGGCCGTTCTGCCGCGCCCTGCCCTTCACCCTGACGGAGGCCCAGCGCCGCTGTGTGGAGGAGGCCCTGGGGGACATGGCCTCCGGCAGGCCCATGAACCGCCTCTGCCAGGGGGACGTGGGCAGCGGCAAGACCATGGTGGCCGCCGCCTGCGTGTACTTCTGCGTCAAAAACGGCCGCCAGGCGACGCTGATGGCCCCCACGGAGATCCTGGCCCGCCAGCACTACGAGGGCCTTTCTCCCCTGATGGAGCCCCTGGGGGTCCGCTGCGCCCTGCTGACGGGGTCCCATACCGCCAAAGAGAAAAAGGCCCTGGCCGCGCGCCTGGCGGCGGGGGAGATCGACTTCGTCGTGGGCACCCACGCCCTCATCACCGGGAGGGTGGAGTACCGGCGGCTGGGGCTGGTGGTGACGGACGAGCAGCACCGCTTCGGCGTCGCCCAGCGGGCGGCCCTGGCGGGGAAGGGGGACCACCCCCACACCCTGGTCATGTCCGCCACGCCCATCCCCCGGACCCTGGCCCTGATTTTGTACGGAGACCTGGACGTGTCCGTCATCGACCAACTGCCCCCTGGGCGGCGGAGCGTTCAGACCTCCTTTGTGGACAGCAGCTACCATCCCCGCATTTACAAATTCCTCCGCAAGCTGATTGAGGAGGGGCGGCAGGCCTATATCGTCTGCCCCGCGGTCTCCGAGAGCGAGGAGGGAGGCGACGACCGGAAGGCCGTGACGGAGTACGCCGCCCAGCTTCAGAAGGAGGTCTTCCCGGATCTTCGGGTGGCCTATGTCCACGGAAAGATGAAGCCCAAGGAGAAGGACGCGGTGATGTCCGCCTTTGTCGGCCGGGAGACGGATATTCTGGTGTCCACCACCGTCATCGAGGTGGGAGTGGACGTGCCCAACGCCGCCGTCATGGTGGTGGAGAACGCGGAGCGCTTCGGCCTCAGCCAGCTCCACCAGCTCCGGGGCCGGGGGGGCCGGGGGGAATGGCAGTCCTACTGCGTCCTCGTCTCCGACAACAAAAACGAGGAGACCCGCCGGCGGCTGAAGGTCATGGTAAAGACCTCGGACGGTTTTAAAATCGCGGAGGAGGACCTGCGCCTCCGGGGGCCGGGGGACTTTTTCGGCCAGAGGCAGCACGGCCTGCCGGGCCTCCGGGTGGCGGACATCGGCTGCGACGCCCAACTTCTGCGGGAGGCCCAGGACGCGGCGGACGCGCTGCTGGAGCGGGACCCGGAGCTGAAAACCTGCCCCGCCACGGCGGAGCGGATGGCGGAGCTGTTCGCGGAAGCAGAGCTTACCTTTTCCTGAGAGGGGGAGCGCGGGACGAGCGTCCGGGGCGGCGGCGCAAAAAAATTTGAAAAGCGTGAATGGATTCGCTTCCGCCGATCGTGTTCCTTATGAAGCCGGAAACGGCTACCAAACTCAACGGAGGAATCATAATGAAAAAGGCGCTTTTCAACATCTTCACGGCGGCGGTCGTTTTCTCCATGGCGGTAACCATGGCCTTCGCGGCGGAGCCGGGGAGAGGACGCTGCTTTGTGGACGCGGACGGCGATGGGATCTGCGACCATTATGTCTCCGGCCAAGGCTGCGGGTCCCGGTGCGGCGGGGGCTTTGTGGACGCGGACGGCGATGGGATCTGTGACAATTATGTCTCCGGCCAGGGCTGGGGCCACAGCGGCCACGGTGGACACGGTTTCCGGGGCGGACGCTGCCGGTAAGAAACGGAACCATCATGCGGAGCGAACAGGAGACGGCCAGGGCCATCGAACGGTATTCCGATACCGTTCGCCGGCTCTGCGCGGTACATTTGAAAAATGACGCCGACACCGAGGACATATTTCAAACCGTGTTTTTGAAATATGTCCTTAGCTCCGTTTCCTTTGAAAATGACGAGCATGAAAAGGCTTGGTTTATCCGGGTCACCATCAATGCCTGCAAGGATTTGCTGAGAAGCTTTTTCCGCAGCCACACCGTATCCCTGGATGAAGCGCTGGAGCGGCCGGCGGCCCTGCCTCCGGATTACAGGGATGTTTGGGACGCCGTGTTTTCTCTCCCTCAAAAATACCGGGACGTCGTATACCTGCATTACTTCGAGGATTATACCGCCCCGCAGATCAGCCGGATTTTAGGTAAAAATGTAAATACGGTCTATACGCTCCTGACCCGTTCCAAACAGATGCTGAGGGAGAAGCTGGGGGGTGAATACGACTATGAATGACGCGTTCAAGGAACTCTTCGGCCAGGTACGGGCGGAGGAAGAACTGAAAGACCGCACCAGGGTGTTTCTTGCCAAGA
Organism: Oscillibacter sp.; assembly: GCA_009773995.1. Taxonomy (GTDB): domain Bacteria; phylum Bacillota; class Clostridia; order Oscillospirales; family Oscillospiraceae; genus Oscillibacter. Next base: position 2,389 of record VSMY01000083.1, on the reverse strand, counting down.
AGACCCGGGGATATACCCGGACGGGAACCGAAACGCGCCGGTATCCCCTTTGTGCCGCGGCGTGCCTTTTGCTGATGCTGCTGGGAGGCCGGTGGCTGTACTTTACACCCATAGCGGAAATCAGCATGGATATAAACCCTTCCATAGAATTGAGCGTCAACCGGCTTGACCAGGTGATTTCCGTGAACGGTTTTAACGAGGACGGACGGGCGCTTGCGCAAGGGCTTGATGTGAAATACAAAACGTACCGGGACGCCATTGAAGCGATTTTAACGGATGACACGGTCGCGGCGCTGCTGTCCGGCGGCGAAGTCATGGCCATCACCGTCTCGGGCCCGGATGAGCAGCGCTCCGCCAGAATCCTGACGGAGGTGGAGGACTGCACGGCGGGGCACAGAAATACCTATTGCGGTTCCGCCCGTCCGGAGGACGCCGCCGCCGCCCACGAAATGGGGCTCTCCTGCGGAAAATACAAGGCCTTTTTAGAGCTGCGGCGCCTGGATCCGAACATCACCCCCGAGGCCGTACAGGGGATGACCATGCGGGAGATCTGGGAATTGGCCGGCCGCCTCTCCCCGGACGGCGGGAACGGCTCGCCGCCCTACGGCGGCCAGGAAAACGGGCATCACGGACATCATGGATACGGCGGCGGCAGATAAGCGTTAAACAAGCGCCGGAGAAGGTTCCCTTCTCCGGCGCTTGTCCGTTATTCGTCTCCGAAGTCCTCCGGGGGCGGCTCCGGCGTATCTCCGCCGCCCATCTTCATCTCCTGCCACTTCTCCTTGGTAATGAGGAGCTGCCGGGGCTTGGACCCCTCGAAGGGCCCTACATAGCCCCGCTCCTCCAGCTGGTCCACCAGCCGCGCGGCACGGGAGTAGCCCAGCTTCAAACGCCGCTGGAGCATGGACGTGGACGCCTGCCCGGTCTCCAGAATGACCTCCACGGCGGCGGGGAGGAGCTCGTCCTCCTCGCTCTCCTGGGGCTCGGGGGAGGGCTTCCCGGCCTTGCCCTTCTCCTGGACGGACTCCTCAATTTTGGCGATGACGTCGTCGTCGTACTGGGTCTCTCCGGTCTGCTTGACGAAGGACACCACCCGGTCGATCTCCTCCGGGGTGATGAAGCAGCCCTGGACCCGGGTGGGCTTCCCGGCCCCCAGGGGGGCGTAGAGCATGTCGCCCCGGCCCACCAGCTTTTCCGCGCCGCCGTTGTCCAGGATGATGCGGGACTCCATGGAGGAGGCCACGGCAAAGGCGATGCGGCTGGGGATGTTGGCCTTCATGAGGCCGGTGATGACGTCGGCGGAGGGCCGCTGAGTGGCGATGACCAGGTGCATCCCGGCGGCGCGGCCCATCTGGGCCACCCGGCAGATGGATTCCTCCACCTCCTTGGCGGCCACCAGCATCAAATCCGCCAGCTCGTCGATGACCACCACCACGCTGGGCAGGGGCTCCAGGTCCTCCTTTGTCTTCGCCAGCTGGTTGAACTCCTCCAGCTTTTTCACGCCGTGCTCGGAGAAAGTCTTATAGCGCTTCATCATCTCGAACACCGCCCACTGGAGGGCCCCGGCGGCCTTCTTCGGGTCCGTCACCACGGGGATCAGCAAGTGGGGGATGCCGTTGTAGGGGGCCAGCTCCACCATCTTAGGGTCCACCATGATGAAGCGCACGTCCTCCGGCGTGGACTTGTAGAGGAGGCTGATAATCAGAGAGTTGGTACACACGGACTTGCCGGAGCCGGTGGTGCCCGCGATGAGCACATGGGGCAGGGTGCCGATGTCCCCGATGACGTTCCGCCCGCCGATGTCCCGGCCCAGGGCAAAGGCCACATTGGATTTATGCCCGGCGAACTCCCGGGACTCGATGACGTCCCGGATGAGCACCGGGGTCACCTGCTTGTTGGGCACCTCGATGCCCACCACGGAGATCTTGTCGGGAATGGGGGCGATGCGCACCCCCGTGGCCCCCAGGGCCAGGGCGATGTCGTCCGCCAGGTTCGTAATCTTGGAGAGCTTGACCCCCTGTTCCAGGATGAACTCATACCGGGTGACGGCGGGGCCGTGAATCACGTCGCCGGGGGCGGCGTCCACGCCGAAGCTGGTGAGGGTCTCCGCCAGGCGGCGGGAGTTGTTCCTGAGTTCCGCCCCGGCCTCCACATGGTTTTCCCCCGCGCTCATTTTCAGAAGGTCCACCGGGGGATACTGGTAGGCCCCGTCCTCGGCGGCCAGCTTCTCCTCGATCTCCGCCGCCACGGCGGCGGTCTGGGCCGCCACCTCCTTGGCGGTCTCGGCCTTGCCGCTGCGGGTGAAGGTCTCCGCCGTGGGCAGGGGGGCCTTCTCCGGCTCCGGCGCGGGGGCCGGCTCTGCCGGAACGGGGACGGAGGGGAAAATGGT
>VSMY01000082.1 GCA_009773995.1 Oscillibacter sp. | reverse complement strand
TCCCACTTCTGGCCGTCCACGTCCAGGGTGGAAGCCTCGCGGAGGAACTGGATGTAGTTGGCCACGTCGATGTCCAGGTGGGTGCAGTCCGCGCACAGGCCGGTGTGGAGCCGGGCCGCGCAGCGGGGGGCCAGGTCACGGCCAATGTTGGTCGCGCCGATGAGGAAGGCCTCGGGCTTCAGCTCCTCGATGACGTCGCAGATGACTTTGGCGTAGGCGTCGGTATTATAGACGCTCAGCATGGGGCTCTCGCAGACATAGACCTTGTCCGCGCCGTAGCCGCCCAGCTCTTTCGCGGCGGCCTCAATGCCCTCGCCGCCCAGGAGGAGGCCGCAGAGGTTCACGCCCAGCTCGTTGGCCAGGTCCCGGCCCTTGGAAATCAGCTCGAAGTCGGTGGGCATCATCTTGCCCTCGCGCTGCTCGCAGAAGACCCAAACGTCCTTGAAGGCAGCGATATCCGCACTGTTGAAAGTAGACATATTCGTTTTATCCCCCTTCTCAGATGATGTGCTTGGCGGCCAGGATGCCCGCCAGCTTCTCGCAGGTGGCCTTGTCCGCGCCCTCCAGCATCATGCCGGCGCCCTTCTGGGGCGGGGTGAAGCTCTTGAAGATGTTGGTAGGGGAGCCTTTCAGGCCGATGGTGGTGGCGTCGATCAGGGGATCGTCCTTCAAATCGTCATAGCCGAAGGTGGTCAGGGGCTTTCCATACGCCTCGAACACGCCGCCGACGCTCATGTAGCGGGGCTCGTTCAGCTCCTTGATGCAGGTAATCAGGCAGGGGGTCTGGGCCTTGATGGTCATGTACCCGTCTTCCAGCATCCGCTTGACGGTGACCGTGTTCCCTTCCTTGGTGATGTCTGCGGCGTAGGTAATCTGGGGCAGGTGCAGCTTCTCCGCCATCTGGGGGCCCACCTGGGCGGTGTCGCCGTCGATGGCCTGGCGGCCGCACATCACAATGTCGTCGGATTCCACGCCGATGCGGTTCACCGCGGCGGCCAGAATCTGAGAGGTGGCGTAGGTGTCGGAACCGCCGAACTCACGGGCGGAGACCAGGATGGCCTCGTCGGCGCCCATGGCCAGGGCCTCGCGCAGCATGCCCGCCGCGGGAGGGGGACCCATGGTAACCACGATGACCTTGCAGCCCGTGGCGTCCTTCATTTTCAGGGCGGCCTCCAGGGCGTTCATATCGTCCGGGTTCGTGATGGTCTGCATGGAAGCCCGGTTCAGGGTGCCGTCGGGATTCACCGCCACCTTGCCGGAGGTATCGGGAACCTGCTTAATGGAAACAATGATTTTCATGACCTTTTACCTCCTATCTTATTTCACGCCCAGGCGGCTGGAAATGACCATACGCTGAACCTCGGACGTACCCTCGTAGATCTCGGTGATCTTGGCGTCGCGCATCATGCGCTCCACGGGATACTCGCGGGTGTAGCCATAACCGCCGAAGAGCTGGACGGCCCGGCGGGTCACGTCGGACGCGGCCTCGGCGGCGAAGAGCTTCGCCATGGAGGCGTCCATGGAATAGTCCTCGTGCAGCTGCTTCTTGCAGGCGGCGGCGTAGACTAAGTACTGGGCGGCCTGCATGCGGCAGTGCATGTCGGCCAGCTGGAACTGGGTGTTTTGGAACTGGCTCAGGCGGCGGCCGAACTGGACGCGCTCCTGGGTGTACTTGACAGCCTCGTTGACAGCGCCCTCGCCCAGGCCCAGGGCCTGCGCGGCGATGCCGATACGGCCGCCGTCCAGGGTCTGCATGGCAATCTTAAAGCCCTTGCCCTCTTTGCCCAGCAGGTTCTCCTTGGGAACGATGCAGTCCTCAAAGATCAAATCGCAGGTGGAGGAGCCCCGGATGCCCATCTTCTTCTCGTGCTTGCCGGTGGAGAAGCCGGGGAAGCTCTTTTCCACGATGAAGGCGGAGATGCCGTGGTTGCCCTTGGATTTGTCGGTCATGGCGAAGACCACAAAGGTGTCCGCCACGTTTCCGTTGGTAATAAAGCACTTGGAGCCGTTCAGCACATAGTGGTCGCCCTCCAGGACGGCGATGGTCTGCTGGCCGGAGGCGTCGGTGCCGGCGTTGGGCTCGGTGAGGCCGAAGGCGCCGATTTTCTTGCCGGAGAGCAGGTCGGGCAGATACTTTTTCTTCTGCTCCTCGGTGCCGTGCTCAAAAATGGGGGCGCAGCACAGGGAGGTGTGGGCGGAGACGATAACGGCGGTGGTGCCGCAGACCTTGGCCAGCTCCTCCACGCACATGGCATAGGAGAGAACGTCGCCGCCGGCTCCGCCGTACTCCTTGGGGAAGTAAATGCCCATCATGCCGAGTTTGGCCATCTTCTCCACGGTCTCCATGGGGAAGCGCTCCTCCTCGTCGATCTCCTCGGCCAGGGGCTTGACCTCGTTCTCGGCGAACTCGCGGTACATCTTACGGAGCATCAGCTGCTCATTGGAAAGATGAAAATCCATACCTTATATACTCCTTTACTCAGGTTTTACTTGGAATAGTCGTAGAAGCCCTTGCCGGTCTTCTTGCCCAGCAATCCGCCGCGGACCATCTTCTTCAGCAGCAGGGCGGGACGGTACTTCGGATCGCCGCTCTCGTTGAAGAGGGTCTCCATGATGGCCAGGCACACGTCCAGGCCGATGAAGTCGCCCAGGGCCAGGGGGCCCATGGGATGGTTCGCGCCCAGGCGCATGGCCTTGTCGATGTCCTCCACGGAGGCAACGCCGGTCTCCACCAGGCCCGCCGCCTCGTTGATCATGGGGATGAGGATCTTGTTAACCACGAAGCCGGGAGCCTCGGCCACTTCCACGGGGTCCTTGCCGATTTCCTGGGACAGCTTGTAGATGAAATCAAAGGTCTCCTGAGTGGTGTTGGCGCCCCGGATGATCTCCACCAGCTTCATGCTGGGGACGGGGTTGAAGAAGTGCATGCCGATCACCGGGTGGTTCAGGCCGTTGGCCATCTCGGTGATGGACAGAGAGGAGGTGTTGGAGGCGAAGACGGCCTCGGGCTTGCACATGACGTCCAGCTCGCTGAGCAGGGTCTTTTTGGTGGCCATGTCTTCCTTGACGCATTCGATGATGAGGTCGGCGTCGGCGCAGGCGGACTTCTCCTCCACCAGTACGTTGGCCGTGATGGCGTCGGCCGCGGCCTGCTCCATCCGGCCCTTGTCCACGCGCTTCTGGAGAGAGGCGGCCAGCTTGTCCTTGTGCTTCTGGGCGGACGCCACGGAGCTGGCGTACATCAGGGCGGTGTGGCCCTTCGCCGCGAAGACCTGAGCGATGCCGCTGCCCATCGTGCCCGCGCCAAAAATAGCTACCTTCATGATTGTTCCTCCTGTTATTTTGTAAAATTGTGGGTTCTGTTACCATGTTCAAGTTCTGGGAAAGCGAACAAATCCCGACATTGCTAATTTGCTCACAATCTTTATTATAGGGTCCTTCCGCCGAATTATCAAGTACAATTTTCCCCCTGCCCCTCTCTTTTTTTCTTTTTTACAATTCGTACAAAATACTCGTTAAAATTTATACAATTTTTTATCCCTGCCTTTTTCCGCCATTCTTCGCCGCCGCCTGGGGAGCCTCCCTCTCCGCCGAAAAAACCTCCTCCTCTTTGGCGATTCTGTCAATTTTTTAGTTTGCCTAAAAAATTTTTAGATTCCCTCTTGCTTTTTCCGGTTTCTGTGCTATCATGGGAGCATCACCTGAAATTTTTTTGTCCTATCAAAAATATATTTGGAGGCGCGTCATGAAAGAAGCCATCAAGTGGACCCTGAACCGCATGCCCAAGAGCGAGGACAAGCAGCTCCCCGTCATGTCATTGTCCAACGTGGCGAAAGCCCGCTTTTTCCACAGCAGCTTCCCCCAGTACTCCATCACCCCCCTGGCCGAGCTGGACGGCATGGCCAAGTACCTGGGGCTGGCGGGCCTGTATGTGAAGAACGAGGCCCACCGCTTCGGCCTCAACGCCTTCAAGGTGCTGGGGGGCTCCTTCGCCATGGGCCGGTACATCGCCAAGGAGATGGGCCGGGACGTGTCCGAGATGACCTATGACTACCTGACCAGCGAAGCTTTCCGCCGGGAGTTCGGCCAGGCCACCTTCTTCACCGCCACCGACGGCAACCACGGCCGGGGCGTGGCCTGGGCGGCCAACAAGCTGGGCCAGAAGGCGGTGGTCCACATGCCCAAGGGCAGCAGCCAGCCCCGCTTCGACAACATCGCCAAAGAAGGGGCCCAGGTAACCATCGAGGAGGTCAACTACGACGACTGCGTCCGCATGGCCGCCGCTGAGGCCGCCCAAACGGAACACGGCGTCATCGTCCAGGACACCGCCTGGGACGGCTATGAGGAGATCCCCTCCTGGATCATGCAGGGCTACGGCACCATGGCGGGAGAGTCCGCCGAGCAGCTCCGCCAGATCGGCGTGAACCGCCCCACCCATGTGTTCGTCCAGGCGGGCGTGGGGAGCTTGGCGGGGGCCGTGGTGGGCTACTTCACCAACCTGTTCCCCAACGATCCCCCGAAGTTCATCGTCATGGAGGCCCAGGCGGCGGACTGCCTGTACCAGGGCGCCGTGGCCGGGGACGGACAGCCTCGGGTGGTGGACGGCGATTTGAAGACCATCATGGCGGGCCTGGCCTGCGGCGAGCCCAACACCATCTCCTGGGACATCCTGCGGAACCACGTCACCGCCTTCGTCTCCTGCCCCGACTGGGTCAGCGCACGGGGCATGCGGATGTTGGGCGTGCCCGTGAAAGGAGACCCGGTGGTCATCTCCGGCGAGAGCGGCGCGGTGGGCATGGGCCTCATTGCCGCGCTCATGGAGACCGACGAGTACAAGGACCTGCGGGAGGCCGTCGGCCTGGACCGCTACAGCCAGGTGCTGATGTTCTCCACCGAGGGCAACACCGACCCCCTGAAGTTCCGCAAGGTGCTGTGGGACGGCGAGTACGCCACGGTCTGAGCAGGAAGCTATATTATAATGTATCGGAGAGCCGGGCTTTTGAGCCCGGCTCTTCTTGAATTCTGTTGCCTTCCGGTCAAAAATATGATATAACAGCAGATGGACAAAACGGCAACATTTTTACAATGGAGGACAGCTTATGAATACGAACATCCGTCCTGCGGACATGAAGCGCATCAACACCCCCGAGCTGGCGGAGGCGTTCATCGCCGAACAGGTGGCCCAGGTCCGGGCCCAGGTGGGAGACAAAAAGGTCCTGCTGGCCCTCTCCGGCGGCGTGGACTCTTCCGTGGTGGCGGCGCTGCTCATCAAGGCCGTCGGCAAGCAGCTGGTCTGCGTCCATGTGAACCACGGCCTGATGCGCAAGGGCGAGAGCGAACAGGTCGTCGAGGTTTTCAAGAATCAACTGGACGCCAATCTCATCTACGTGGACGCCACGGACCGTTTTCTGGACCTGCTGGCCGGGGTGGACGAGCCGGAGCGGAAGCGGAAGATCATCGGCGGCGAGTTCATCAAGGTTTTCGACGAGGAGGCTCGGAAGCTGGAGGGCATCTCCTTCCTGGCCCAGGGGACCATCTACCCCGACATTCTGGAGAGCGACGGGGTCAAGGCCCACCACAACGTGGGCGGCCTGCCGGAGGACATGGACTTCGAGCTGGTGGAGCCGGTGAAGCTGCTCTTTAAGGACGAGGTCCGGGTTGTGGGCCGGGCCCTGGGCCTGCCGGTTTCCATGGTGGAGCGCCAGCCCTTCCCGGGGCCGGGACTGGGCGTTCGGTGCCTGGGGGCCATCACCCGGGACCGCCTGGCGGCCCTGCGGGAGTCCGACGCGATTCTGCGGGAGGAGTTCGGCAAGGCGGGCCTGGCGGAAAAGGTGTGGCAGTTCTTCACCGTGGTGCCGGACTTCCGGTCCACCGGCGTGCGGGACGGCAAGCGGGCCTTCGACTGGCCGGTGATCATCCGGGCGGTCAACACCGTGGACGCCATGACCGCCACCGTGCCGGAGATTCCCTGGGCGGTGCTCCAGACGATTACGGGCCGGATTCTGGCGGAGGTGCCGGGCGTGTGCCGGGTGCTGTATGATTTGACGCCGAAGCCGGTGGGGACGATTGAGTGGGAGTGAGGACGCCGCCCTATGCGAATGCGGAAAAAGAAAAACCTGATTCCCCGGATGGAGCGCTGCGCGGACAGGCTCATCCGGGACCCCTATGACCGCCCCGGCCATTGGCGGGAGCTGATGCCCCAGGCCCGGGAGGTCCACCTGGAGCTGGGCTGCGGCAAGGGCCGCTTTACCGCCGGGACCGCCGCCGCCCAGCCGGACGTGCTGTTCCTGGCGGTGGAAATGGTGCCCGACGCCATGGTGGTGGCCATGGAGCGCTGCGTAAACGCGGGACTGGAGAACGTCTGGTTTGTCAGCGCCAACGCGGACCAGCTCCCCTACTTCTTCGCCCCCGGCGAGGTGGACCGCATCTATATCAACTTCTGCGACCCCTGGCCCAGCGGCCGCCACGCCAAGCGGCGGCTGACCCACGGGAACTTCCTGAAGCTCTATCGGCAGGTGTTGAAACTGGGCGGGCAGATCCACTTCAAGACGGACAACCAGCCCCTCTTCGAGTTCTCCGTGGAGGAGCTGCCTTTGTTCGGCTTCCAGCTGTCGGAGGTCACCCGGAATCTTCATGAGAACGGTCCCGTGGGGGTCATGACGGACTACGAGGCCAAATTTCACAGCCTGGGCCAGCCCATCAATCGCTGTGTGGGCACCATGGTGGAGTGGGAGGAGCCCTTCCCCACCACCTTCCGGGCGGTGAAGAACCAGTGGCTGGACGTCTTCGCCGGGGATGTTTCGGAGGCGGACCTGGGAAAGCACGTGCTGGCGGAGGGAAATTACCTCTGGCACATCTTCTCCTGGAAGCTGGTCCCCTGTCTGGAGGGCGACGCCGCCCGGGAAGCCCTGGCGGCCCTGCCCGCCGGGAAGGTCTATCTCTTCTATGAGGGAAAGTGGAACGACCTGCCCTACGTGAAGCCGGTGGAGCTGCCCCTGGCGGCGGACTTTTTCCAGGACCTCCACGACGTCTACCTGGTGGACAAGGACTTCACCTGGACCTACGTCCAAACCCACGAGGCGGCCTGCGGGCCCTACTTCTGCCGGGCAAAAAAATAAAGCCGTCCGGCGGACGCGCTTGACAACTTTGCAGACTGTGCTATAATGATGAGCATGGAAGAGTGCCGTTACAAGACGGTCAGCTCCGAAAGACAATCAACTTACGTTGACCGCTTGGGTGCCAGCCGAGCGGTCAACACGCTTTTGTGGTAAGTAAACATATCGCCAGAACTACGAATACCAGGAATCGCAGTACGGAAAATACATACCTTTTCCACATCCGCTTCACCTCCCCCTTCGGAATTTTGCCGGGGGTATCGTGAGCCGACCGCCTATATGTAACAGCGCTTCTTCTATTCCCTTTTCAGGGCAGACAAATTATACTACAAATGGCAAATGGCGTTTTTTGTCAAACTCCGCCCATGCAAAAAGGACTTCGGAATCCCTTCCGAAGTCCTTTTATCGTCTCTCAAAATCCGGTTACGCCTTCTTGGCGATCTCGGTGAGCTGGGTGAAGGCGGCGGCGTCGCTGACGGCCAGCTCGGCCAGCATCTTCCGATTGATCTCCACGCCGGCGGTTTTCAGGCCGTGCATAAAGGTGGAGTAGTTCATCCCGTTCAGCTTGCAGGCGGCGGAGATACGGGTGATCCACAGGGAGCGGAAATCGCGTTTCTTCAGCTTGCGGCCGGTGTAAGCGTAGCTCAGGGACTTCATCACGGCCTGGTTGGCCACGCGGAAGTGCTTGGACTTGGAGCCCCAGTAGCCCTTCGCCAGCTTCATGATCTTATTTCTTCTCTTGCGCGTCATCATCGCGCCTTTGACTCTAGCCATGTTTCAAAAGCCTCCTTTTCTTACTTGTAGGGAATCATCTTGCGGATGGCGTCCACATTGGTGGCGTCGGCATAGCCTCCGGTCCGGAGGCGGCGGGTCCGCTTGGTGTCCTTTTTGGTCAGAATGTGGCTTTTAAAGGCTTTGGCGCGCTTGACCTTGCCGGTCTTGGTGAGGTTAAATCTCTTTTTGGCGCCGCTGTGGGTTTTCAGCTTCGGCATAGTGAATGACTCCTTCCGTGTTTTTGAACTTACAGATTTTTACTTGCCGGCCTTGGGGGAGAGGAAAATGGACATCATCCGCCCCTCCAGCTTCGCGGGCCGGTCCAGATTGGCAATCTCGGCGCACTGCTCGGCAAAGCGGGTCAGCAAGTCCCGCCCGATATCGGTATGCGCCATCTCGCGGCCGCGGAAACGAACAGAGACCTTGACCCGGTTGCCGTCGGCAATGAACTTCTGGGCATTCCGGAGCTTCGTGTTGAAGTCCCCGATGTCAATGCCCGGAGACATCCGAATCTCCTTGATCTCCACCACATGCTGGTTCTTCCGGGCCTCTTTTTCCCGCTTGCTCTGCTCAAACCGGAACTTCCCATAGTTCATCAGCTTGCAGACCGGGGGTTTGGCCTGGGGCGAGATCTTGACCAAGTCCAGATTCTGTTCCTCGGCGATGCGCAGAGCCTGCGCGGGGGCCATGATGCCAAGCTGCTCGCCCGCGGAGCCGATCAGACGGATTTCCTTGTCGCCGATACTCTCATTCAGTTCATGCACTTGCTTACTAATGGTCAAAGCACCTCCATCCTAAAAATCACAAAACGCGGACACCGCAAGGCATCCGCGCAACAACGAACCGCCGGGAACGGCAGCTCCGAAAAATCGTTCTTGACCTCTTCGCGATGCGCTGGAGGTGAGGCGGATGCAGTCAGCCTTCTTTGTTTTGCTCTGTTAGTATATCAGCTTCCCGTCCCTTTGTCAACAAAGATTTTTCCGTTTTTTTTGAATAATTTGAACGGGCGGCGGCAAGAATAATCCTTGAACTCACTGGAGGGCGTCTTCAAGCCGGCAGGACGGAAAGCGGCCGGACGGTTTGGAAACGCCCTCCGGAGCGGAAAGGAGGTGTTCTCAATGGAGAACCGGAACAACCAGAACGAGCGCGAACAAAATCAGCAGAACAACCAGAAGGAGCAGCGCCAGAACCAGAAGGAAAACCGCAAGTAAGCTCCTCTTTTCCCAAAACAGGCGGCAGGTCAAAGACCTGCCGCCTGTTTTTACGCGTCCTCCTCCCGCTTCGGCGGGAGGCCCACCTCCGGCATCAATTCCCGGTCGACGATCCGGAGCATCTCCTCCAGCTTCCCGCACTCTTCCGAAGTGAAGCGGGCGGCAACCCGGTCCATCACCGTTTCAATGTAGCTCCGGGACACATTGTAGTAGTCTATATACTTCTGCGTGACCTCCAGGTGGTACTCCCGGCGGTCGCTGGCGGACTGGACCTTGCGGACGTAACCCTTTTTCACCAGGCTGTTCACCTTATAGGCCGCGTTGGGCGGGGAAATGCGCATGAAGCCCGCGAACTCGTTGACGGTGGGGCTGCCCAGGGCCTGGATGGACTCCATGCAGAAGGTCTCCACCGTGGTCAGGCTGGCCTCCCGGTCCTGGAAACGCCGGAAAATCTCTTGGTAAAAGTGCAGCTTGAATTTTGAGTACACGTTGTTAAACGCCTGCTCCAGCATCGTCCATCCTCCTCCCGGGGCGGCTTCTCTTTTTCCATTATACCCAACGCGGCGAAAAAATGCAATGCCCGCCCGGTTATCCAATGGCGAAGGTCAGCTCCGCCGTGACCGCGACCTCGCCGTCCACCTTAGCGGTGCACTCCCCCACGCCCACAGGGCCCTTCTGCCGGGTCAGGCGGCACTCCAGTTCCACCATGTCTCCAGGGACCACCTGGCGCTTGAACCGGGCGTCCTTCACCCGGCCCAGGAAGGCCAGCTTCCCCCGGTTCTCCGGCAGGGCCAGCACCGCCACGCCCCCCACCTGGGCCAGGGCCTCGATGAGGAGCACGCCGGGCATCACATGCTTCTGGGGGAAGTGGCCCTGAAAGAAGGGCTCGTTGACCGTGACGCACTTCACGCCCTTGGCCCACCGGCCCGGTTCCCCGTCCACGATCTTGTCCACCAGGGCAAAGGGGTAGCGGTGGGGCAGGATCTCGGCAATCTGGTTGGAGTCATACTGCATGGCCATCTCTCACGCCTCCCATTTTCTAAACAGCAGACAGCCGTTGTGCCCGCCGAAGCCCAGGGAGTTGGACAGGGCGCAGCGGATATCCGCCTCCCGGCCCTGATTGGGCACGATATCCAGGTCGCACTCCGGGTCCGGGACCTGGTAGTGGATGGTGGCCGGGATAAACCCGTCCTTCAGCGCCAGGGCGGTGAAGATGGCCTCCACGGCCCCCGCCGCCCCCAGCATGTGGCCGGTCATGGATTTGGTGGAGCTGACGGCCAGCTTATACGCATGTTCTCCGAAGACCGCCTTGACGGCGGCGGTCTCTCCCGCGTCGTTTAAGTGGGTGGAGGTCCCGTGGGCGTTGATGTAGTCTACATCCTCCGGCCTCGCGCCGCCATCGGACAGGGCCATGGCCATGGCCTCCGCGCCTCCGCTGCCGTCGGGCCGGGGGGCGGTCATATGGTAGGCGTCGCAGGTGGCCCCGTATCCGGCGACCTCCGCGTAAATCTTCGCGCCCCGGGCCAGGGCGTGGCCCAGCTCCTCCAGCAGGAGGATGCCCGCGCCCTCTCCCATGACGAAGCCATTGCGCTCCGCGTCAAAGGGGATGGAGGCCCGGCTGGGATCCGCCGCTTGGGACAGGGCCTTCATGGAGGTGAAGCCCCCCACGGCCAGGGGGGTCAGGGCCGCCTCGCTGCCGCCGCAGAGCATGGCCTCCGCGTAGCCGTCCCGGATATAGCGGAAGGCGTCCCCCACGGCGTTGGTTCCCCCGGCGCAGGCGGTGACGGGGCAGGTGCACATTCCCCGGAAGCCCGCGTCGATGGCCACCCGCCCGGCGGCCATGTTGCAGATACCGGTGGGGATGAAGAAGGGGGACACCCGGTCCCAGCCCTTCGCCAGGCCCCGGTCGTGCTCCTCCTCCGTGATGCCGATGCCGCCGATGCCGCTGGAAACCGAGACGCCGCAGCGCCCCGGGTCGGCGTTTTCAACCTGGAAGCCGCTGTCCGCCAGGGCCTCCCTGGCGGCGGCCAGGGCAAACTGAGTAAAGCGGCCCATCCGCTTGGCCTCCGGCTTCCCAAAAAGCGCGCCGGGGTCAAAGCCCTTGACCTCGGCGGCCAGCCGCACCTTCATCCCGGCGGGGTCATAGGCGGTGATGGGGCCGACGCCGCACACGCCCTCCCGGACGGCCCGCCAGCTCTCCCCGGCGGTGAGACCCAGGGGCGTGACGGCCCCCAGGCCGGTAATCACGACTCTCCGTCGTTCCATAGTCAAACCTCTCCTCCCGTCTTACATCGACATGCCGCCGTCTACCGCCAGCACCTGGCCGGTAATATAGGCGGCCTCGTCGCTTGCCAGGAACCCGACGGCCCGTGCCGCGTCCTCCGGCGCGCCCAGGCGGCCCATGGGAATGCTCCCCTGGGCGGCGGAGCGGGCGGACTCCGGCAGGGCCGCGGTCATGTCCGTCTCGATGAAGCCCGGAGCCACGGCATTGACGGTCACGCCCCGAGAGGCCAGCTCCTTGGCCAGGGATTTCGTCATGCCGATGATTCCCGCCTTGCTGGCGGCATAGTTCACCTGCCCGGCGTTGCCCCGGAGGGCCACCACGGAGCTTACATTCACAATGCGGCCGTACCGCTGCTTCAGCATCAGCCGGGAAACGGCCTTCATGCAGAGGAAGGCCCCCTTCAAATTGGCGGCGATGACCGCGTCGAAATCCGCCTCGCTCATGCGCATGAGAAGATTGTCCCGGGTAATCCCGGCGTTGTTCACCAGAATGTCGATTCTTCCAAACGACTCCACCGCGGACTTTACCAGCGCGTCTACCCCGGCGGCGACGGACACGTCGCACCGGACCGCCAGGGCCTTGGCCCCCAGGGCCTCCGCGGCCCGGACGGTCTCCTTTGCCGCCGCCTCGTTCCCGGCGTAGCACAGGACCACGTTGGCCCCGCCCCCGGCCAGCTCCAGGCAGACGGCCCGGCCCAGCCCGCGGCTTCCCCCGGTGACCACGGCGGTCCTTCCCTCGAAATTCATCATCCGTTCTCCTTTACCAGCCCCTCCAGGGCCTCCACGTCCTGAACCATCTCCACGGCGTAGATCGGGAAGCCGGGGACCGTCTTCTTCACAAAGCCGCTGAGGGCCTTGCCGGGCCCGATTTCCACCAGCGCGTCCAGGCCCATGCCCGCCATGCGGCGGAGGGAGTCCTCCATGTACACGCTGCTTTGGACCTGCCGGACCAGCAGGGCGGGAATGGAATCCTCCGCCCCCTTCTCCCGGCCCAGGCAGTTGAAGATTATGGGAATCTCCGGCTGGCCAAAGACCACGCCTTGGAAATAGTCCTCCAGCGCCTCCCCGGCGGGCTTCATCAGCGGCGTGTGGAAGGGGCCGCTGACCTTCAGGGGCAGGCAGCGCTTCGCCCCCTTCTCCTTGGCCAGGGCGGCGGCTTTTTCCACCGCCGCCTTGTCCCCGCCGAGAACCAATTGGCCCGGACAGTTGTAGTT
>VSMY01000081.1 GCA_009773995.1 Oscillibacter sp. | reverse complement strand
CGGCAGAACCCGGTAGGCGTTCTTCGTTTTCAGAGGCGCTTCCACGACCTCAGACATACATTCGCGACCCTGGCCCTACAAAACGGGGTGGATATCAAGACAGTTTCCGGGATGCTGGGCCACTACTCAGCCGGATTCACCCTGGACACCTACACCCACGTCACTACCTCCGCGAAGAGGGAAGCGGCAAATACGATGGGCGGCATCCTCTCCGGTGCTCTCCGGTAGTTTCCGGACATTTCGCCGTACCCAAAGGGCACGAGCTGGCAGTAAGCGGCGAAGCCGCCAACTGCCAGCCAGTCTGGGTCAGCGCTTGGGTCAGAGTGCTGGCCCAAATTTTTGGCCGGATTATTTCAACACAAAATCAAAGAAAAAGTCCTGAAATCTCACGATTTCAGGACTTTTTTGGTTGCGGAGACAGGACTTGAACCTGCGACCTCCGGGTTATGAGCCCGACGAGCTACCAACTGCTCTACTCCGCGATATTTAATTTTGTGGTGCCGGTGACCGGACTCGAACCGGTACAGTATCGCTACCGGGAGATTTTAAGTCTCCTGTGTCTACCAATTCCACCACACCGGCAACTTGTCGGCAATGCATAGAATACCATAGGCCCGCCGGGCTTGTCAAGCAGTATTCTCAAAAAAAGTAAAAATTTTTTCGGCAGGACTCGACAGGGCCTGCGCGGAAGCGGCCCGGACCGCTTAGAACCGGGCGTGGGGCCTTCCAAAAATTGCTGGAGAAAACGGCTCCCAGCTGGGAATACTGATTTTGAGCAAAATCCATGTTCCGCATAATCATAATATAATATAGTTTAACTAAGGAGGCAGCAGCTATGGAACGCCGCCCGGAAGATAAGCCGATGCAAAAAGCCAAGGAAATGTCCCAATATACGGCCGCAAAGACTGACCCTATGGGGAGCTGGACCGGCCGGCCCCTGGACCCCTATGAGGTTCCCGTTCAAGATGCGGACGACCTCTAACAGGAAAAAGCGCGAGAGGAGGAGGGACGTCCGTCAGACGATATTGTCTTTTTGCACAAATTACGCAATATGTAATTGTGCAATTCTGATAAATTCCTGCGTTGACATTCCGCCCCTGCCCTGCTAGAATGTGCCTAATCCCGAAGAGGGATTGAGAGACATTCCGCTAGACACCGCGCTTTGACAAGGAGGAATTTATCATGACCAGAAACATTGATATAAAAAGCGACGAGCAGATCAACCGCATCCACCGCCTGGCCTGCGAAACTCCCTACGAGGTTTGGCTGAGCACCGACACCGTGATGCTGGACGCCCGATCCCTTCTGGGCCTTTACGCACTGGTGGGCCAGCGGGCCAAGGTGGTTACCGAGGACGGCCTGGATCCGAAGATGGTGGACCGCCTGGTGGAGAAGATGTCCTGACCCGCCGCGCTCAAAAAGGAATGGAAACCGGCCTTGCCGCTCCCTTGGGGGAGGGCGGGGCCGGCCCTTTTTTATCTTAGTTTTTTCATAAAACTTCCAAGAATTTTCTATCGTCTTTTTGCCGGGGCCCGTCTAAAATGATAGGCGTGGTTTGGGGCGCGTCCCCGGAGCACGAAAATTTGATTGGAGGAACTATGATGAAAAAGACGTTTGCCTTGCTTCTTGCCGCGATTATGATGCTGGCCCTGCTGACCGCCTGCGGCGGCGACAAGCCCGCCGACTCCACTCCCCCGGCCGACACCAGCGCCCCCGCCGATACCGGCAGCGACGCCGCCGAGCCTGAGGCTCCCGCCGCCGGCGGAAACATCGGCGTGTGCATCTACAAATTCGACGACGCCTTCATGACCACCTACCGCAACGCGCTCCAGGAAATTCTGGAGGGCAAGGGCTACCAGGTCACCGTGGTGGACGGAAACAATGACCAGGCCAAGCAAAACGAGCAAATCAACACCTTCATCACCCAGGGAGTGGACGCCCTGATCATCAACCCCGTCATGACCTCCGCGGCGGATACCATCATCGCCACGGTGAAATCCGCGGGCATCCCCACCGTCCTTATCAACCGGGAGCCCACCGCCGACCAGATGGCCGCCTATGACAAGCTGGTCTACGTCGGCTGCGACGCCGCCCAGTCCGGCACCTTCCAGGGCGAGCTGATTCTGGACACCCCCAACAAGGGCGACATCAACGGCGACGGAAAAGTCTCCTACATCATGATCCAGGGCGACCCTGAAAACATCGACGCCCAGCTCCGTACCGAGTACTCCGTCAAGGCTCTGACCGACGCCGGCGTCGAGGTCGAGCAGCTGAACCTGACCCGGGGCGACTGGGACCGTGAGAAGGGCCAGACCATCTGCGCCAACGACCTGGCTCAGTTCGGAGACAAAATCGAGGTCGTCTTCTGCAACAACGACGATATGGCCATCGGTGCGCTCCAGGCCATCCAGTCTGCGGGCCGGAAGGTCAACGAGGACATCTACCTGGTGGGCGTGGACGCCCTGGACGCGGCCCTGAACGAAGTCAGCAACGGGAACATGACCGGAACCGTCCTGAACGACGCCAACGGCCAGGCCGCCGGAGCCGTCGCCGAGATGGAGAAGCTCCTGAGCGGAACCACCTACAGCTCCGGGAACCAGAGCGTCTATGTCGACTATGTGAAGGTCACTCCCGACAACGTGGGCGACTTCATGAAGTAATCCAAGTTCATCAAACAACGCGAAAACGTCTGACAGGGGCGCGTGCCGAAGCGCACGCGCCCCTCTTTTCCATAGCCGGCGAAACCCGGCTTCCGCCATTCTTTGCCGGTTATGGAAAAGCCAACATGAACAAGGGGGGACCGTAAATTGTCAGAATATCGTTTGGAAATGCGTGACGTGGTCAAGACCTTCCCCGGCGTCAAGGCCCTGGATCACGCGCAGCTCAAGCTCCGCCCCGGCACCGTTCACGCGCTGATGGGAGAAAACGGCGCGGGCAAGTCCACGCTGATGAAGTGCATGTTCGGCATTTACCACATGGACGAGGGGGAGCTCATCTACGAGGGCGAAAAGGTCCAGGTTAAGGGGCCTCTGGACGCGCTGAACCGGGGCATTGCCATGGTGCACCAGGAGCTCCAGCCCATTCCGGAGCGGAGCATCGGCGAGAACATCTACGTGGGCCGCTACCCCACCAGGCGCATTGGGCCCATCGTCACCATCGACCACGAGAAAATGTATCAGGACGCGGCGGCGGTCTTGAAGGAGGTTCACCTGAACTTCGACCCCAGGGCCAAGCTGGGCAGCCTCAGCGTCTCCCAGATGCAGCTGGTGGAAATCGCCAAGGCCGTGTCCGCCGACTGCAAGGTCCTCATTCTGGACGAGCCCACGTCCTCCCTGACGGCGGCGGAGGTGGAAGCCCTCTTCACCATCGTGGGTGAGCTGCGGCAGAAGGGCGTGGCCATTGTCTACATCTCCCACAAAATGGACGAAATCCTGCGCATCAGCGACGAGGTCACCATTATGCGGGACGGCCAGTACATCGGTACCTGGGACGCCAAGGGCCTGACCACGGATTTCATCATTACCAAGATGGTGGGCCGGGAGCTCAGCAACCTCTATCCGCCCCGGAGCAACGTCCCCGGCGAGGTGGTCTTCGAGGTGGAGGACTTCACCTCCATCAACCCCAAGAGCTTCCGTCACGCCTCCTTCCAGGTCCGCCGGGGTGAAATCCTGGGCGTGGCCGGGCTTGTCGGGGCCCAGCGCACGGAGCTGATGGAGGGTCTCTTCGGCCTCCGCTGCCACAGCGCGGGCAAAATTACCTACAAGGGCAAGGAACTGAAAATCAACCAGCCCAAGCAGGCCATCGACAGCGGCATCGCCATGCTGACGGAGGACCGCCGGGCCACGGGCATCCTGGGGGTGCTCTCCATCGCGGACAACGTGTCCATCGCCTCTTTGAATCAATATCTTATCGGCGGCTTCGTGCTGGACGACGGGAAAATCGAGCAGCTCGTCCAGGACAACGTGGCGAAGCTCTCCATCAAGACCCCCTCGTCCAAGACGCTGATTCAGTCCCTCTCCGGCGGCAACCAGCAGAAGGTGCTCATCAGCCGGTGGCTGGCCAACGACCCGGACGTGTTCATCCTGGACGAGCCCACCCGGGGCATCGACGTGGGCGCGAAATATGAAATCTACTGCATCATCGCGGAGCTGGCGAAGCAGGGTAAGAGCGTCATTATGATTTCCTCCGAAATGAGCGAGCTCATCGGCATGTCCGACCGGATCATGGTCATGTGCGACGGCCGGGTCACCGGCTTCATCGACGGGAAAGACGCCAACCAGGAAAACATCATGGCCCTGGCCACCCAGTTTGAATAAGGAGGAGAGAAACCATGGAGAACAAAAAGCTGAACGCCAAAGCGGTGAAAAACTTCCTGTCCAACAACGCCATTATCATCCTGATCTTTATCCTGGCCCTGTTCGTGGGATTCGTGGCCGACAACTTCTGGAAGCCCGCCAACTTCAAAAACCTGGTGGTCAACGTGTCCCCCCGGTTCATCATCGCCTGCGGCGTGTCCGGCTGCCTCATCACCAAGGGCACGGACCTCTCCGCCGGCCGTCAGGTGGGACTCTCCGCCTGCCTCGCCGCCATGATGCTCCAGAGCGTGGACTACGCTGCTCGGGCCCTGCCCTGGATGCCGGACCTTCCCTGGTTCGCGGCCCTGCTGGTGGTCATCCTCATCATGGCCGTGTTCGGAGCCATCAACGGCTGCGTCATCGCCTTCTTGAAGGTGCCCCCCTTCATCGCCACCCTGGGCATGCAGACCATCGTCTACGGCCTGTGCTCCGTGGTGACGGGCAACGATCCCCTAGGCGGCTTCAAGAGCTCTTATTCCAATGTGGCCCTGGGTTCCCTGGGTCCCATCCCCTACCTGGCCATCTTTGCCATCGTGGTAGGAGCCTACATGCTGTTCCTGTACAACAAGACCCGGCACGGTAAATATATGTACGCCATCGGCGGAAATGAAAACGCCGCCCAGGTGGCGGGCGTCAACGTCCCGGCCACCATTATCCGCATCTACGTGCTGGCCTCCATCCTGTACGCCGTCGCCGGCTTCCTGGTGGGCGCCAAGGCCGGCGGCGCCTCCACCGCCACGGGCTTCGGCTATGAGCTGGAGGCCATCGCGGCCTGCACCATCGGCGGTGTGTCCACCAACGGCGGCGTGGGCAAAGTCGGGGGCATCCTCATCGGCGTGCTGGTGTTCGAGATTCTGAAAATCTGCCTCCAGTTCCTCCGGGTGGACCCGGCTTATACCTTCATCGCCCAGGGCCTGGTCATTATCGTGGCCGTGGCGCTGGACCTGCGGAAGTACCTGGCAAAGAAGTAAGAAAAACTCCATCTGTAAAAAAACCAAGGGTCCGGCGCTTTTCGCGCCGGACCTTCTTTTCAAGCGGGCTTTTTTGCGGTATACTGAGGACAGCGAAAAAAGGAGGGGACAGCCATGGAGGAGTATCGGGTTCTGCTGGCCGACGACGAGGAGGAAATCCGCTCCGGCATCAGCCGGAAAATCGACTGGGCCTCCCTGGGCTTCCGCCTGGTGGGGGAGGCGGGCAACGGCGAGGAGGCCCTGGAACTGGCGGAGCAGCTCCGGCCCGACGTGGTGCTCACGGACATCAAGATGCCCTTCCTGGACGGGCTGGAGCTGTGCCGGAGACTGCGGGTCTTTCTGCCGGGGGCCCGGCTGGTGGTCTTCTCCGGCTTCGATGACTTCGAGTACGCCCGCCAGGCGGTAAGCATGGGGGTGTCCGAGTATATCTTAAAGCCCATCAACGCCCCGGAGCTCATCCAGGTGCTGGAAAAGCTCCGGGAGCAGCTGGACCGCCAGCGCCTGGAGCGGCGGGACATGGAGACCCTGCGCCGCCGGTATGAGGAGAGCCTCCCCGTACTGCGGGAGCTGTTTTACACCCGGCTTCTCAGCGGCCAGCTCCGCCCTGAACAGGTCCAGGACCGGGCGGCCCGGTATGAGATCAGCCTGCCCCAGGGCCTGTGGGCCGCCGCCCTGGTCCATGTAGACGGGGACGAGGGGGAGCGGGACGAGCTGCTGCTCCTCTCGGTCCAGTCCTTCCTGGAAAAGCACTTCGCCCTGGAGGGATGTGCCGCCAGGGTGGTGCTCTATGGGGACATGGCGGCCCTGCTGGTCCACCTGGACCGGGAGGAACGGCTGTACCCCCTGCTGGAGGAGCTGGAGCGGCTCTCCCGGCTGTCCCAGAGCTATCTGGGCCTCCGGCTTACCACCGGAGTGGGCCTTGTCTGCCGGGGGCCGGAGGAGCTGAACCGCAGCGCCGCCGGGGCCCGGTCCGCCTTGGATTACCGGGTGCTGGCGGGCGGGGGCCGGGTCATCTACATCGGCGACTTGGAGCCCCAGTCCGCCGCTGCCCCCTCCTTCGAGGAGGAGGACCAGAGGGCCCTCTCCGCCGCCGTGAAGCTGGGCACTCGGGAACAGGCGGAGGCGGTGGTCCGGGAGCTGATCCAGCGGCTGCGCCAGGCGGGCCTGTCCCTCTCCAAGTGCGACCTGTTCTTATTAGAGGTAGTGACCTGCCTGGTCCGGCTGACCCGGTCCGGGGGGCTCCCCGTGGAGGAGGTCTTCGGCGAGGGCTTCACCGGGACGGTGTCCGTCTCCGGCTTTTCCAGCCTGGAGGAGCTGGGGGACTGGCTGGCGGAGCGCTGCGGGCGGCTCCACGACCTGCTGGGAAGGCGGCGGAGCGATTCCGCCTGGCAGATGGTGGAGCGGGCCAAGGACTATATCGCCGGGCACTACACCGACGAGCAGCTCAGCGTGGAGACCCTGTGCTCCCACATTCACCTGTCCCCTACGTATTTTTCCACCCTGTTTAAACGGGAAGTAGGCCTCAGCTTCACCGCCTACGTCACGAAGGTCCGCATGGAGGAGGCGGCCAGGCTCCTTCGGGAGACGGACGAGAAGACCTACCGCATTGCCGAGGCCACGGGCTTCACGGACCCAAATTATTTCAGTTATGTCTTCAAGCGTCACTTCGGCCTGTCCCCCTCAAAATTCAGAGCCGGACAGAAGAGTTAGGAGGGATGCCCCATGAAACGAATCCTTGCGCTGGCGCTGGCCGTCCTGCTGGCCCTGGGCCTGACGGCCTGCCAGGACGAGAAGAACATCTCCGGCGCTCTGACGGAGGTCCGGACGGACGAAAACGGGGCCCTCACCGCCCTCATCCTGGAGCGGGGCGGGAAGCGCACCGGTGTGCTGCTGGCGGAGGGCACCAGCGTCTGGCCCAGGGGAGAGGGAAGCTGGACCAGCGAGGAGGCCATGGAGGCGTTCCGGGAGGACCTTCAGCCGGGGAACGAGCTTAGCGCCTGGTGCTATTCCCGGAAGGAGAAGCTGGAGACGGCGGAGGGGGAGAGCATCCCCGCCTACTGGGGCCAGAACATCTCCATCACCGCCATCCTGGAGCGGGAGGCCCTGACCCTTCGGGACGGCACGCCGGTGGACCGTCTGGACTACGATTCCTGGGGGAGCTATACCTATCGCCTGACGGACGGCACGGAGCTTCTGCGGGTGGAGGAGCCCCGGGGGCCGGAGGACGTCATAGTCATGGACTCGGAAAACTTCGAGGATTTGAGCGAGACGGCCCAGGGAAAGGTCCGGGCCTATTACGAGGCCCAGGGGCTTTTGTATGATGAACAGGAGGAGCTGGAGAACGCTTACGCCGCGTACCGGGAGCTGGGAGAGGATTTCCAGGCCGGCCATATCCGGCAGGAGGTGACGCCCACGGCCTCCAGCCGGCGGGTGATGTACTTTGAAACCGGCGTGACCCTACCGAATGTATACGGCACGCAGACCTATCGGGGCTTCAGCCTCCACGACGCCTTTGACCGGGAGACCGGGGAGAAGCTGGACCCTTGGGCCCTCTTCGCCGTCCCGGAGGAGGAGGTTCGCCGCCGTCTGCCGGAGCTGCCGGGCTGGATCGACAATCCGGTCCTCCGGGCGGAGATGGCGGAGGCCCTGGAGCCGGAGTGGATCGGCTTTGGCCGGGACGGCCTCTTCATCGAGTTCCCGGCGGGAAGCCTGCCCAGCGAGGAGCTTGCCTATCACGTCGGAATCGACTGGCAGGACGTCCCGGAGGGTTTCTTCCAGCCCTGGGCAGTCCCGGACGGCCGGAGCGAATAACCGAAAACCGAAGAGCCGGAGCCCAGGCGTTTTCAATGCCGGGCCATGGCCCGGCATTGCTTTTCCCCTGGAAAAGCAAGACTCATTGAGAAAGGGGAGGGAACGCCATGCGCTTTTTCCGCCGCCTGGCCGCCCAGTGGGTGGAGCGTTACCGCAAAATGAGCATCCAGATGGTCCTTTCCCTGGCCTTCACCGCCGTGGCGGCGGCGGGGATGCTGCTGATGAGCGTCAGCCTCATCTGGCGTTTCTCCTCCGCCAACGAGGACCTGGTGGCGGAGAACAGCCGCCGGGTGCTGGCCCAGGCCAACCTGACGCTGGACAGCTACCTCCGGCGGATGATGCGCATTTCCGACACGGTGTATTACCGGAGCATCAAGAACACGGACCTGGCGGAGGGCGACCTCACCGGGGATCTGAGCCTGCTCTACGAGGAAAACCGGGACGATCTGGTGTCCCTGGCGGTCTTCGACGGGGAGGGCGGGCTGGTGTCCGCCGTGCCCCTGACGGCCCTGAAACGGGACGCGGAGACGGCGGAGAGCGACTGGTTCCGCTCCGCCAGCCAAAGCATGGAAAACCTGCACTTCTCCACGCCCCACGTCCAGAACATCTTCGACGACCCGGACTACCCCTACCGCTGGGTGGTATCCCTCAGCCGCCACGTCCAGCTGACGAGGGACGGAGTTACCCAGGGCGGCGTGCTGCTGGTGGACATGAGCTTCAGCGGCATCGAGCAGGTCTGCCGGGACGTGACGCTGGGCAGCGGGGGCTATCTCTACCTCATCGACGGCGACGGGGAATTGATCTACCACCCCCGCCAGCAGCTGATCTATACCGGCCTTCTGGAGGAGAACAACCGTGCGGCGGCGTCGTACCGGGATGGGAGCCATCAGGAGACCTTCCAGGGCAGGTCCCGGCAGGTCACCATAAAGACCGTGGGCTACACCGGCTGGAAGCTGGTGGGCGTGGCCCCGGCGGAGAGCGCCGCCTCCCCCCAGCTGCCCCTGTTTGGCCTGACCCTGCTGCTGTTCTCCATTTTCCTCATGGCCTTTTTGAACTTTCTGATCTCCGCCCGGATCTCGGACCCCATCCTCCGGCTGGAGCGGTCCATCCGGGAGCTGGACAAAGGGCTGGCCAATGTGAAAATCGAGGAGGGCGGCTGCTACGAGGTCCAGCGGCTGAGTCACGCCGTGGCCTCCATGGTCTCCACCATGCGGCACCTGATGGACGACATCGTCCGCCAGGAGGGAGAGAAGCGCCGCAGCGAGCTGGAGGTCCTCCAGTCTCAAATCAACCCCCATTTTCTCTACAACACCCTGGATTCCGTCATTTGGATGACGGAGTCCGGCCAGCAGGCCGAGGCTATCCAGATGGTCACCTCCCTGGCGAGGCTCTTCCGCATCTCCCTGAGCAAGGGGAAAAGCATCATCCCCCTGGCGGACGAGCTGGAGCACGCCCGGCACTACATGAACATCCAGCAGATCCGCTTTAAGAACAAGTTCACCACGGAGATTCAGGCAAAGCCGGGGACCGAGGGGCTGTACACCCTGAAGCTCATCATCCAGCCCCTGCTGGAGAACGCCATCTACCACGGGATGTCCAGCGCGGAGGACGACGGGCTTATCCGGGTCACCGCCTACCGGGAGGGGGAGGACCTGCTCATCGATGTGGAGGACAACGGCCTGGGGATGCGCCCCGAGCTGGCGGCCTCCCTCCTGGACGCGGACCGGCCCGAGGTGCGGACCCGCGGCTCCGGCATCGGCGTGCGGAACGTCCACCAGCGGGTAAGCCTCACCTTCGGGGAGGGCTATGGCCTGACCATATTCAGCGAGCCGGACGAGGGCACGCTGGTGCGCATCCGCCTCCCGGCCCTGGACCGGGAGGAAGCGGAGCGCCGCCGGCAGGGGGAGGAGCTATGAGGACGGAGAAAAGCAGGCTCATTCAAATCGTTATCCTGGCGGCCTTGGGACTGGCGGCGGCGCTGTCCCTGGCCCTGCCCCAGTTCCTCCGGGGGAAGCGGGACGAGCAGCTGCTGTCCCTCTCCGTCATGCTCCGGGACACGGACAGCTCCGGCTGGACCGTGGCCCGGCAGGGCATGGAGCAGGCGGCGGACGAGCTGGGGGCGGAGCTCCGCTTCCTCACCCTCACCGCTGCGGGCGACAGCGCGGAGCAAGAGACTCTGCTCCTCCGGGAGATTGAGGACGGGGCGGCGGCCCTGGTGGTGGTGCCGGCGGACCCGGCGGCGCTGTCCGCCGCCCTGGACCCCTGGCTGGTGGTCTGCCCCGCGGTGACCCTGGAGTCCCCCATGGAGGGGGCTGCGGGAGTGGTGGCCCCGGACAACGCCCTGCTGGGGAGGGAGCTGGCCCAGGCCCTGCTGGAGGACTGGGACGGCGGGGAGGTGCTGCTGCTGGACACCGCCGGGCGGTGCGCCGGGGTGGCGGATCGGCTGGGAGCGGCGGAGGAGACCCTGGCGGCGTCCGGGGTCCCCTCCCGGAGGGCGGAGGAGCTGCCGGAGGAGGCCCCCCGGTGGGTCATGGCCTTCGAGCCCCCAGCGACCCAGCGGGCCGCCGAGCGGCGGGAGGCGGAGGGCCGGGACTACGCCCTGTACGGCGTGGGGTCCGCCGCCGCCGTCACCGCCCAGCTGGAGCGGGGGAACATTGCCGCCATTGCCGCCTGGAGCGACTACGCCGCGGGGTATCTGGCGGTGCGGCGGGCGGTGAACGCCGTCCGGGGGACGGGCGGGACCATGAATCCCCTGCCCTTCTTCATTCTGCGAGAGGAGGATATCTATGCGCCGGAAAACCAGAAGCTTCTGTTTCCCATCATGTCGTCCTCCAGCCGGTAGGCGGGCCGCCCTGCCGGCGGCGCTGCTGGCCTCGGCGCTGCTGCTCCTCTCCGCCTGCGGCGGGGGGAAGGACGAGAGCCTCCGGGTGGGCGCGGCCCTCTACACCCAGGACGACACCTTCATCTCCGCCATGGCCCAGGACCTGGAGGGCCTGGTCCGGGAGGCGGAGAGCGGGACGGGGGAAAAGATCACCCTTTTCATCGCCGACGGGAAGAGCAGCCAGAGCACCCAGATGGACCAGGTGGACCGCTTCCTGGCCCGTGGCTGCGACGTGCTGTTCGTCAACCTGGTGGACCGGACGGCGGCGGCGGTCATCGCCGACAAGGCGGAGGCCGAGGGGGTGCCCCTGGTGTTTTTCAACCGCCAGCCGGTGGCGGAGGACATCCAGCGCTGGGACCGGATCTACTACGTGGGGGCCGACGCACGGGAGAGCGGCGAGCTCCAGGGGAAGCTGGTGCTGGACGCCTGGCGGGCGGACCGGGAGGCCCTGGACCGCAGCGGCGACGGGGTCCTCCAGTACGTGATGCTGGAGGGGGAGCCGGGCCACCAGGACTCCCTGCTGCGGACGGAGTATTCCATCAAGGCCGTCACCGACGGGGGCGTGGAGGTGGAAAAGCTGGCCAACGAGACCGCCAACTGGAACCGGGCCCAGGCCGCCGCCCGGACGGCCCAGTGGCTGGAGGAGTTTGGAGACGGCATTGAGGTCATCTTCTCCAACAACGACGACATGGCCCTGGGGGCCATCGACGCCCTGGCGTCAACGCCGCGGGACCGCTGGCCCCTCATCGTGGGGGTGGACGCCACGGCTCCGGCCCTGGAGGCGGTGGCGGCGGGGCAGCTCTACGGCACCGTCCACAACGACGGCCGGGGCCAGGCCCAGGCCATGATGGACCTGGCCCTGGCCCTCTGGACCGGGGAGGACCCGGCCCAGGCCGTGGATTTGAAGGAGGGGCACTATGTCTGGCTCCCCTACCGGCCGGTGACGCTGGAGAATTTGGACGAGTTTTTGGAGGACTGAAAAACAGGACCGGCCTTGAAAGGCCGGTCCTGTCATGCTGTCGAAAAAGTATTTTCGACAGCATGAGCAAGTTTTCAGAACCCGTGGGACGTTCTGAAAACTTAAGATTTAAATGGTGCAGGAAACCCTTCCTGGGTTTCCCGCACACACCCTTCCTTCCCGTCGAATCAGCTTTCAGCTACTTCACAGAGAAGCGGAACGCCGTGGTGTGATGGAAGACCTCTCCCGCCCGGAGGACGCAGGAGGGGAAGTTTTCATGGTTGGGAGAATCGGGGTAGAACTGGGTCTCCAGGCAGAAGCCCCAGCGGCCCCCGTAGGGCGCGCCGCCCTTCCCGGCGGGGCAGCCGTCCAGGTAGTTCCCCGTGTAGAACTGCACGCCGGGGAGGGTGGAGAGGACCTCCATGGAGACGCCGGAGGCGGGGGAAGCGACCCGGGCGATGGGCCGGAGAGAGCCCGGCCCGCCGTTCGGTATCCAGTTGTGGTCATAGCCCCCCGCCTGGAGAAGCTGGGGGAAGTCCTCCCCGATGCGCCTCCCGATAGGGATGGGCTTACGGAGGTCCATGGGGGTGCCCTCCACGGGGGCAATCTCCCCGGTGGGGATGGACAGGGGGTCCGTG
>VSMY01000080.1 GCA_009773995.1 Oscillibacter sp. | reverse complement strand
CCCATGCGCTGGGCCGGCACCACCGCACCGGGGGCGCCCCGCCGGGGCGGCCCGCTTTCCTGTATGGTATAGAGAAAGGAGAGGGAAAATGGTGGGGTCAGCAAGCGGTTTCCGCTTGTTGGGTTTATCATAGCGGCAGGTCCCCCAATTGTCAACGGCTTTCTTTCAAGCTTCACACTTTGTTTACATTCTACAAATTTTGCTCCCTGATATTTACAAATCGTTCAAAAATTATCCAGAATTCGCCCTTGACAGGGCTGTTAGATTGTGCTAATATTTAGCACGCTAACATTTAGTATGCTAACGACCTTGTCCCTTCGGGGATGAAGACAGGGAGCTGATTGCATGAACGACTGCCGCAGGGGCCTGGGTCCCGCCCTGGGCTGGGCGGCCAAGCTGGCCAAGGCCAACATGGACGCCCGGGTCTCCCGATACGACGTGACCCCGGTCCAAACCCACGTGCTCCTCTATCTCCAGCAGCACGGCGGGCGGGTCCCCCAGCACGAGCTGGCGGAGTTCCTCCGGGTGAAGCCCTCCACCATCAACGGCGTGCTGGACCGGATGGAGGAGAAGGGCCTGGTCCGCCGCTCCGTCAGCGGCGCGGACGCCCGGCGCCGCCTCATCACCCTGACGGAGAAGGGGGCGGAGCAGCAAGCCCTCTTTCAGCAGAGCTTTCTGGATGCGGAAGCGGCCATGGTCCGGGGCTTTTCCCAGGAGGAACGGGAGACCCTGTGCACCCTTCTGGACCGCGTGATTCAAAATCTCAAGGAGGAATCCGAAACATGACGAAACAACTCTGGCCCCACGCCCGGCCCTATGCCCCCTGGATTGCCGCGGGCGTGGCGTGCAGCGCCATGGAGGCCGGCGTCGACCTGCTGATCCCCCTGGTCATGCGCGACATCGTGGACGTGGGCATTGCCAACGCCGACCAGTCCTACATCCTGCGCAAGGGCGGGCTGATGATTCTCCTGGCGGTGGCCTCCCTCTGCTTCGGCCTGGGGGCGGCGGTGACCTCGTCCGTGGCCGGCATGGGCTTCGGGGCGAACCTCCGCCGGGCGGAGTACGACCACATCCAGACCTTCGCCTTTTCCAACATCGAGGGCTTCTCCACCGCCTCCCTGGTGACCCGGCTGACCAACGACGTGCACAACCTCCAGATGTCCCTGATGATGTCCATGCGCCTGATGGTCCGGGCCCCGGTGATGCTGGTGGCCGCCCTGTTCTTTTCCATCCGCATCAGCTACCGGCTCAGCAGCGTCTTCCTGGCGGCCCTGCCCCTGCTGCTGGTGGTGGTGGTCATCCTGCTGACCACCACCGGGCCCCTGTTCCGCTCCCTCCAGGAGAAGACCGACGCGCTGAACCTGGTGGTGCAGGAGAACCTGGCGGGGGTCCGGGTGGTGAAGTCCTTCGTCCGGGAGGACCGGGAGCGGGAGAAGTTCGCGGAGCGCAACGACGATTTGAAAAACACCTCCCTCCGGGCCTTCGGCCGGGTGGTGGTCAACATGCCCCTGATGATGCTGATCATCTACGGGACCATCATCGCCGTCATGTGGTTCGGCGGCCAGATGGTCTACGCCGGAACCCTGGAGGCCGGGAAGCTCATCACCTATTTCACCTATATCACCCAGATTATGATGTCCCTGATGATGGTCTCCATGATCTTCATGATGCTGACCCGCACTGTGGCCTGCGCCAAGCGGGTGGCGGAGGTGCTGGGCGAGGTCCCCGCCATCACCGACGAGGGGGCGGAGGACCCCGCCGCCGACCCCGCCGACGGCTCCATCGACTTCGACCATGTGTATTTCAAATACAGCGCCGAGAGCCCCGAGTGGATTCTGGAGGACGTCAGCCTGCACATCCCCTCCGGGAAAACCGTGGGCATCCTGGGGGGCACCGGCAGCGGCAAGACCTCCCTGGTCTCCCTGATTCCCCGGCTCTACGAGGCGGACAAGGGCACGGTCTCCGTGGGCGGGAAGCCCGTGGCCTCCTATACCATGGAGCGGCTCCGGGAGTCTGTCAGCATGGTGCTGCAAAAAAACACCCTGTTCACCGGGACCATCCGGGAAAACCTCCTCTGGGGAAACCCCGAGGCCACAGAGGAGGAGCTCTGGGCCGCCTGCCGGGCCGCCTGCGCCGACGAGTTCCTGGAGCGCATGCCCGACGGCCTGGACACGGACCTGGGCCAGGGGGGCGTGAACGTCTCCGGCGGGCAGAAGCAGCGGCTGTGCATCGCCCGGGCCATCCTGAAGAAGCCCAAGGTGCTGATTCTGGACGACTCCACCAGCGCCGTGGACACCGCCACGGACGCGAACATCCGGGCGGCCTTCGCTCGCGAATTAAAGGACGCGACCAAGCTCATCATCGCCCAGCGGGTGGCCTCCGTCCGGGAGGCGGACCGGATTCTGGTGATGGACGGCGGGCGCGTCGCCGCCCAGGGAACCCACGACGAACTGATGGAGACCTGCGATATCTACCGGGAGGTCTGCCAGTCCCAGCAGGAAGGAGGGAGCATCGATGGCTAAGCACGGACCCGGTCCCGGCCCTCACGGCCCCGGCGGCGGCTTCCGCAAGCCCAAGAACATCCGGGGCACCCTGGGGAAGCTGATGCGGTATCTGGGCCGCTATAAGCTCCACCTGGCCCTGGTGGCGGCGCTGCTGGTGGTGAGCTCCGCCTGCACCGTGGGCGGGTCCTACCTCATCCGCCCCCTCATCAACGACTATATCCTCCCCGGAGACTTTCCGGGCCTGGCCCGGATGCTCTGCGTCATGGCGGCGGTGTACGTGGCGGGAGCGGTCTGCTCCTTCGGCTACAGCCGCATCATGGTCCACATCTCCCAGACCACCGTGGCGAAAATCCGGGCGGACCTCTTCGGGAGGATGCAGGACCTGCCCCTGAAGTTCTTCGACGCCCACACCCACGGCGAACTGATGAGCCGCTACACCAACGACATCGAGACGGTCTCCGAGGCCCTGAACAACAGCTTTGGAAGCCTGGTCTCCTGTACGCTGAACTTCACCGGCACCATCGCCATGATGCTGGTCTTAAGCCCCGCCCTGACCCTCATTACCTTCGGGACCCTTCTGGTGATGCTGGGAGTGGTGAAGACCATCGGGTCCCGCTCCCGGCGGTACTTCGC
Organism: Oscillibacter sp.; assembly: GCA_009773995.1. GTDB lineage: Bacteria > Bacillota > Clostridia > Oscillospirales > Oscillospiraceae > Oscillibacter. Next base: position 9,703 of record VSMY01000080.1, on the reverse strand, counting down.
CGACCAGCAGAAGGCCCTGGGCGAGGTCAACGGCTATATCGAGGAGATGATCGAGGGCCAAAAGGTCATCAAAGTCTTCAACCACGAGCCGGAGGCCCGGGCGGGCTTCCAGAAGCGGAACCTGGCCTATCGGGACGCGGCCACCCGAGCCCAGATTTTCTCCGGCATGATGATGCCCGCCATGGGGAATTTGAACTATATCAACTATGCCGTCACCTGCTGCGTGGGCGGGCTCCTGGCCATCCGGAACGGAGACCTGGGGGGCCTGGCGGCCTTCCTCCAGTACTCCCGGCAGGTGGGCCAGCCCATCACCCAGATTTCCCAGCAGGTAAACACCATCCTCTCCGCCGTGGCCGGCGCGGAGCGCATCTTTGAGATCATGGAGACCCCGCCGGAAACCGACGAGGGCAAGGTCCGCCTGGTCCGGGCGGAGGCCGACGAGAGCGGGACCGTCACACGGGTCCACCGGGACACCAACGCCTGGGCCTGGCTGAAGCCCGACGGGACCCTGGTCCCCCTCCGGGGCGACGTGCGCTTCGACCGCGTGGTCTTCGGCTATGACGAGGGTCGGATCATTCTCCACGACGTCAGCCTCTTCGCCAAACCCGGCCAGAAGATTGCCTTCGTGGGCTCCACCGGCGCGGGAAAAACCACCATCACCAGCCTCATCAACCGCTTCTATGAAATCCAGGGCGGGACCATCACCTACGACGGCATCGACGTTCGGGACATCGCCAAGGAGTCCCTGCGCCGCTCCCTGGGCGTGGTGCTCCAGGACACCCACCTCTTCACCGGCACCGTGGCGGACAACATCCGCTACGGCCGTTTGGAGGCCACGGACCAGGAGGTGGAGGCCGCAGCCAAGCTGGCGGGGGCCGACAACTTCATCCGCCACCTGCCCCAGGGCTACCAGACCGTGCTCTCCGGCGACGGCGGCAGCCTCAGCCAGGGGGAACGGCAGCTTTTGAACATCGCCCGGGCGGCCTGCGCCAATCCCCCGGTGCTCATCCTGGACGAGGCCACCAGCTCCATCGACACCCGGACGGAAAAGCTGATTGAAAAGGGCATGGACCGTCTCATGGCGGGCCGGACGGTTTTCGTCATCGCCCACCGTCTCTCCACCGTCCGCAACGCCAAGGCCATCATGGTCCTGGAACAGGGGGAGATCATCGAGCGGGGCGACCACGACGACCTCCTGGAACAGAGAGGGCGGTACTACCAGCTCTATACGGGATTGGCGGAGCTGGCTTGAGACTAAGACACCCGGATCGTCCTCTTGACAAACCGGGCGGGAGCGCATATACTATGAGATAGAAGGACACTGTTGCAAGACGGTCAGTCCATCTCACGAACTAACGAACTGTTAGCCGCTCGGGGGCAGACCGGGCGGCTAACACGCTTTCGTGGTAAGTATCAGCGCCGCCATGGTGAAAAACACCAGGAAACGCAGTACGGCAAAAAGCCGTTTCTTCCACATCCACGTACCACCTCCCCCTGTGTTGGATTTGCTTAGGGGTGCAAACGGTGGACTGACCGCTCAAGTGCAACAGCGTCCTTCTGCCCCCATCCTACCACACCTTCCAGCGCCTGTCAATTTTCGCCGCCCGGCCGGGCGGCTTTTTGCCGTCTTTTTTCAGCCTCCCTCTTGACAATATCGATGTTCGATATTATACTGGACTCAGTAATAACGATATTCGATATTAAGGAGGCGGCGGCGTGGCGCGAGAGAAGTTTCAGACCCTGACGGAGCCCATGTTCTACATTCTTCTCTCCCTCCGGGAGGAGCGCTGCGGCGCGGACGTCATGGCCTGGGTGGCCGAGCGGACCCAGGGCCGGGTCTCCATCGGGCCCGGAACCCTGTACAACCTGCTGGACAGCTTCCAGCAGTCGGAGATGATTCGGGAGACCGCCGTGGCGGGCCGGAAGCGGAGCTATCTCATTACCGCCAAGGGCCGGGAGGTTCTGGAGGCGGAGTACCGCCGTCTGCTGGTGCTGACGGAGGATTACCAGGCCTGTACGGGAGAGAGGAGACGACTGCCATGAGAGACACGAAATACCGCTGGAACAACTTCTGCCTCTACGACTACCGGGGCGTGGAGGAGCACCTCTCCGCCATGGCCGCCCAAGGCTGGCGGCTGGAAAAGGCGGGGCCCACCTTCTGGAAGTACCGCCGGGCCGAGCCCGCGAACCTCCGGTATGCCGTCACCTACAGCGCCGGGGCCTCCTGGTTCAACCCCGGCCCCACGGAGGAGCAGCAGTCCCTGGCGGAGCTCTGCGCCGCCGCCGGGTGGGAGAAGGTCTGCGACTGGTTCCAGATGCAGATTTTTGTCACCGGCGACCCCGCCGCCGTTCCCCTGGAGACCGACGAAGCCCTGCGGCTTCAAAACATCCACCGCTCCATGAAGAAAAATTTTATCCCCACCAACCTCGCCGCCCTGCTCCTGATCCTCTTTGTGGCCCGGGACTTCTTCCGGGCCCTGGTCACCGGGGACCTGTACGGCATGGTCCGAAGCAACGCCGTCCTGTTTGCCGCGGCCATCTCCGTGCCCGCGGTGTGCCTCCAAATCTACCTCCTCTCCGGCTACTACCTCTGGCGGCGGAGGTCCCGCCGCGCCGTGGAGGACGGCGGTCCCTGCCTCCCCGCGGGACGGGGCTACCGGCGGGCCAATCTGGCCATGTGGGGCTTGATTACCCTGTCTGTGGCGGCGTACATTCTATCGGAGCTCTCCGGCGGCGGCAGGGGGCGGGTGCTCTACTTTGTCCTGTACATGTCCTTGTTTTACCTGCTGATCTTCCTGGTCCGGCGGACCACAGCGCTGATGCGGAGGCTGAACGTCTCCAAAGGGATCAACATGGCGGCGACCCTGGCGGTAGACGTGGTCCTGGCCTTCGCCCTCATCGGCGGGCTCACCTACACGGCTATCCACTTCGGCTGGTTCTCCGGCGGAACGGGCTCCGGGGAGACCTATGCGTACCAGGGTCGGGACTGGGACGTCTTCCCCCGGCAGGACTTCCCCCTGACCCTGGCGGAGCTCACCGGGGAGCGCTATGACCACGTCAGCCGGGAGCTTTCCAGCCAGGGGTCCCTCTTCGTGTCGGAGCGGCGGTACTGGGAGACCGCCCTCTTAGGGGAAGGGCCCAAGACCCTCGGCCTCAGCTACACCCTCTATGAGACCAACTACCCCAGCCTCCAGAAGTCCATGCTGAAGGACCTGCTGAAGGACGATCCCATCAAATTCCGGGGCATGACCCTCACCACCCGGCGCTATCTCCCGGAGGACCCGGCCCCCTGGAACGTGGAAGCGGCCTACCGGCTCTATTATGAAGAGGACCCCGCCGACACCTGGCTTCTGGTCTGGCCGGGCCGGGCGGCGGAAATCCGCTTCGAAAGCCCCTGCACAGAGGCGCAGATGTCCGCCGCCGCCGCCCGGCTGAGGCCGGAGGCATAACAAAAGAGGAGAGGCGTCCGCCTCTCCTCTTTCCTGTGCGCGTTCAGCCCTGGTCCCGCAGCACCCAGCCGTCTCCGCTGAGCATCAGCCGGTCGGCGATCATGGCGATAAACTCCGAGTTCGTGGGCTTTCCCTTGGTGTTGGACACGGTGTAGCCGAAGTACTTTTGCAGCGTCTCCAGGTCTCCCCGGTCCCAGGCCACCTCGATGGCGTGGCGGATGGCCCGCTCCACCCGGGAGGGCGTGGTGCCGAAGCGCTTGGCCACCGCCGGATAGAGCACCTTGGTCACCGCGTTGATGACTTCCATGTCGTTGACCGCTATGATAATGGCCTCCCGCAGATATTGGTAGCCCTTGATATGGGCGGGGACGCCGATTTCGTGAATCACGTTGGTGACGGTGTTCCGCAGGGCGTGCACCCGGAGGTCGGGAGATGCGGGTCCCTCGAAAATGCCGTGCATCCGCTCCACCAGGGAGGCGGGCTCGCAGGGCTTGGGCAGATAGTAGCACACACCCAGCTTCTCCGCGTCCGCCAAGGTCTGATGCCCGCAGAAGGCGGAGACGATGATGGCCTTGGGGCAGGGATCCATGTCCTTCACCGCCTTGAGAAGACCCAGCCCGTCCAGCCCCGGCAGGGCCACATCCGTCAGCAGAAGGTCCGGCTTCCGCTCCTCAATCAGCCGCAGCGCCTCCAGTCCGTTCCCGGTGGAAGCCGCCACGGTAAACTCACCGGCCTGCTCGATGGCCTCCTGCAGCATGGCGCGGAATTCCTCGCTGGCGTCCGCCAGAAGTACAGTCCTTTGATGTTCCATGATGATTCCAAACCTTTCCTTCTTGATCGGCTGACAGAGCGTCCTGACACTCTCAGCTCGTTTTCTATAAAATAGCATAAATTTCCAGATTTTTCAAGACAGGATTACAAAAAAACAGAAGTTTTCTTCGACATATTTTTTGTTTTCAGCGGCAAACCCCATATATTGTGCATTTTTTCCATTTTTCCGGCAGTTTCTACCAGGTCCGGACCGCCCCCTTGGGGGAACACGCGGAACGGGGACGGAATTTTGGCGCTTTCCCTTTTGGACAAACTGTGCTATGATGAACTCTGCCGATAAACCGGTTTGAGGAGGGACTGCGTATGGACTTGATTTCTCAGCTGCGGGCCTTTCAGCCCTGGAACGAACAGGAGGACCGGGACCGGGAGGCGCTGCTGCGCCTGCTGGAAAACGGACAGGCCTTCTATGGCCGGGAGGACCCGGCCCATCTGACGACCTCCGCCTGGGTGGTGAGCCCGGACCGGGACCGGGTGCTGCTGGCCTACCACAACCTTTACAACTCCTGGGCCTGGCTGGGGGGCCACGCCGACGGGGAGCGGGACCTGCTCTCCACGGCCCTGCGGGAGGTCCGGGAGGAAAGCGGGCTGGAGAATGTCCGGCCTGTGTCCCGAGACATTTACTCCGTGGAGATCCTAACGGTGGACGGCCACGAGAAGCGGGGGCGGTATGTCTCCTCTCACCTCCACTTGAATGTCACCTTCCTCCTGGAGGCGGACCCCGCCGCCCCGGTGCGCCGCAAGGCCGACGAGAACAGCGCCGTGGCTTGGTTCTCCCTGGAGGAAGCGGTCTCCGCCTCCACAGAGCCCTGGTTCCGGCAGCGGATTTACAGCAAGCTGAACGCCAAGCTGGCGGGCTTTCCGCCCCGGAGGGACTGAGAGATGGAGCGCTGGGAGCTGTTAAAGCCTGGGGGCCTCCGCGTTGCCTGGGATGACGGACTGTTTCCGATGGGGACGGACAGCTTTCTCCTCTCCGCCTTTCCCAGGCTGCGCCCGGGACTCCGGGTGCTGGACCTGGGCAGCGGCGCGGGGCTTTTGTCCCTGCTCCTCCTCCAGCGGCAGCGGGAACTGACGGTGACGGGACTGGAACTCCTGCCGGAGGCCGTGGCCCTGGCGAAGCGCGGGGCGGCGGAAAACGGCCTGGAGGACCGCCTGACATTTCTTCAGGGAGACCTGAGGGACCGGGAGGCGCTGCCGGCGGGACAGTTTGACCTGGCCGTCTGCAACCCGCCCTATTATCCTGTGACCAGCGGCGCCCTGACGGAGAAGAGAGCCCGGCAAACCGCCAGGGCGGAGGTGAACTGCACCCTGGCGGACGTCTGCGCCGCGGCCCGCCGGGCCCTGCGCTGGGGCGGGCGCTTCTGCCTGGTCCACAAGCCGGAGCGGCTGACGGACCTGCTCTGCGCCCTGCGGGAAAACGGCCTGGAGCCCAAGCGCCTCCGGCTGGTCTGTATAACGGCCGGAGCCGCCCCCTCTCTGGTGCTGCTGGAGGGAAACCGGGGCGGGAAGCCGGGGCTTTCCCCAGAGCCGCCGCTGGTGCTGTATACGCCTGAGATGGCCCCGACCAAGGAGCTGGACCGCATTTACTTTCGAGAGGAGGGCCCGCTATGAGCGGAACGCTGTACCTGGTGGCCACGCCCATCGGCAACCTGGGGGACCTGTCCCCCAGGGCGGTGGAGACCCTGGCGGCGGCGGACTTCATCGCGGCGGAGGACACCCGTGTGTCGCTGAAGCTGCTGAACCACTTTGGAATCAAAAAGCCCCTGGCGAGCTATCACGAGCACAACGCCGCCGCCGCCGGGCAGGCGGTGCTGAGCCGCCTCCTGGCGGGGGAGAGCTGCGCCCTGGTCACCGACGCCGGGACTCCCGCCATCTCGGACCCTGGGGAGCTGCTGGTTCGCCTCTGCGGGGAACACGGCGTGACGGTGACCGCCATCCCCGGCTGCTGCGCGGCGGTGACCGCCCTGGCGGTCAGCGGCCTGCCCACGGGGCGCTTCACCTTCGAGGGCTTTTTGTCCGTCAATAAGCGCAGCCGCCGGGAACATCTGGAGAGCCTGAAAGCCGAAACCCGGACCATGATCTTCCACGAGGCCCCCCACAAGCTCCGGCCCACCCTGGAGGACTTCCTCCAGACCTTCGGCCCGGAGCGCCGGATCGCCCTGTGCCGGGAGCTGACCAAGCTCCACGAGGAGATTCGCCGCTGCACCCTGGGGGAGGCGGCGGAGTACTACCGGGACCACGACCCACGGGGGGAATACGTCCTGGTGGTGGCCGGAGCGGAGCGCTCAAGGGCCGCCGTCCTCACCCTGGAGGAGGGCGCGGCCCAGGTGCTGGCCCTGGTGGACGCCGGGCAGCGCCTGAAGGATGCCGCCAAAGAGGTGGCGGAGCACACGGGCCTCGGCAAAAACGACCTCTACGCCGCCGCCCTGGAGGCGCGAAAATAAAAGCGTTCCATGAAGCGCGGGGCAGTATAATTTTCCCTGTGCCCGTCCATACTTCCCTCAGACTTATTTCTATTGAGGGAGGAACTCTTGCATGGAACACAAATTGAAATCCGTCCTCAGCGGCACGGGCTTTTACCTCCTGCTGGCCGTCTGCCTCATCGCGGCGGCGGTGAGCGGCTGGTTCCTGCTCTTCGGCGGGGACAAGCCCGCCCCGGAGGAGACGCCGCCCACGGAGGCGGTCAGCGCCCCGGTGCAAAACGCCTATGTGCCGGAGCCGGAGCCGGAACCGGAGGACGAGGAGCCCCCGGTGGAGGCCTCCGCCCCGGTCCCGGTGGAGGTGGAAATCGTTCCCAGCATGCCGGAAGCGAAGGTGGACGACACCCCGGTGATGGCGGAGCCCCCCCGGCTCATCGTGGAGCCCCTGAAGGGCGAGGTACTGATGGCCTTCTCCGTGGACCAGCTGGTCTACAGCCCCACCCTGGCGGACTGGCGGACCCATGACGGCGTGGACATCTCCGCCAAGCCCGGTGCCACCGTGCTGGCGGCCACCGCCGGCACCGTTTCCTCTGTGGAGGACGATCCCCTGATGGGCACCACCGTGGTCATCGACCACCAGGGAGGCTATACCACCACCTACTCCAACCTTCAGGCGAAGCCCACGGTGGAGCCGGGGGACCTGGTCACCGCCGGGCAGATCATCGGCGCGGTGGGAACCACCGCCTCCGCCGAGGCCGCCCAGAGCCCCCACCTCCATTTTTCCGTCACCCGTGACGGGGAGGCGGTGGACCCCGGCGAATTCTTAAAGAGCTGACCCAAGAAAGGCAGGCCCTCCGGGGCTTGCCTTTTTCCCATTTCTATGCTATAGTATATAGGTTAAACGACTGACCGCCGTCCCCGGCGGCTCGAAAAGGAGTGGGCACCCATATGAAAACGTATACCTTCCAGCCCCGCGGCGTCTGTTCCCGTGAAATGCGGGTGGACCTGGATGACCAGGGCGTCATTCAGGATCTCCAAGTCATAGGCGGATGCAGCGGCAACCTCCAGGGCATCTCCGTCCTGGTGAAGGGCATGACCGCCCAGGAGGCCGTCCGGCGCCTGAAGGGCATCCGCTGCGGGGCCAAGAGCACCTCCTGTCCGGACCAGCTGGCCCTGGGGCTGGAAAAAGCCCTGGCACAGGGTTGAGAGGGACGGCGAGGACTATGAAAATCGTCTTGGTCATCGACCAGTTCGACGACGCCAACAACGGGACCACCATCAGCGCCCGGCGCTTCGCCACGGCCCTGAAGGAACACGGAAACGAGGTCCGGGTCATCGCCACCGGCAAGCCCACGGACTACAAATACGCCGTCCGGCAGATGAAGTTCCTCCCCATTGTGGAGCACCTCATCACCAGCCAGGGGATGCGCCTGGCCATCCCCAACAAGCACGTCTTCGAGAAGGCGGCGGCCTGGGCGGACGTGGTGCACTTCATGATGCCCTCCCCCCTGGCCGTCATGGGCCTCAAGCATGTGGAGCGCCTGGGCATCCCCCACACGGCGGCCTTCCACTGCCAGCCGGAAAACATCACCTTCACCCTCCACCTGGGCAACAGCAAGCGGGTGAACGACTTCGTCTACACCAAGTTCCGGGACACCTTCTTCAACCGCTTCACCCACATCCACTGTCCCAGCAACATGATTGCGGATCAGCTCCGCCAGCACGGTTACACCGCCCGGCTCCACGTCATCTCCAACGGCATCAGCCCCCAATACACCTATGGGCGGAGCCCCCAGGAGGACTGGATGCGGGGCAGGTTCAACGTGCTGATGGTGGGCCGCTACGCCGGGGAGAAGCGGCAGGACGTGCTCATCGACGCCTGCGCCCAGTGCCGCCATAAGGATGCCATTCAGGTCATCCTGGCGGGCAAAGGCCCCCTGGAAAAGAAATACCGCCGTCTGGCGGAGAAACTGCCGAACCCTATTGTCATGGAGTTCTACGAACCCGGCCGCCTGCTGGAGATTCTCCACATGGCGGACCTGTACGTCCACACCTCCGACGCGGAGATCGAGGCCATGAGCTGCATGGAGGCATTCGCCTGCGGCCTGGTGCCCGTCATCGCGGACTCCCCCCGGTCCGCCACGCCCCAGTTCGCCCTGGACGGGCGGAGCCTGTTTCCCGCCGGGGACGCCGCCGCCCTGGCGGAGAAGATCGACTGGTGGTTCGAGCACCCCCAGGAGCGGGAGGAAATGGGAAAGCGCTACGGCGAGCATGCCAAGCAGTACGCCCTGGACCGCTCTATCGAGCAGACGGAGGAGATGTTCCGCACCGCCATTCAGGAGCAAACGAAATAACGAAAAGCGCCCCGCTGTCACCAGCGGGGCGTTTTTTGCGTATGCTGAACCAGCGACAAAGGAGGAATGCACCATGGCATATTCCGACCGGGAGCTGCTGGCGCGCCTGATCGAGTGTGAGGCGGGCGGTGAGGGGGAAAACGGCATGAAGGCCGTGGCGGGGGTGGTGATGAACCGGGTCCACGCCCGAGGCGGCGAGTACGCCCGGGTGGGCCAGGGCAGCATCCGAAACATCATCTTCCAGCCCTATCAGTTCGTCTGCGCCAGCGAGACGGAAGGGGGCGCCTACAACCCCCAGAACATATACAACATGCGGCCCGAGGCCATTCACTACGAGATCGCCGACTGGGCCATTGCCGGGAACCGCCTGCCGGACGTGGCGGAGTCCCTGTGGTTCTATAACCCCTTCGGTCCCGAGTGCCGGCGCTTTTTTCCCACCGGCGTGGGGTACTGGCAGACCCGTATCGGCGACCATTGCTTTTATAATCCTACCGATGCATACTATAAAACTTGAGAGGTGTCCATCATGCCCAACACGAGCTATCTGTCCCAGCCCCTGACGGACTGGTCCACCGAGATCAGCGCGCCCCAGCCCGCCGCCCAGGCCCATACCACCACTTCCACCACGACCACCACCACCGCCTCCGAGGGA
>VSMY01000008.1 GCA_009773995.1 Oscillibacter sp. | reverse complement strand
CCGCCGGGCCCGCCGCCCAAGAGACCAGCAGATACAGCGCCCGCCCTCCGTCTAAGGGCCGGACCGGCAGCAGGTTGAAGGCGCACAGCACCAGGTTCGCCCCCACGGCGGCGGGCCAGCGCCCCTTTCCCGCAGCGCTCAGGGCCAAAGCCGCCAGCAGATTCGCAGCGGGGCCCGCCAGCACCGCCGCCAGCTCCCCTCCATAGGACAGCCGACCGCTGTCCACCTCCATTGCCGCCCCCAGGACGCTGAGCCGCAGGGCCGTCGCCTTCGCTCCTAAAAGACGAAGGGCGGCCCAGTGTCCCAGCTCATGGAGCGCGGCGGCCCCCAGCACGGTAACCAGGGGCTCCCAGCCGTTTGCCAGAGCAAACCAGACCGTCAGCAGGACAAAGCCGCCGGTGACCTGGACCCTACAGGGATGAGACATAGTAAATGGGATTCAGATAAGTTCCCTCCCGCTGGAGCTCAAAGTGAAGATGGGGCCCGGTGGCCATGCCGGTTTCCCCCACCTCGGCGATTTTCTGCCCCCGCTTCACCGCTGTTCCGGAGGAGGCCGTGATGCGGCTGCAATGGGCGTAGAGGGTGGAATATCCCCTCTCGTGCGCTACAACGCAGTAACGGCCATAGCTGCTGCTGTCCCCCACGGCGGTGACGGTGCCGTCGGCAAAGCAGCGCACCTCTGTTCCCGTATCCGCCGCCAGGTCCACCCCGTAGTGGAACCGCTCTTCCCCCTCCGTGGGGTGCTCCCGATAGCCGAAGTCGGAGCTGAGCGTCCCCCCCGCCACCGGAGCGCTGTAGTCAAAGCCCAACCGATCCTGCTCCATACTGACGCCCTCAGGGAGATTCTCTTGGGAGTAGAGCACATAGGCCAGGTTGGAGGCCGACTGAATCGCATCCGCCGCTTCGGGTTTCGGAACCTCCGCCTGGGGCGGCGCTTCCGGGCGAAAGCTCCGCAGGGCGTCCAGCGCCGCGCCGTCCCGAAGCTGTATCGCCCGGGTGGTCATCTTTGACGGGCTGTCCGCCGGGGAAAGCGCCCCGGTCTGGACGGCTCCTTCCTCAGGATGAAATACCGCCTGGTAGACGCCCGCAACGCTTTCTTCTCCCGAGAAGGCCCGGCCCACGGCGGAGAAAACCGCCTGCACGTCCATGTTCCGCTCCATGGCGGCGGAGAGCTTCTCATTGAATGCCTCCATCCGCGCCGGAAGCAGCAGCTTTGCCGCCACCAGCGCCACAAAAATGCCGCCGCAAGCCACCAGCCGCAGCATCAGCCGCAGGTCCTTCGCCTCCAGCGGCTCGCTCTTTCGGGTCCCGCCGCGGATATTCCGGGGCCTGCGCCGCGCACTGGCGGCGATTCGCCGTCCCGCCTGCCTTGAAGTCATATCCGTTCCCTCCTTCTGGAGTTTTGCACAGCTTGTTTGCCTCCATTTTATGAGCTTGCCCCCGAAAAAATGCCGGGAATTCCGCGCAGCGGTCCTCCAGAGGACAGGCTCTCCTTCCTCCTCCTGATAATCTTATGAAAATATGAAAAAAAAACCTTGCTTTTTGGAGCTTTCCCTGCTAAAATATAGGTCTGTACGGTAGGACTTGTCCTGCCCGCATGAATCTACGGCCAAAGGAGGTGTTTGGTTTGCCGAATATCAAGTCTGCCAAGAAGCGCGTTCTCATCGGGAAAGCGAGGAACGCCCGCAACAAGGCCACGAAATCCGATCTCAAGACCGCGATCAAAAAATTCGAGGCCGCGGCGGCGGAGGGCAATCGCACCGATGCCGATGGCGCTTACAAGGTTGCGGTGAAAAAGGTCGATCAGGCTGTGGCGAAGGGTGTTCTCCACAAGAACACGGCCGCTCACAAAAAGAGCGCCATGACCCTGAAGCTCAATCGGATCGGTTGATCCAACATATCCCCGTTTCCGGGGTATTGACGCTTCCGTGTGAATGCCCGGAGGCCGTCAGGCCAAAAGGGCATCCGTTCGGATGTCCTTTTTGTTTTGCCAGGAGGTGTTTTTCCATGCCCATCTTCGACACCCACGCCCACTACGATTCCAATGGGTTCGCCGCCGACCGGGACGAAATCCTCTCCAGCCTTCCACCCGCCGGGGTGGGCCTGGTGGTGGATCCCGGCTGCGAGCTGGAGAGCTCCAGGGCCGCCGCCGCCCTGGCGGAGCGCTATTCCTTCGTCTACGCCGCCGCCGGAATCCACCCCTCCGACTGCGCCGGGACGGAAGAGGCGGACTTCGCCGCCCTCCGGGCGCTGTGCGGCCACGAAAAGGTCGTGGCCGTGGGGGAAATCGGACTGGATTACTATTGGAAGGACAACCCTCCCAGGGAGTTTCAGCAGATGGTCTTCCGGCGACAGATCGAACTGGCGATAGAGTTGGACCTCCCCGTTATTGTCCATGACCGGGAGGCCCACGGGGATTCCCTGGCCGTGGCGCTGGACTACCCTGAGGTCCGGGGCGTGTTTCACTGCTTCTCCGGCAGTCCCGAGATGGCGGAGGAGCTTCTAAAGCGGGGCTGGTATCTGGGCTTCGACGGGCCCATCACCTACAAAAACGCCCAGAAGGCTCCCGAGGTGGCGGCCGTCACGCCTCTGGAGCGGATTGTGGTGGAGACGGATTCGCCCTATCTCACGCCGGTTCCTTTCCGGGGGAAGCGGAACGACAGCCGGAATCTGCCCTATATCATTGAAAAACTGGCGGAGTGGAAGGGCGTCACGCCGGAGGAGATGACCCGGATTACCTGGGAGAACGGCCTGCGGCTGTTCCCGAAAATCCGGGAAACCTATCAGGAGGGCGGCGAATGAAAAAGGAGTTTCCCCTCCTGCTGGCCCTGGCGCTTCTAACAGGCTGCGCCGCTCCCGCCCCGGCAGAGCCGGAGGTTTTACCGGACAAGCCTCCGGAAAAAGCGGAAACCGTCTCCCTGCCGGAGCTCCGGCGGCTGGAGCCTATCTCCGCTCCCGCTATCGTGACGGAGGGACGGGCACCGGTGGAGGACTATGACCTGCCTCCTCTTCCCCTGGATACGGACTGGACGGCATACCGAAATAACGCAATGCGCTGGGTCGCCGACGGCCCGAACATCGTCGTCCTGGCGGAGGACCGGGAGGCGGACGCGGTTCTTTACGGCCTACCCCTATACGCCAACAGCACCCAAGAAACCGCCCTTATCCGCTGGGGAGACAGCCTGGCGGAGTTCGACTGGACGCTCTTCCCCGGTCCCAGCATGACTCTTCCTCAAATGAAGGGCCTTGATACCGGCCTCGGAGTGGACAAGCTCTCCGTCATCTGCCAGGTGGGCACCGGCACGGGGGTCTCCCTTGCGGAGCTGCATATTCTGGAGAAGGGCCCCGACGGGACTTTGACGGCTTACACCTTCCCCGAGAGCCTCTGGCAGGAGGAGCTGCCCAAGCTGTTTGACACCGCCGAAATCAACGGCCGGACCTTCGCCATGCTGGGCCACGAGCTGGTGGAGTTCAACAATGAGTATGAGGGTCTGGACCTGGAGCCGGCCTCCTCCGGCATGATCGCCGGGTTCAGCACGGAGGACTGGGGAGGCATCCGGTTCCAGGGCGCGTTCTGCCTGAGCCCGCCGGACAGCGCCGCCCCCTGCTATGTAGCGAAGACGTCTGCCGGAATTATCTATGAAAACGGCGTGTTCACCCTGCAAGATTTTCACCTTTACAGCTATGACCAATAAAGGAGTACCGGCTATGGAAAAAGGCTTTACCATCACTTACGAATACGGGGAAAACCTGTATGTCAACGTCACCAACCGCTGCAACTTCAACTGCGAATTCTGCCTCCGGCACAACGGACACGGAGGGAGCATTTACACCCACAATCTCTGGTTGGAGCGGGAACCCACGAAGGAAGAAATCCTGGCGGATATCGAAAGCCGGGACCTGTCCCAGTACAAGCAGCTGGTCTTCTGCGGCTTCGGCGAGCCCAGCTACCGCGTCGACGATATCTGCTGGGTCGTCGACCAATTGAAGGCCAAGGGCAAAAAACCCTTCGTCCGCATGGACACCAACGGCACCGGAAATCTCATCCACGGCCGGGATATCTGCCCGGACTTTGCCGGGCGGTTCGACATGGTGTCCATCTCCTTGAACACCGACACGGCGGAGAAGTACAACGCCCTCTGCCACCCGGCCCAAAACGGAGCCTACGAGGCTATGAAGTCCTTCGCCAAGGAGCTCCGGCAGTATGTGCCCACGGTAATGATGACGGTGGTGGACACCATCCCCAAGGAAGAGATCGAAAACTGCCGGAAAATCTGCGAGGAGGAAATCGGCGCGGTTTACCGGGTGCGGGAATATATTGAGGATTGAGGAAGGAGCGTAGATTATGCATTTGTTTGGACTGCTTGGCTCCCTGATTATGGGCGCGCTGGTGGGCTGGATTGCCGGGAAGCTGATGGACGCCGAGGGCAGCCTGCTCCGCAACATTTTAATCGGCATCGTGGGATCCGCCGTAGGCGGCGCGGTCTTCGGCCTGCTGGGCTTTTACGCCCACGGCTGGATTGCCAACCTAATCGTCAGCGTCGCGGGCGCGTGCCTCTTTATCTGGCTCGGGCGGAAACTGTTTCACTGACCCTCGCCGGGCAAATAAAAAGAGCTTTCACCAAGAGGTGAAGGCTCTTTTCCTTTACAGCATTTGCAATAACTCAATCTGTTCCCCAGAAGGGCCGGTGAAAAACCAGTTCTGCAAGCCCCCGAAGAGCTCCGGCAGGACCTTTTTCGACGGCGTCAGGAAGGTGTCGACGCCCGCAGCCCGGACTGCCGCCGCCGCGGCGTCCAAATCGTCCACCAGGATGGCGAAGTGGGGAACATTTCCCTCTCCCATGGGCATAGCCCCAGGGCTCTGAATCAGTTCCAGCGTGATGCCGCCATAGGACACCAGCGCCAGCTTCTTCTCCCCCTCCGGCGTGGGGACCCCGCCCCGGCCCTTTACGGAGCCGCCCAGCTTCTCATAAAAAGCGATGCTCTCTTCCATATCCTGCGTGTAAACGGCCACATGGCCCAGGCCCCGATAATGCTCGTTCATGTACATCTCTCCTCACAGCCAAAGAGGGACCCGAAGGCCCCTCTTTGTAAACTCAGCAATTCTACGTTGCCGTCGCTCCAGCCCGGATGATCTCCAGACAACCAGAGCGCGCTAAAGCTCTTTTTGGATACTTTTCCCCTTCCGGGACGTACTCCACTAAGATTTCGCTTTGCGAAATCAAGTGTCGTTACAGTCTCTCCGAGAAAAAGTATCAGCACTTCTCGAAGACGGTGGCGACGCCCATGCCGCCGCCGATGCAGAGGGTGGCCAGGCCCTTCTTGGCCTCGGGGCGCTTCTGCATCTCGTGGAGCAGGGTGACGATGATCCGCGCGCCGGAAGCGCCCACGGGGTGGCCCAGGGCGATGGCTCCGCCGTTGACATTCAGCTTGGCGGGGTCGAAGCCCAGCTCCCGGCCCACGGCGATGGACTGGGCCGCAAAGGCCTCGTTGGCCTCGATGAGGTCAATGTCGTCGATGGTCACGCCGGCTTTCGCCATGGCCTGACGGGAGGCGGGCACGGGGCCCACGCCCATAATCTTGGGATCCACGCCGCCCTGGCCCCAGCCGATGAGCTTGGCCATGGGCTTCAGGCCGTACTTTTCAACAGCCTCGCCGGAGGCCAGGATGATGGCCGCCGCGCCGTCGTTGATTCCGGAGGCATTGGCCGCGGTGACCCGCTGCTGGCCCTTGTCCTCGGTTTCCTTCTTGCCGGTGACCTCGAAGGTATGGACCACCTCGGGATTGGGGGACTCGGGGCCCACGGGGAACGCGCCGCGGAGCTTCGCGATGCCCTCGGCGGTGACGCCGGCCTTGGGGAACTCGTCGACCTTGAAGTCCACAACCTGCTTTTTCACCTTCACGGGGACGGGGACGATCTCGGCCTCGAATTTGCCGGCCTTCTGGGCGGCCTCGGTCTTCTGCTGGGAGGCGGCGGCGAACTCGTCCTGCTCCTGGCGGGTGATGCCCCAGATATCATTGATATTTTCCGCTGTGGTTCCCATGTGGTAGTTGTTATAGGCGTCCCAGAGGCCGTCCTTGATCATGGTGTCCACCAGCTTTTTGTCGCCCATGCGGGCACCCCAGCGGGCGTCCATGGAGGCGAAGGGAGCGGCGCTCATGTTCTCGGTGCCGCCGCAGACCACGATGTCGGAATCCCCGGCCAGGATGGAGCGGGCGCCCTCGATGAGAGACTTCATGCCGGAGCCGCAGACCATGCCCACGGTGTAGGCGGGAACGGAATAGGGAATGCCGGCCTTGATGGAGACCTGGCGGGCCACGTTCTGGCCCTGGGCGGCGGTGAGGATGCAGCCGAACATGACCTCATCCACGTTCTCCGGCGCCACACCGGCGCGGTTCAGGGCCTCTTTGACCACGATCGCGCCCAGCTCCGCGGCGGGAGTGTTTTTCAGACTGCCGCCAAAGGAGCCGATGGCGGTACGGCAGCAGTTCACGACATAAAGATCTTTCATGATGTTCCTCCGTTTTGTAATATTTTGGCGGCTCGGCGGGCCGCCGGAGTCGCAGCGGGCAAGGCGGGGCGCGGATTGCCAATTTTTTGACAAGCCGCCGGCCGCCTTTCTCTGTGTATCATTATAGAGACTCCTCTCTGTTTCGTCAATGGTCTTGCGCCAGGTTTTACAATTTCGTTAAATCTTTGACAAAATGTGGGGCGTTTTCGTCAAGGTGACGAAAATCCATCGATTTCCAATCCCACGCCGACCCTGCTTCCCGGTTTTTGGAAACGGAGGGCTTACGTCTTCTCCGCCCGCAGTTCCGCCAGCGCCTCATCAAACGCAGCGGCGTCCAAGTTATCATAGGCCGGAGCGGTCTGGACCAGGGCTTCCTCAGCGGCGGCCTGGAGCAGGCGGTCAAAGGCCTCTCCCGCCAGGGCCTCTCCCTGAAAGACCAGACGGCGAAGTATGGAAAAGCCCTCCTCCGATTCCAAAATACCGGAGCATTGGCCCTCCTCCAGAGCCTGTGCCGCTTCCTCCAGCGCCGGGGGCAGGGTCCCGTCTCCCGGCAGGAGGGTCCGGGGGCCCGCCGCGTCGTCTCCCTCCGCCGCCAGGGCGGAAAAGGCCGCCGCCGGATCCTCCGCGCCGTTGAGGCGGGAGAAGACCTCCGCCGCCTTCTCCCGGGCCGCCTCCCGGTCCTCCCCGGCGGAAATCAGAATACGGTCCACCGTCAGGCCGTCCGTGTTCTCCAGAAGACCTGAGAGCTCGCTGCCCTCTGTCAGGCAGAGGTCGTAGAGCTTGGCGTAGAGCATCCCCACCTCCGACAGCTCCTCGGAACGGAGGCGGTCCAGTCCCAGGGCCGCCAGCTCCTTTAAGTACGCCTCTTCCCCGCCGTGGGCCGCGGACTGCTCCTCCCAGGTCTCCGCCAGGGCCGCCCGCTCCCGCTCGCTGAGGGCGCAGCCGTACCGCTCCGCCCAGTTCTCCACCGTGGCGTAGAGGGCCGTGTTGGCCAGGGCCTGGTCCTTGGCGTAGTCCGCCAGAGTGCCGCCGGGGACCGGGGTCTCCCAGTCCAGGGACAGGCCGGCGTCCTTGTACTTCTCCCGGACCTGGTCGCAGGTGAAGGCCAGCCAGTAGAGATACCGCCAGGCGGGGACCTCCCGGCCGTCTACGGTCAGCAGGACCAGCTCCTCCCCCAGCTCCGCCGCCCGGCCCAGCAGGGAGGCGTTTTCCTCCTCCTTTTTCACCGCGCAGCCGCTGAGTCCCAGGCAGAGGGCCAGGGTCAGGGCCGCCATCCGTTTCCGCATCGCTCCCACTCCTCCCATCATGAGGTTGTCCCAACCATTATATGGGCGGGTGGCGGGAGATATGACAAAGCGGGGGCCTGGGACCCCCGCTCTGCTTTTAGCCCTGTATCTGCAGCTTCAAATCCTCCACCAGCTCCATGGCGCTCTCCAAGGCGTCCGCTCCGGGCTTCAGCCTCAGCTTCAGGGCCGGGTCCTCCCCGGCGGCCACGGTCAGGCGCTGGCGGTACTTGTTCAGCCCGCAGACCTTTACCACCGCCTCCGGGCGGAAGACCGCCAGCTGGAAGCGCAGGACGTCTTTTTTCTGGGTAATGTCCGACACTCCCGCCCTTGCCGCCGCCGCCCGCAGGAGGGCCACGTCCAGCAGGGCCAGCACCGGCTTGGGAGCCTCGCCGTAGCGGTCCAAAAGCTCGTCCAGCAGGTCCGACGCGTCGTCGTTGGAGCGGATGGCGGCAATGCGGCGGTAGAGGTCCATCCGCTGCTCCGGAGAGGAAACATAACGCTCCGGGATGTTGGCGTTGACCGTCAGGTCGGCGGAGCACTCGGTCTCGATCTGCTTCTCCTCTCCCCGCTCCTCCAGCACCGCCTCCTCCAGAAGCTTCAGATAGAGGTCGTAGCCCACGCTCATGAGATACCCGGACTGCTCCGGGCCCAGGAGGTTCCCCGCCCCCCGGATCTCCAAATCCCGCATGGCGATGCGGAAGCCGGAGCCAAACTCCACGTACTCCCGGATGGCGGAGAGGCGCTTTGCCGCGATCTCCTGGAGCACCTTCCCCTTCCGGAAGGTCAGATAGGCGTAGGCCCGCCGGGCGCTGCGGCCGATGCGGCCCCGGATCTGGTGGAGCTGGGCCAGGCCCATTTTGTCCGCGTCCTCGATAATCAAGGTGTTGACATTGGAGATGTCGATTCCCGTCTCTATGATGGTGGTGCAGACCAGCACATCCGCCTCTCCCTCCACCATGGCCCGCATGACGGAGGACAGCTCCTGCTCGCTCATCTTCCCGTGGCCGGTGACCACGCGGACCTCGGGACCCAGCATTTTCTGAATGCGGGAGGCAGTGCGGTCAATGCTCTCCACCCGGTTGTGGAGGTAGTAAATCTGCCCGCCCCGGCTGAGCTCCTTGCGCATGGCGTCCTCCAAAATCGCCCAGTCGTGCTCCAGCACGTAGGTCTGGACCGGCTGGCGGTCCGCCGGGGGCTCCTCGATGGTGGACATGTCCCGCAGGCCCGACAGGGCCATGTTCAGCGTTCGGGGGATGGGCGTGGCGGATAGGGTCAGCACGTCCACCTGGCGGCTCATCTCCTTCAGCCGCTCCTTGTGGGTGACGCCGAAGCGCTGCTCCTCGTCGATGATGAGCAGGCCCAGGTCCTTGAACTCCATGCCCTTTTGCAGCAGCTTGTGGGTGCCGATGAGAAGGTCCACCCGGCCCTCCTTCGCCGCCTCCAGGATGCGCTTTTGGTCCTTGGACGGCGTGAAGCGGGACAGGACCTCGATTTTTACCGGGAAGTCCCGGAAGCGGCCCATAGCCGTGGCGTAGTGCTGCTGGGCCAGGACGGTGGTGGGCACCAGGATGGCCGCCTGTTTCCCGTCCAGCACGCACTTCATCACCGCCCGGAGGGCCACCTCCGTCTTGCCGTAGCCCACGTCGCCGCAGAGGAGACGGTCCATGGGCCGGGGACGCTCCATGTCCTTCTTGATCTCCGCCACCGCCCGGAGCTGGTCGTCGGTCTCCGCATAGGGAAACGCCTCCTCAAACTCCCGCTGCCAGGGGGAGTCCTGAGAAAACGCAAAGCCGGGGCGGCGCTGGCGCTCAGCGTAGAGCTTTGTCAGGCCCTTGGCCAGGTCCTTGACGGCCTTCTTGGCCCGAGTTTTCTGCTTGGCCCACTCGGCGCCTCCCAGCTTGTTCAGCTTCCGTCCTGTCTCGCCGTCCTCTCCGCCGCCGATATACTTGCTCACCAGGTCCAGCGCCGTGGCGGGAACATAGAGGCAGTCTCCCCCGGCGTAGTCGATTTTGATATAGTCCTTTTCCACGCCGTCCACCGGCATCCGCTGAATGCCCGCGAAGCGGCCCACGCCGTGATGGGCGTGAACCACCAGGTCTCCAGGTCTCAGGTCGGTGTAGGACTGGATTTTCCGGCGGTTGGAGTCCTTTTTCAGCTTGGCCCGCTTTCGGGAGGGGGCGATCAGCTGCCCCTCCGTCAACACCGCCAGCTTCAAGGCGGGCCACTCGCACCCGGCGGAGAGAGCCCCTATGGATATCCTCACTTCTCCAGGGCCCGGCATGGCGGTTCCCTTTATATCCAGGGCGGCGGGGATACCCCGCTCCGAAAGAAGATGGTGCAGGTTTTTCGCCCTCGTCTCCCCGCCGCAGAGCAGCAGCACGGCGCTGCCGTTTTCCCGGTATTGCTCCAGGTCCGCGACGGCGGTCTCCAGGCTGCCGCCATAGGAGCTGAGCTGCCGGGCGTTGACGCTCAAAAGGCCCTTGGGCGGGTATGGATAACGGGAAGTGGGCAGAGCGCCCGCCATGATAACCGGGAAGTCCTCCAAGGCGGCGTAGAGCTCCTCGGCGGAGAGGAGCAGCTTCGCGTAGTCCCCCGCCAAAATTCCAGCCTCCATCAAAGTCTCCAGGTCCTGCCGGTTTTGGAGCAGCGCTCCCTTCACCCGCTCGTCCACCCGGCCCGCCTCGCAAAGGAACACCAGGGCGTCCTGGGGCAGATAGTGGGCTCCGGCGGCGGCCTTGGGATAGACGGCGGCCAGATAGCGGTCCATTCCCTCGGGGACGGAACCGTTTTTCAGGCGCTCGCCGTCCTCCCGGAGAGGGGCGGCGGCGGGGGCGCCTTTCTTCTCCAGCTTTCCCGCCAGGGCCAGGAGCTTTTCCCCCAGGCCCTCCAGTCCTCCCTTCGCCTGCCGGGGCAGGACCTCGGCGGCGGGGAGAATCAGGGCGGAATCCAGATTCACCGTCCGCCGCTGGGTACCGGGATCAAAGGCCCCCATGGAATCGATCTCGTCGTCGAAGAACTCACAGCGGACCGGCTGGTCCATCAGGGGGGAGAACACGTCCAGAATACCGCCCCGGAGGGCGAACTGGCCCACGCCCTCCACCTGCTGGCAGCGGACATACCCGGCGGAGAGAAGCCGGTCCGACAAACCGTTCAGATCCTCGCGCTCTCCCACTTTCAGAATGAAGGACAAGTCCCTCAGCAGTTCCGGAGGCATGGTCCGGGCCATCAGGGCGTCTGCGGTGGCCACAACGGCCTTGGGAACGCCCTGGGCCATGGCGTACAGCGCCGCCAGGCGGCCCCGCTCCCAGTCACGGGAGGACACCGCCCCAGGGCGCAGCCGCCACTCCCGGGCCAGCAGCGTCACCGGCGGCTCGTCCAGAAGGGCCTCCAGATCCCCGGCCAGCTGGCGGGCCTCCCCCTCGTCGCCGCAGACGAAGACCGCCGGGCGGCCCGACGCTCGGGCCATCGCCGCGCCCAGGCAGGCCCGCTGCACGGGCTGAAGCCCCGTTACCGCGGCGGGACAGCCGCCGTCCTCCACCCGGCGGAGGAGCTCCCCCGCCTCCGGAATGGTCATCAGTTTTTCCAGCAGTTGCTTCATGGCAGCTCCCTTTGCAATCAATTAAAGTCGTTCATCGCCCTCTGGCAGCCGTGCTCGATGACGCACGCCGCCGCCTCAATGGCCCGCCGGAAGGCTTCCAGAAGGACCTCCCGCTCTTTCTGGGAGGGGACGCCGATGACCCAGTCGATCATGCCGTCCTTGTCCTCCGGGGCTCCGGTGCCGATTTTGATCCGGGGAAAATCCTGGCTTCCCAGGTGGGCAATGATATTTTTAATGCCATTGTGCCCCCCGGCGGAGCCCGTGGGCCGGACCCGCAGCTTTCCCACAGGCAGGGACACGTCGTCATAAATCACCAGCACGCGGTCCGGAGGAATCTTGTAGAACTGGGCCGCCTCCCGCACCGCCTCGCCGGAGAGGTTCATATAGGTCTGGGGCTTCATCACCAGGCACCGGGCCCCGGCGAACTCCATCAGGTTGTAGGCGGACTTGAATTTCACCTTGTTCAGCTTCACGCCTTTTTGCTCCGCCAGCAGCTCCACGGTGCGGAAGCCCATGTTGTGCCGGGTGTTCTCATACTTGGAGCCGGGATTCCCCAGCCCCGCGATCAGCCACTCCACAGAGGAGCCTCCCTTGTTTCCAAACAGCATATCGGTCCCGCCTTTCTAAGCAAACACAAAATTCGACAAATCCGGATAACCCACTTAGGCGGGGAAGCAACGCTTCCCCGCCTTGGTTGGCTGGTCTATAGAATATGGACGCCGGTCTCAGCGGAACAGCTTGGAGATGGAGACCTCCTGATAGACCCGCTCGATGGCCTCGCAGAACATAGGAGCTACCGAGAGATACTTCACCTTGCTGCTCAGCTCCGGCTGGATGGCCGGAATGGTGTCCAGCAGAGCCAGCTCCTGGATGGGGCTGGCGTTGATCCGGTCGATGGCCGGACCGGAGAGCACGCCGTGGGAGGCGCAGGCGTGGACGCTGTGGGCCCCGTTGTCCATCAGGGCCTGGGCGGCGTTGCAGAGGGACCCGCCGGTGTCCACCAGGTCGTCAAACAAAATGCAGTCCCGGCCCTCCACGTCGCCGATGACGTTCATGACCTCGCACTGGTTGGCCCGCTGGCGGCGTTTGTCCACGATAGCCAGCTGCATGTGCAGCTTCTGGGCGAAGGCCCGGGCCCGGGAGACGGAACCCACGTCCGGGGATACCACCACCATATTCTCGCAGCTGCCGCCGAACTTCTTGGCGTAGTAATCCACGAAGATGGGATTGCCCGCCAGATTGTCCACTGGGATATCGAAGAAGCCCTGGATCTGGGCGGCGTGGAGGTCCATGGTCAGCACCCGATCCGCCCCGGCGGCGGTGATCATGTTGGCCACCAGCTTGGCGGTGATGGGGTCCCGGGCCTTGGCCTTCCGGTCCTGCCGGGCGTAGCCGTAATAGGGGATGACGGCGGTGATGCGGCCCGCGGAGGCCCGCTTCAGCGCGTCGATAATAATGAGCAGCTCCATCAGGTTGTTATTGACCGGGCTGCAAGTGGGCTGGACCACGAAAACATCGCTGCCCCGGACGGTCTCATACAGGGAGACAAACACCTCGCCGTCGGAGAAGGCGCCGACCTCGGCTTCCCCCAGCTTCGTGCCCATCTGCGCGCAGATTTCCTTCGCCAGCTTCAGGTTCGCGTTGCCGGAGAACACCTTGATATCTTTCCCGTGTGAAATCATATCCTAAACGCTCTCTTTCCATGACCGGGCCGCCGGTCATTTTATTTTTTGTCCAATTGCACCATTGGACTGATTTACTCGTTTCCCTTCTCCCTCTTCCGCAGCAGCGCCTCGATCTCAGCCACGGTCTCCGGTCCGTAGACCGGCAGCCAGCCGGAAACCAGCTCCGCGCCCTGGACGCTGTTGGTCATCTTCACCCGCCAGGTCTCCCGGAGCTCCCGGCCCGGGGCGGCGTAGGCGAAGCCCGGCCCGGCCTCCTCCATGGGGAACGCGGCCCGGGGAAGCACCAGCGCCGGATCGTCCGTATCCAGAAACGCCTCCAGGTCCGTCCACTGTTCGGAAACCTGGGCCGGCCGGGGCAGGAGCCCGCGGACCTCCTCCGCAAACCGGAGCCCGCAGACAGCGAAAAGCCGCTGAACGCCTTCGGCCCGCAATCGGTCGCATACCCAGGACAGGATGGGACGGGACAGTACGGTTTCCAGCATCAGCGGCTTGGCGCCCGCCGGAACGGCGGCGTCTTCCTCAAAAATCAGGACGGCCTGCTTCACGCGGCTCATAAACTCCCCCTCCTTTGCACATTTTTACTAAAGACAAATCCATTATATCAAACTTTTAGGGAAAATCCAGTGGTTGAGCAGAATTTGTCCCTAGAATTTTTTCCAAATCTTTTCCTGTTTCTTGTTCTTTTTTGTCAGAGCTTACGGAAAAAAGGGGAAAAGGCCCCAAATCTCCCTGGGATTTTCGGCGTTTCGCAGAATTTGCTTTTTCCCTCTGGTATGTTTTACTCAAAAATGTAATTTTTTCAAAGAATACAGTTGAATTTGTTCACGTAATGGATTACAATAACACTATTCTGAGAGAAAGCGGGAGGACCTATGCTGCACGTCGTGCTGGTGGAACCGGAGATTCCCCAAAATTGCGGGAATATCGCCCGCACCTGCGCCGCCACCGGCTCCAGCCTTCACCTGGTCCGGCCTCTGGGCTTCGATATCTCCCAGGAGGCCGTCCGGCGGAACATGAAGCGCTGCGGCCTGGATTACTGGCCCCTGGTGGAGGTCTCGGACTACGAAAATCTGGAGGACCTCTTCCGCCGCCGCCCCGAGGCCGCTTCGGACCTCTGGCTCACCACCACCAAGGCCCCCCGGCCTTACACGGAGGCGAAATTCACGGCGGACAGCTGGCTCTTCTTCGGCAAGGAGACCGCCGGACTGCCCCTCCCCTTCCGGGAGCGGTTCCGGGACCGCTGCGTCCGCCTGCCCATGGTAAATGAAGCCAGGTCTTTAAATCTGAGCAACACCGTTGCCGTCTGCGTGTACGAGGCCCTGCGGCAAACCGGCTTTTCCGGCCTGCTGGGAACGGGGGAAATGGCCCGTGATGATGTTTAAACCGGCGTTCGCGCCGAGAAATTAAGTTCTTTTTAGGAGGAGTCCTGAGATGAATTACAACAAGAAGACCGTCAAGGATGTGGAAGTGGCCGGAAAGAAAGTGCTGCTCCGCTGCGATTTCAACGTCCCCCAGGACAAGGAAACCGGCGCGATCACCAGCGATAAGCGCATTGTGGCCGCCCTGCCCACCATCCAGTACCTGCTGGAGCAAGGCGCCGCCGTCATCGCCTGCTCCCATCTGGGCAAGCCCGAGGCCAGCTTTGAAAAGTGGGTCAAGAAGCAGACGGAAAAGGGCAAGGACCCCGCCTCCCTCACCGAGGAAAAGTGGAAGAAATCCCTGGCGAAGCTGAGCCTGGCCCCCGTGGCTAAGCGCCTGGGCGAGCTGCTGGGCAAGGACGTCTCTATGGCCGCCGACGTGGTGGGCGAGGACGCCAAGGCCAAGGCCGCCGCCCTGAAGCCCGGCGAGATTCTGCTGCTGGAAAACACCCGCTTTGAAAAAGGCGAGACCAAGAACGATCCGGAGCTGGCCAAGGCCATGGCCTCCATGGCCGAGGTCTACGTGTCCGACGCCTTCGGCGCGGTGCACCGGGCCCACGCCTCCACCGCCGGCGTGGCCGATTTTCTGCCCGCCGTCTCCGGCTTCCTGATTCAGAAGGAGCTGGACTTCCTGGGCGGGGCGATTGCCAATCCCAAGCGGCCTCTGGTGGCCATCCTGGGCGGAGCCAAGGTCTCCTCGAAAATCGGGGTCATCAACAATCTGCTGGAAGTCGCCGACACCATCATCATCGGCGGCGGCATGTCCTACACCTTCTCCGCCGCCCAGGGCGGAAAGGTGGGCGACAGCCTGCTGGAGGCCGACTGGCTGGACTACTCCAAGGAGATGATTGCCAAGGCCGCGGAAAAGGGCGTGAAGTTCCTCCTGCCCCTGGACACCGTCTGCGGCGACAAGTTCGCCCCCGACGCCAAGATGCAGGTCGTCAAGGCCGGCGAGATTCCCGACGGCTGGCAGGGCCTGGACATCGGGCCCGAGACGGTCAAGCTCTACTGCGACGCCGTGGCCGGCGCGGGCACCGTCATTTGGAACGGCCCCATGGGCGTGTTTGAGTTCCCCGCCTTCGCCAAGGGCACCGAGGCCATGGCCGAGGCCCTGAGCAAAACCTCCGCCATCACCGTCATCGGCGGCGGAGACAGCGCGGCGGCGGTGGAACAGCTGGGCTACGCCGACAAGATGAGCCACATCTCCACCGGCGGCGGAGCCTCCCTGGAGTTCCTGGAGGGCAAGGAGCTGCCCGGCGTGGCGTGCCTGTTGGATGCCTGACGCCCTCTTTTTGAGGAAAAAGTTCAGAAAAAGTCCTCTGTGCCCTTGACATTTTCCCCTCATTCGGCTATATAATAGTTGATTGCTTCTCAGCTTTCCCACGGGCTTTCCGCCCGTCCATGCGAAAACATAAATATAAAGGAGTTTTGAACATCATGAACCGCAGATACCGCAAAACCGTCATCGCCGGCAACTGGAAAATGAACATGACCGCCAGCGAAACCAAGAAATTTGCCGAGGACATCCGCAAAATCATGCCCCGTGCTAAGTGGTGCGAGACGCTGATCTGCGTCCCCGCCTGCAACATCTCCACCGCCGCCAAGGCCTTCAAGGACCTGCGCATCTCCGTAGGCGCCGAAAACGTCTACTTTGAGGAGAAAGGCGCTTACACCGGCGAGGTCTCCGCCGAGATGCTGAAAGACCTGGCCGTCAAGTATGTCATCATCGGCCACAGCGAGCGCCGCCAGTATTTCGGCGAAACCGACGTTACCGTCAACAAAAAAGTCCACGCCGTGCTGAACGCCGGTATGAGCCCCATCATCTGCGTGGGCGAAAGCCTGGAGCAGCGGGAGACCGGCATCACCAACGAGTGGATTGCCCTCCAAGTGAAAAGCGCCCTCTTCGGCGTTCCCGCCGACAAGCTGCGCCGCTGCATCATCGCCTATGAGCCCATCTGGGCCATCGGCACCGGAAAAACCGCCACCGCCGAGCAGGCCGGCGAGGTCTGTTCCAATATCCGCGCCACCATCCGCTCCCTGTATGGCGCACGGGTGGCCCGGAGCGTCACCATCCAGTACGGCGGATCCATGAACGCCAAGAACGCCGCCGAGCTGCTGGCCCAGCCCGACATCGACGGCGGCCTCATCGGCGGCGCCGCCCTGAAGCCCGACCAGTTTGTGGAAATCATCAACGCGGCAAACCAGGAGTAACTTTGTCTCAAAGGGGGGACTATGTCCCCCCTTTGGATTCCCCCACGCCAGTGACATCGGTCTCTGGTGTGTGCGCCCCAGGCGCACGAGTCGGGGAATTTTCGTGACGCACATGTCGTCACGAAAATGATTTCAATTCTCCCCCGAGGAGGAGCGTTTAATGAACAAAACACCGACTACTTTGATTATTATGGACGGCTTCGGGACCGGCGGCGGAGAAACGGGAAACGCCGTCAAAACCGCCAAAACGCCCCGGCTGGACGGCTTCTTCCAGGAATTTGCTCACACCACCCTTTCCGCCTCCGGGCTGGACGTGGGTCTTCCCGACGGGCAGATGGGCAACAGCGAGGTGGGCCACACCAACATCGGCGGCGGCCGGGTAGTTTTCCAGGATCTGCCCCGCATCACCCGGTCCATTGAGGATGGCAGCTTCTTCCGGAATCCCGCCTATATTCACGCCATGGACGCGTGCCTTGAAAATGGGTCCGCCCTGCACCTGTTCGGTCTCCTGTCCGACGGCGGCGTCCACTCTCACCTGACCCATCTCTTCGCCCTGCTGAAAATGGCCAAGGACAGGGGGCTTACCCGGGTTTATATCCACGCCTTCCTGGACGGGCGGGACGTATCCCCCACCTCCGGCGCGGGCTTCGTGGCGGAGACCGCCGCCAAGTGTGAGGAAATCGGCGTGGGCAAAATTGCCACGGTCATGGGCCGGTACTACGCCATGGACCGGGACAAGCGCTGGGACCGGGTGGAACAGGCCTACGACGCTATGGTCTATGGCGAGAGCCCCATCAACAACCCGGACCCCGTGGACGCGGTGAAAAAATCCTATGAAAAGGGCGTCACCGACGAGTTCGTGGAGCCCGTGGTCTGCGACGCCGACGGATCCATCTCCGACAACGACAGCGTCATCTTCTTCAACTTCCGCCCCGACCGGGCCCGGGAGATCACCCGGACCCTGGTGGACCCGGAGTTTGACGGCTTCACCCGGCAGTTCTTCCCCCTGACCTATGTCTGTAACACGGAGTACGACGCCTCCATGCCCAACGTGGAGGTGGCCTTCCCCCGGGTGCTGGTGAACAACGGACTGGGCGAGTACCTCAGCAAAATGGGCATGACCCAGCTCCGCATCGCGGAGACGGAGAAATACGCCCATGTGACCTTCTTCTTCAACGGCGGCAGCGAGACCGTCTTCCCCGGCGAGGACCGGGTGCTGGTTCCCTCCCCCAAGGTAGCCACCTACGACCTCCAGCCGGAGATGAGCGCCCCGGAGGTCTGCGAGAAATGCGTGGAGCGCATTGAATCCGGGGCCTACGACGTGATCATCCTGAACTTTGCCAACTGCGACATGGTGGGCCACACCGGAATCTTCGACGCCGCGGTCAAGGCCGTGGAAACCGTGGATACCTGCGTGGGCAAGGTGGTGGACGCCACCTTGAAAATGGGAGGCATCGCCATGATTACCGCCGACCATGGAAACGCGGAACAGATGGTGGAGCCCGACGGCAGCCCCATGACCGCCCACACCACGAATCCCGTGCCCTTCATTCTCTGCGGCGCGGGATCCGAACTGCGGAGCGACGGAAGGCTTGCCGATATCGCGCCGACTATGCTGGATGTGATGGGCCTGGCCTGTCCGCCGGAAATGGACGGAAAGACCCTCATTGTTCAATAAGCAGCATGTATAAAAGAAGAGCCGCCCCGCCGGGCGGCTCTCTTCTTTTTTACTCCACAGCGGCGTTCAGGAGGCGGATAAGCTCCTCCTTTCCCGTTCCCTTCTCGGCGGAGAAGGGCAGGAGCACGTCCTCCTCCCCCAGCTCCAAGGTCTCCCGAATCAAGGTCAAAGCCGGGTCAACTTGGCTTTTTTTCAGCTTATCCAGCTTGTTGGCCACTACAATTTCCGGACAGCCCGTTTCCTGAAACCAGCCGTGCATCGTCAAATCATTGGCCGTCGGCTTGTGCCGGGCGTCCACAATCAGCACGCCGGTGGTGATATGGGCCTCCTGAAAATAGCTTTCCATCAGGCGCCCCCAGCGCTCCTTTTCCGCCTTGGAGACTTTGGCGTAGCCGTAGCCCGGCAGGTCCACCAGGTAGGCTTTCCCATCTACCAGGAAGTAGTTCACCTGAGTGGTCTTCCCTGGGGAAGAGCCCACATAGGCCAGGTTCTTCCGGCCCAGGAGCCGGTTGATGACCGAGGACTTTCCCACGTTGGACCGGCCTGCAAAGGCAAACTGCGGCAAACCGTCCCAGAGGAACTGCTCCCTGGTCCCGGCGGAACGGACAAATTCCGCTTTTCCAAAATTGATGGACATCCTTCCCCTCCCTTACTGCCGGAGAACAGCGGCGTCTTTCTTTTCCCGGCTGATCGGGGTAAAGACCGGCGCCTCTTCACGAGCCGCCTCCGGCATGGGCGTCAGCGCCGCGGCAAAGACTTGATCGATGGTCTCCACCGGAATGAAGTTCAGCGCCGCCCGGACCGTCTGGTCGATCTCCTCCAGGTCCCGGACGTTATCCTTGGGAATCAGCACCGTGCCGATGCCGCAGCGCAGGGCGGCCATGGTCTTCTCTTTCAGCCCGCCGATGGCCAGCACCCGTCCCCGGAGGGTCACCTCTCCCGTCATAGCCAGGCCCGCCTTGACCTTCCGGTCCGTCAGGGCGGAGAGCATGGCCGTGGTGACGGCGATGCCCGCCGAGGGGCCGTCCTTGGGCACGGCTCCCTCGGGAAAGTGAACATGGATGTCCTTGTTCTTGTAAAACTCCGCCTCCACGCCCAGCACCGCCGCCCGGCTGCGGATGCAGCTCAGGGCCGCCTGGGCCGACTCCTTCATCACATCGCCAAGATTCCCGGTGAGCTCCAGTTTGCCGGTGCCCTCGCACACAACGACCTCGACCTCCAGTATTTCGCCGCCGGTCTCCGTCCACGCCAGGCCGTTAACCACGCCGGTCTCCTCCCGCTCCGTATGAAGGGCGGGGGGATAGGGCTGGCAGTCCAGGAATTTCGGAAGCTCTTCTTCCGTTACCGTGACCCGCTTCGTCTCGCCGGAGACCAGCCTCATGTCCGTTTTCCGGCACAGGGCCGCGATGCGCCGTTCCAGCAGCCGGACGCCGGACTCCCGGGTGTAGTCCCGGATAATGGCCCGGAGCACATCGTCCCCCACCCGAAGGGAGGATTTTTTCAGGCCGTGCTCCACCAGCTGCTTAGGCAGCAAATGGCGGCGGGCGATTTCCACCTTCTCCTCGTCGGTATAACTGCTGAGGCGGATCACCTCCATCCGGTCCAGCAGGGGCTGGGGAATGGTATCGGTGGTGTTGGCGGTGGTAATGAACATCACCCGGCTCAAGTCCACGGGAATCTCCATATAGTGGTCCCGAAAGGCATGGTTTTGCTCGCTGTCCAGCACTTCCAGCAGGGCCGAAGCCGGATCCCCCCGGTAATCGTTTCCCAGCTTATCGATCTCGTCCAGCAGCAGCAGCGGGTTCATGGACCCGCCCCGGATGATGGCGTCAATGACCCGGCCGGGCATGGATCCAATATAGGTCCGCCGGTGGCCCCGGATGTCCGCCTCGTCCCGGACGCCGCCCAGGGAAAGCCGTGCCAGCTTTCGGTTCAGCGCCTTGGCAACGCTGATGGCAATCGAGGTTTTTCCTACCCCCGGAGGGCCCACCAGGCACAAAATCTGCCCCTTGCCCTTGGGGTTCATCTGCCGGACGGCGATGGTCTCCAAAATCCGTTCCTTCACCTTTGCCAGGCCGAAGTGGTCCTTTTCCAGCACCTTCCGAGCGGCCTCCACACTGATACGCTCCCGCGTTTCCGTGTTCCAGGGCATCTCCAGGCATACATCCAAATAGTTTCGGATCACCGACGCCTCGGCGCTGCCATAGGGCTGACGGGAGAGCTTCCCCGCTTCCTTCAGCAGGTGCTTCTCCGCCTCCTCCTCCAAATGCAGCTCCAAAATCTTGCGGCAATAATCCTCAACTTCATCCTCGTCGTCCTCTCCCAGCTCGTTCTGGAGGACCCGAATCTGCGTGCGGAGAATCTGGTCCCGCTGCGTGCGAATCAGCTGGTCCCGGATTTTGCCCTCCATTTCATGCTCAAAACCCAGGACGCTGCACTCCCGGGCCAGAAGGCCGTTCAGCTTCCGCATCCGGACGAAGGGGGCCAGCTCCTCCAAAATCCCCTGCTTATCCGTGTGCCGCAGCGGGATGTTCTGGGCAATGAAGTCCGCCAGATACCCCACATCCCGGCTGTCCATCACAGCGGTGACAATCTCCCCCGGAACCGATCCGGAGAGTTGGGCGTACTCGCTGAACAGGCTCCAGGCCTGACGAAGCAAGGCCTCTGCCCGGGGACTCCTGGCTTCGGAGGGAACCTCCTCCGGCAGCTCCTCAACATTGGCCTGCAGGTAGGGCGAGGACTGCCACAACCGCCGGAGGCGGGCCCGCCTCCGGCCCTCCACCATGACCCGGGCGGAACCGGAGGACAGGCGGAGAATCTGCCGGATGTGGGAGACGGTGCCGATTTGATACAGGTCCTTCTCCTCCGGCTGCTCCACGCCGATCTCCCGCTGGGTGACCAGAAAAATGTCCTGCTCCCCCTCCATGGCCCGCTCCAGGGCCGCAATGGAAATGGGCCTCTCCACGTCAAAGGTCAAGTTCATATGAGGAAAGACCGTCAGGCCGCGAAGAGCCAGCACAGGCATATTCATCGTTGCCGGTTCCCTAGGCGTCATAGGGTTCACGCTCCTTTCCAGGCTCTGGAAAATTATGGTATGGAATGGAATATGTCCTTACAACCCGAGAGGAAGGGACGTTACTCCCTTCCTCTCTTTCCGCCCGGCACCGGGCGTCTTCTTGTGTCAGGATGCGGACTTCGGGGGGCGGGATTTTCCGCTCTTGCCCGGATTCAGCTTCACGGAATAGCTCACCTTCTCCGGGTCCTTGGTCAAAACGGGCCGGCCCGTACCGTCTACACACTCCTTAGTGATGACCGCTTTAACGATGGTGGGGTCCGAGGGAATGTCGTACATGATCTGGGTCAGCATCCCCTCCATGACGGCCCGGAGGCCCCGAGCGCCGATGTTCCGCTCGATGGCTTTGTCGGCAATCGCGTCCAGCGCCTCGCCTTCAAACTCCAGCTCCACGTCGTCGTACTCCAGCAGCTTCTTATATTGCTTCACCAGGGCGTTCTTAGGCTCCTGGAGAATGCGGACCAGGTCTTCCCGCCGCAGGCCGTTCAGCGGCGCGATCACCGGCAGACGGCCTACCAGCTCAGGGATGATGCCGTACTTCAGAATATCGTGGGGCTGGACCTCGTGGAGAATTTTGCTCAGGTCCTTGTCCTTCTTTCCCTGGACGTTGGCTCCAAAGCCGATGCTCTTTTGGTCCAGGCGCTTTTCGATAATTTTTTCCAGCCCGTCGAAAGCGCCGCCGCAGATAAAGAGGATATTCTTCGTGTTCATCTGGATGAATTCCTGATGGGGATGCTTCCGGCCGCCCTGGGGCGGGACGTTGGCCACGGTTCCCTCCACAATTTTCAGCAGCGCCTGCTGCACCCCCTCCCCGGAGACGTCCCGGGTAATGGAGGTATTTTCGCTCTTCCGGGCGATTTTGTCGATTTCGTCTACATAGATGATGCCGTGCTCGGCGCGCTCCACGTCGAAGTCCGCCGCCTGGAGCAGACGGAGGAGAATGTTCTCTACGTCGTCGCCCACGTAGCCCGCTTCCGTGAGGGTAGTGGCGTCGGCAATGGCGAAGGGCACTTTCAGTATCTTGGCCAGGGTTTGGGCGAAAAGGGTCTTGCCGGAACCGGTGGGTCCCAGCATCAGGATATTGCTCTTCTGGAGCTCCACGTCCTCGTCCCCGCCGAAGAAGATGCGCTTGTAATGATTGTACACCGCCACGGACAGGGCGACCTTCGCCTCTTCCTGGCCGATGACATACTGATCCAGCACATCTTTAATCTCTCGGGGCGTGGGCAGCTGGTCCGGCAGGTCCTCCAGCGCCGGGGCGTCGGGCTCGAAGCCGTCGTTCAGAATGCTCATGCACAGGTGGACGCATTCGTCGCAGATGCGCACGCCGGGACCCTGTATCATGCGGTGGATCTGCTGCTCATGCTTGCCGCAGAAGGAACACCGCAAAGTTTTCTTGCCGTCGTCGTTCATGGTTTCTACCTCTCTATCGGGGATGGGGCTTCGCGTTTAGGCCTCGTCCTTTTTCTCTTCCTTGTTCACCAGGATCTTGTCAATCAGGCCGAACTCCTTGGCCTCCTCGGCGCTCATGAAGTTGTCCCGCTCGCAGGCGTCCGTGACTTCCTCGATGGACCGGCCCGTGTTCTCCGCCAGGATGCGGTTCATCCGCTTTTTGATGGTCTCCAAACGCTTCAGGTGGATGGCCATGTCGGTAATCTGGCCCTGGGTGCCGGCGGAGGGCTGGTGAATCATGATCTCCGCGTTGGGCAGGGCGATGCGCTTGCCCTTGGCTCCGGCGGAGAGGAGGAAGGCTCCCATGCTGGCCGCCATGCCGACGCAGATGGTGGACACGTCGCATTTGACATACTGCATGGTGTCGTAAATGGCCATGCCGTCGGTAACGGAGCCTCCGGGGCTGTTGATATACAGCTGGATGTCCTTATCCGGGTCCTGGGCCTCCAGATAGAGGAGCTGGGCCACGATGAGGCTGGCCGTGGTGGCGTTGACCTCCTCGCCCAGGAAGACGATCCGGTCGTTCAGCAGCCGGGAGAAAATGTCATAGGACCGCTCGCCCCGGTTGGTCTGTTCGACTACGTAGGGAACTAGACTCAATTTGATAACCTCCAGTCTTTTGTGCGGGCCCGCCAGGGGTGAAGCGCGCTCCAGGGCCCGGCGGTTATGCCCATATAACCATTTTCACATGATACCACAGGCATCATGTGAAAATGTGTCGAATCTGTGAATCCGCAAGTAAAGATTCGGCTTATTCGGCGTCCTTCGGCTCCTCGGGCTCTTCCGTCTTCTTCTTCCGGGGCTTCCGGGCGGGCTTTTTCTCCTCGGCGGCCGGTTCCGCACCCTCGGCGGCGGGCTCCTCGGTCTTCTTCTTGCGGGGCTTCCGGGCGGGCTTTTTCTCCTCGGCGGCGGGCTCCTCCGCGGGTTTTTCCTCGGGCTTCTCCTCCGGCTTCACAGCGGTGGCGCTCTCCGCCACCAGGTCGATGGCCCGGCGGCTGCACACCTGGTCCTTTACCTGGTCGGCCTGGATGTACTTCTTTACCATTTCCACGTCCATGCCGAACTGCTCCGCCAGCTTCTTATATTCTTCCTCCACGTCCTCGTCGCTGGCCTCAATGTTTTCCGCCTTGATGACGGCCATGACGGCCAGGTCCATCTTCACCTGGCGCAGGGCGGGCTCCTTGGCGTCCTCCAGCAGCTTGGACTCCTGGATGCCGGTCATCTGGAGATACTGGTCGTAGGGGATGCCCTGCTGGGCAATCTGGGTGCGGAAATTCTCCACGAACTGCCGGGCCTGGCCCTCTACCATGGCGTCGGGGATCTCGGCGGTGATGCCCTCCGCCACCTGCTCCATCAGCGCGTCCTCAAAGCCCCGCTGGGCGTCCTTCTCCCGCTCTTCCCGAATCTGCTTTTCCAGATCCGCCTTCAGCTCGTCCAGAGTGTCAAACTCGCTGACGTCCTTGGCGAACTCGTCGTCCAGGGCGGGGACCTCCTTCTCCTTGACCTCGTGGCACTTGACCTTGAAGACCACGGCCTTGCCCGCCAGGTCCGCGTGGTAGTCCTCGGGGAAGGTGATGTCGATGTCCTTTTCCTCGCCGGCCTTCATGCCCGCGACCTGCTCCTCAAAGCCGGGAACAAAGCTGTGGGAGCCCAGCTCCAGGCTGTGGCTGGTTCCCTTGCCTCCGTCGAAGGGCTTGCCGTCCAGGAAGCCCTCGAAGTCGATGACGGCGGTGTCGCCCTCCTTGGCCTCCCTCTCCACGGAGACCAGGCGGGTATTCCGGTCGGTGAGGGTCTGGAGGCGGCGGTCCACGTCCTCGGCGGTGACCTGGACCTCCTCCTTGGGGGCGGTCAGGCCCTTATACTGGCCCAGGGTGACCTCGGGATACACGGGCGCGACAGCCTTGAAGGTAAAGCCCTGCCGGGTGCACTCGCCCACCAGCTCCACGGAGGGATAGCCCACCACCTGGAGCTCTTTTTCCTTCACGGCGGCCTCGTAGGCGTCGGGGAAGGCAATATTGATGGCCTCGTCGAAGAACACCTCCGCGCCGTACATGCCCTCGATGATTTTCCGGGGGGCCTTACCGGGACGGAAGCCGGGGACGTTGATCTTGCCCCGCATCTTCCGATAGGCTTTTTCCATGGCGGCCTCGAACTCGGCGGCCTCCACCTCGATGGTCAGCGCAACCTGGCTTTTCTCAATCTTCTCGCAGCTTTTCACACTCATGTCTGTTTTCCTCCGTTCATTCCCGGCGCTCAAAACGCATTCCGCCGGGCAAATTAGTATTCTATCAGAAAAATATTGAAAATTCCAGTCTTTTTTCCTTCAATCACAAATTTTTTTCGGAACAAAGCCCAGATAGTCGGCGGAGATCAGGGAAAACTCCGTTTCTCCCCTCTTTCCCTCCAGCCGCCGCCGGATGGCGTGGCCGTGGAGATGGCCGTAGCAGCACAGGGAAACCCGGTATTTTTCCAGGGTTTCCAGAATTTCCGGGCACTCGTAGCCCTGGTAAACCGGGGGGTAGTGGAGAAAGCACAAAATGGGCTTCTCTCCCGCCGCCTTCAAAGAGGCCTCCAGCCGCCCCACCTCCCGGTTCAGCACCTTCACGTTGTGGGCGTCCTCCTCCAAAAACCAGCCCCGTGTACCGCAGACGGCCCAGTCCCCGTAGAAGACGCAGCTGTTATGAAGGAGGTCCAGGGTGTGGATGCCTTTCTCGTCAAAGAAGCGGTGGAGCTTGGCGGCGGTGGTCCACCAATAGTCGTGGTTTCCCTTTACCAGGTACTTTTTGCAAGGAAATTGATCCAGAAACCGAAAATCCGCCTCCGCCTCCTCCAGGCTCATGCCCCAGGAGGTGTCTCCCGCCAGGATCAGCACGTCCTCCGCCGTCAGGGTCCCCAGACTCTCGGCAATGCGGGCCGTGTAGTTCTCCCAAGCGGGGCCGAAGACCTCCATGGGCTTGTCGGCCGTCAGGGAGAGGTGCAGGTCCCCGATGGCATAGAGGGCCATATTCACCCCTCCTTCCGTTTCGCCGTCCGGCGCTCTTTATTTCAGGAAGTCCAGCACCACGTTGTCCATTTCCGCCTTCTCCGCCGTCAGGTTGAAGCGCCGGGCCTTGCCCTTCAGGGCCGCCAGACGCTTAGGGATCGCCACGCCGGAAACCGCGTTCAGCTGGTCCAGCAGCTCCACGCCGTCGCCCTGGGGCTCCTGGCCCACGGCCCGGAGAACGTTGTCGCAGAATTTATAGGGAGACGCGGTGGAGACGAACACCGTCAGGGTCTCGTCCCCGGTCTCCTTCCGGTACTGCTCCAGCACCC
This sequence comes from Oscillibacter sp., assembly GCA_009773995.1. Taxonomy (GTDB): domain Bacteria; phylum Bacillota; class Clostridia; order Oscillospirales; family Oscillospiraceae; genus Oscillibacter. The sequence goes on along the minus strand of VSMY01000008.1, from coordinate 8,964 downwards.
CCGCCGCCACGGCGGTGTGGGTGTCGATGAGATAGCCGTGTTCCTTGTAGTATTTGGCGATGGTGGCGGAGGTCCCCGCCTCGTCGCAGAAGCCGCCCCAGAACCGCTCTTTCAAGGCCGCCTTGATTTTCTCGGAAACCTCGTACTTCCCGCCGGCATTCAGGGCCTCCATATAACCCCGGACCTCCTCGTCGTTCTCCCCGGAGAGGTCAAACAGCAGCCGCTCCAGGTTGCTGGAGACCAGAATGTCCATGGAGGGGCTCATGGTGGTATGGAAGGGCCGGTTTTTGTCGTACACGCCGGTGCGGAGGAAATCCGTCAGCACGTCGTTTTTATTGGAGGCACAGATGAGCTTCCCCACGGGCAGTCCCATGCGCCCCGCATAGTACGCCGCCAGGATGTCCCCAAAATTCCCGGTGGGGACGCAGAAGTTCACCTTGTCCCCCATCTGAATCTCCCCGTCCCGGAGCAGGTCGCAGTAGGCGGAAATGTAGTAGACCACCTGGGGCAGGATGCGTCCCCAGTTGATGGAGTTGGCGGAGGACAGGAGATAGCCCCGCGCCGCCAGGGTCTCCCGGATGCCCTCGTCGGAGAAAATGCGCTTCACCCCCGCCTGGGCGTCGTCGAAGTTGCCCACTACGGCGCAGACGCCCACGTTGGCCCCGTCCTGGGTGACCATCTGGGCCTCCTGGACCTTGGATACGCCGTCCTTGGGGTAGAAGACACAGATTCGGGTCTGGGGCACGTCGGCGAAACCTTCCATGGCGGCCTTGCCGGTGTCGCCGGAGGTGGCCACCAGGATGCAGACGATCTTGTCCTCCCCGGTCTTCCGCAGGGCGGCGGAGAGGAGCTGGGGCAGCATTTGGAGGGCCATGTCCTTAAAGGCGGAGGTGGGGCCGTGCCACAGCTCCAGGCAGTGGGTGGTTCCATCCACCTTCCGCAGGGGCGCGGCGGCAGGGTGGTCGTACTTGTCGGGGCCATAGGCGTTATTGGCAAAGCCCAGCAACTCCTCCTCGCTGTAATCCGTCAGGTACAGGGCCATGACCTTGGCGGCCCGCTCTTGGTAGGAGCGCCCGGTCAGGTCCTTCAAAAACGCCCCGTCAATCTGGGGTATGGCCTCCGGGGTCAGCAGCCCGCCGTCCCGGCTGAGGCCCAGCTTCACGGCCTCGGCCCCTGTCACCCGCAGGGCGCGGTCTCTGGTGCTCAAATACTTCATGCCTCGTATCTCACCTTTCTGGTTGTGTTTTTTGAATCTATGCAAAGGCGTCTTCCAGGTACTCCACCTGGAGACCTCCGTCTTTTCCCTCGTAAACCTCCGCCACGTCGAAGCGGGCGGGGCAGTCCAGGCCGTGAAAGCCCAGGTAGAGGTTTGCGGCCCGGCGGAGGCGCTGCTGTTTCCGCCCGTCCACGAACTCCCGGGGCAGGCCGATGGAGCCGGGACCTCGGCGCTTCACCTCCACGAAGCAGAGGACGCCGTCAGGACTGCGGGCCACCAAATCCAGCTCTCCGAACCGGCAGCGCCACTGGCGGTTTAAGATGGTATAGCCCCGTTCTTCCAGATACCGGGCGGCCAGGGCCTCCCCCTGGTCCCCGGAGGCTTTTTTCCCTGTCCCGCTCACGTCCGCCGCGCCTCCCACTTTTTCAGGAAGGTCTTCCGATGGGCCGGGCAGGGGCCGTATTCGTCCAAAGCGGCGTAATGGGCTTTCGTGCCGTAGCCCTTGTGCCTGGCAAAGCCGTATTGGGGATACAGCGCGTCCAGCTCTTGGGAGACATAGCGGTCCCGGCTCACCTTGGCCAGGATGGACGCGGCGGCGATGGAGGCGCTTTTCCCGTCGCCGCCCACTAGGGTGACGTGGGGCGCTTCGATGGCAACCCGGCTGCCGTGATCCCGGTTGCCGTCGATGAGGGCCAGGTCCGGCTTGACGGACAGTCCCTCCATGGCCCGGTTCATGGCCAGCATCCGGGCGTTCAATATGTCCAGCGCGTCAATCTCCTCTGCCGTGACAAAGGCGACAGACCACGCCTCCGCCCGGGCGGTGATAAGGTCGTAGAGGGCCTCCCGCTTTTTCTCGGTCAGCTTCTTGGAGTCGTTCAATCCGGGGATTTCTATCTCCCTAGGCAGGATGACGGCGGCGGCGTATACCGGCCCCGCCAGGGGGCCCGCCCCCGCCTCGTCCACGCCGCAGAGGAAGGCAAAGCCCTTATTCCACTGTTCCCGCTCCGGGGTCCACAGGTCCATGCTCTCCTCTCCTTTTAGCCCGGCGGTGAAGCCAGGCGAAATAGATGAAATGGATGAGGCAAAACGCCAGCATCGCCGACCAGTCCACGCCAAACCGGAGACTTCCCCGCAATCCCGCCAGCTCGTCAAACAGCAGCCAGGCGAAAGCCAGGAGCTGATACAGCGGCGTCAGAAGCGCACAGATCATTCCAAGAATCTCAACCCAACCCAAGGACAACCTTAGCGTGGCGACCAAAAGTCCTCCCACCGCCAGCGCGGTACTGAGGCCCCAATACCATTTCACAAAGCGGAGCAGTCCCGGTCTCCCGGAGCTAATCCACACGTCTATAACCAGCTGTCCCAGGAGCCAAACTGTCAGCAGGACCCAGGTCCAGCTTGTATACGTCTGATAGAGGCCGTGCATAAACGAGAGGACACTGGTACAGAGATGCAGGGCCACCCATAAAAGCGCCGCGAAATCGGCGGCGGACCATTTCCTGTTGTCTCCCATCACGGTACCTCCAAGGTAAACCGCCCCAGCTTGCCGGAGCGGAACTCATCCAGCAGAATCTTCGCCATGCGTTCCGTGTCCACCTCGCCGCCGGAGATCAGGAAGCCCCGCCGCCGTCCGGCGGCCTCCAGCAGCCGCCAGCCGAAAGCCACGTCGTTTTCCTCCGCCTCCCGCTCCGGGAGGGTGGGGAGCTTATAGCCGGTTTTCAGGGCCTCCGGATATTTTTCCGCAAGGTACGCCATCAGGTGGCAGCCCAGGGTCTCCGTGTCCAGAATCTCGTCCTTTACCGCCCCGGTGAAGGCCAAGTGCAGACCAACGTCTTTATCGTCCAGCTTGGGCCAGAGGATGCCGGGGGTGTCCAGCAGCTCAAGACCCCGGTCGATGGGCACCCACTGTTTCGACCGGGTGACGCCGGGGCGGTCCTCCGCCTTGGCGGTTTTCCGGCCCGCGATTTTGTTGATGAAGGTGGACTTCCCCACGTTGGGGATGCCCAGGACCATGACCCGGACCACCCGGCCCGTCTGGCCCTTCTCGGCGTAGGCCCGGAGCTTGTCCGAAAGCAGCTCCCGGACCGCGGCGGAAAACTTCGCCGTGCCCGCGCCGCTCTTGGAATCCGTCTCCAGCACCGCCCAGCCCTTTTCCTTGAAGTGGGCGGCCCAGGCTTTTGTCGCCTCCCGGTCCGCCTGATCCGCCCGGTTCAGGACCACCAGCCGGGGCTTCCCCGCCGTCAGGCCGTCCACATCCGGGTTCCGGCTGGACCGGGGGATGCGGGCGTCCAGGATCTCGCACACCGCGTCCACGTTTTTCAGCTGTTCCCCGATCATCCGCCGGGTCTTCGCCATGTGCCCAGGGTACCATTGGATTTCCACTAGCCGATTCCTCCGATTCGTCCGTAGTCCCGGATTCCCGTTTCGGCGTCCGGGCCGGGCAGGGCCAGGAACGCCGCCCGGCCGATGATATAGCGCGCGTCTATGGTGCCCAGCTGGGCGCTCCGGCTGTCGGTGGAGTGGTTGCGGTTGTCCCCCATGACGAAGACGCAGCCCTCCGGCACGGTGAGGGGGAATTCCGTTCCCTCCGGCGTGAAGGTCGGCTCGTTGATATAGTCCTCATGGAGGCGCTTCCCGTCCACATAGACTATGCCGGAGCCAAAGTCGATGTCCACCACCTGGCCCTCCACGGCGATGACCCGCTTGACGATGGGCGTGGGGAGGAAGCTCTCCTTCCGCAAAACCACGATGTCCCCCGGCGCATAGCCGCCGCAGAGCATGGAGTTCAGCACCAGCAGCCGGTCCCCGTCCTGGAGGGTGGGCACCATGGAGTGTCCGTCCACGCCGATGAGGCGCGCGCCGAAGGTAAACGCCAGCACCACGGCCAACACGGAGCAGACCAGAGCCTGGACCCACTCGTACAGTTCGCGGCTCCGGCTCTTCTTCTCCGGTTCCGCCCGCGCTTCTTTCTGCATGTCTCTTTCTCTCCTTGATCTCGGGGTATCGCGCCTCAGAGCGTCCCTATGCGGTCCCACTCCCGCATACCCAGGTCCTCGGTCATTCCCGGCAGCAGCAAAAACACCGCTCGTCCGATGAGGCAGCGCTCATCCACCGCCCCCAGCTCGGGGGCCCGGCTGTCCCGGCTCCCGTTGCGGTTGTCCCCCATAAGGAAGACGCAGCCCTCCGGCACCGTGAAGGGGAACTCCGTTCCCTCCGCCAGGTGGGTGGCCTCCCGGATATAGGGCTCCACCAAGGCCTCGCCGTCCACGTAGACCACGCCGTTGTCAAAATCCACGTCCACGGTTTCCCCCTCGGTGGCGATGACCCGTTTGACAATAGGCTCTCCGTTCTCAAAAGCGGCCTTTGCGGCGATAACCACGTCGCCCCGCTCAAAATCCCCGCAAAGAACCCGGTTCACCACCAGCAGCAGATCTCCATTCTGCAGCGTCTCACGCATGGAACCGCCGGAGACTCCCACTACCCGGGCCCCGAAGGCAAACACCACCACCGCCGCCAACACGGAGCACACCAGCGCCTGCGCCCAATCATAGAGGCCGCGGCCCGGCTGTTCCTGCTTTTTTTCATCCTTCTTCCCGTCCGGCATGTTGATTCCTCCTAGCCGTAAAAAATTTTCAATCTTAGTTAGTATAGCAAGAAAATCTTGAAATCTCAAGGGGTTTTTCCAAAAACCCTTCTCAAAAACAGGGGAAACGGCCAGTCCTGAAGGGCTCTTGTTTATAAAAACCGTCAAAATGCGCTCCGGGACTTGACAAACCCGGCCCGGCGGCGTATGCTGTACAAAACGTATAAGCGCAAACCGATGATGCGGACAAGTAAACGGGGTCTTGGTTCTCATAGCGAGCCGCCGGTGGTGGAAGGGCGGCGAACGCAAGCCTGTTGAATGGACCGTGGAGGGCGGGCTGAACCGGGAGCAAGCTCCCTCATTACGCTCCGACGGGCTTTTCCCCCGTTACCAAGGAAAGGCGCGTGTCGGCGCGCCGCCGAGCGGGCGGTTTGAAACCGCCAATTTGGGTGGCACCGCAGAAGTTTTTAGGCTTTTGTCCCAAAGATACCTGTTACAGGTCTTTTCTTGGGATGGGGGTCTTTTTTTTGACGCTTCGCCCAGGAACCGGCCGGCATTTTGAAAGGGGCGGGCGGCATGATTCATGGTCGATAAAAAAGAGTCTCATCCTTTTTTGCCCTCCGGCAATTGCACTTCTCGTCAATTCGTGGTAAACTAGTAAAATTGAGCAGGTTCCGGCGCTCCGGAACCGGACAGCGAGGTATGTTATGGAAAACAAGAAGAAACGGATTTTCAGCGGCATCCAGCCCAGCGGAGAGCTGACCCTTGGGTCTTATATGGGCGCCATCAAAAACTGGGTGGCCCTTCAGGACGAATATGAATGCGTCTACTGCATCGTGGATATGCACGCCATCACCGTGCGGCAGGTACCCGCGGACCTGCGCCGCCGGGCGCTGGACCAGCTGGCCCAGTATATCGCCTGCGGCCTGGACCCGGAGAAAAGCATCCTCTTTATCCAAAGCCACGTCCCCCAGCACGCGGAGCTCAGCTGGGTGCTGAGCTGCTACACCCAGTTCGGCGAGCTGAGCCGCATGACCCAATTCAAGCAGAAATCCCAGCAGCACGCCGACAACATCACCGCGGGCCTTTTCACCTACCCGGTGCTCATGGCGGCGGACATCCTGCTCTACCAGACGGACCTGGTGCCCGTGGGCGAAGACCAGCGCCAGCACGTGGAGCTGTGCCGGGACATCGCCCAGCGCTTCAACGGCGTCTACAGCGACACCTTCACCCTGCCAGAGCCCTTCATTCAGAAGGTGGAGCAGGGCGCCCGGGTTATGAGCCTTGGCAATCCCATGAACAAAATGAGCAAGTCCGACCCGGACGGCTGCGTCAACCTAATGGACCCGCCGGAGGTCATCCAGCGGAAGTTCAAGCGGGCCGTCACCGACAGCGAGACCGCCGTCCGCTACGATAAGGAAAATAAGCCCGGAGTCTCCAACCTGCTGACCATCTACTGCGCCGCCACAGGAAAAACCGTGGAGGAGGCGGAGGCCGAATTCCAGGGCCAGGGCTACGGCGTCTTCAAGCCCGCCGTGGGCGACGCGGTCATCGAGCTGTTCCGCCCCATCCGGGAGGAGGCCCAGCGCCTGATGGCCGACAAGGCGTATCTGGAGGGCATCTACCGCCAGGGCGCGGAGCGGGCCTCCCGCATTGCCGGGCGCACCCTGGCCAAGGTCTATAAAAAGGTCGGGTTTTTACCCAGATAAGGAGAACGCAACATGCCCTTAGATAACCGGCTGATTGCCTACGTGGCCCTCGCCCTTCTGACGGCGCTGGTCGTCAGCTTCCTGATGACCCCCGTGGTAAAAACCTTCGCCTACAAGGTGGGGGCGGTAGACGTGCCCAAGGACGCCCGGCGGATGCACAAGGTCCCCATCCCCCGGCTGGGGGGCCTGGCCATCTTCATCGGCTTCATGGTCAGCGTCCTCATCCTGGGCGGCGTCCGGGGAAACGGCCAGATGCAGAGCATCCTCCTGGGCTCCGTCATCATCGTGGTCCTGGGGGTGGTGGATGACATCATGGCCCTGCCCGCCATGCTGAAATTCGTGGTCCAGATCGCCGCCGCCCTGATCCCCGCCCTGAACGGCGTGGTCATCCAGGCCTTTTCCAATCCCAACATCTTTTCCGACAGTCTTTACTGGGTGCTGGGGCCCCTGTCCGTCCCCTTCACGGTGCTCTGGATCGTGGCCATCACCAACGCGGTGAACCTCATCGACGGGCTGGACGGATTGGCCAACGGCGTCTCCGCCATCTCGGCCACGACCATGCTGGTCATCGCCCTCCTGGCCTCCGAAGCCCAGGTCGCCATCGTCATGGCGGCGCTGGTAGGGGCCTGCGTGGGCTTCATGCCCTACAACCTCAACCCCGCCAAGATGTTCATGGGGGACACCGGGGCCACCTTCCTGGGCTATATCCTGGCCACCATGTCCATCCAGGGCCTCTTCAAGTTCTACGCGGTGATCTCCTTCGCCGTGCCCTTCCTGATTTTAGGGCTTCCCATTTTCGACACGGCCTTCGCCTTCATCCGCCGCCTGGCCCACGGGCAGAGCCCCATGCACGCCGACCGGGGGCACATCCACCACCGGCTCATCGACATGGGGCTGAACCAGAAACAGGCGGTGGCCACGCTGTACGTCATCTCCGCCATGCTGGGCCTTTCCGCCGTGGTGCTGACCACCGGAGGCGAGCAGAAAGCCATGCTCTTCTTCGTGACGCTGTGCGTCGTGGGAGCGGTGGCCGCCCGGGTGGTGTTCCCCAAGGAGATCCGGGAGGAGCTCCACGAGGAGCTGGAGGAGCTTAAGGAGCTGGGACACCACGGCGAACACCAGGAAAAAGAAGAAGCCCCCGGCCATGGGAGCAAGGAGCAAACATGAAAAACGTGCGTATTCTAAGCGTCTTCGGCACCCGTCCGGAGGCCATCAAAATGTGTCCCCTGGTGCAGGAGCTGGCCTCCCGTCCCGGCATTGAAAGCCTCTGCTGCGTCACCGCCCAGCACCGGCAGATGCTGGACAGCGTGCTGGCGGTCTTCGGCGTTCGACCGGACCGGGACCTTGATATCATGGCCCCCCGGCAGACCCTCTCCCACATCACCAGCAAGTGCCTCCTGGGCATGGACGAGGCCATCGACGAGCTGAAGCCGGACCTGATCCTGGTCCACGGGGACACCTCCACCACCTTCGCCGGGGCCCTCTCCGCCTACTACCATCAGGTGGCCGTGGGCCATGTGGAGGCGGGGCTGCGGACCTATGACAAATACGCCCCCTTCCCCGAGGAGATGAACCGGGTGCTGACCTCCTCCATCGCGGACCTGCACTTCTGCCCCACCGCCGGGAACCGGGAGAACCTCCTCCGGGAGGGCCGGGACCCTGCGGGCATCTTCATCACGGGAAATACCGTCATCGACGCGCTGAAAACCACCGTGCGGAAGGATTACCAATTTGCGACAGACGAGCTCAACCGCCTGCCCTACGGTGAAAAAAAGGTCCTCCTGGTCACCTGCCACCGGCGGGAGAACTACGGCGAGCCCATGAAGCAGATTATGCTGGCCCTCCGGCAGATTGCCGAGGAGAACCGGGATGTGGAGCTGGTCTACCCCGTCCACCTGAGCCCGGTGGTCCGGGAAGCCGTGGACAAGTATCTCCGGGGCGCGCCCCGGGTCCATTTGATCGATCCCCTGCCCGCCGACGAGATGCACAACCTGATGGACCGCTGCTACCTGGTGCTGACGGACTCCGGGGGCCTTCAGGAGGAGGCCCCGGCCCTGGGCAAGCCCGTGCTGGTTCTCCGCCGGGAGACGGAACGTCCCGAGGCCGTGGCCGCCGGGACCGTGAAGCTGGCCGGGGTGGTCCAGGACGACATCGTCACCATGGCCGCCCGACTGATTCAGGACAAGCGGGCCTACGACGCCATGGCCCACGCCGTGAACCCCTATGGCGACGGGCGCGCCTGCCGCCGCATCGCCGACGCCGTCGAGTGGCATTTCGGCCTCCGGGAAGAACGGCCCGCCGATTATGGGGCGTAGCGGGCCATGGATAAGCAGAAGCTGAACTGGGTCACCTGGGCCGTGCTGGCCATCGCCGTTCTCCTCGCGGCGCTGATGCTGGGGGGCAGCTTGAACCGCACCGCCCACATCACCCTTCCCCCCTCCGACCTCCCCAGGGAC
>VSMY01000079.1 GCA_009773995.1 Oscillibacter sp. | reverse complement strand
GGTCAGGGCCGTCAGAATCAGGAAGCACCCCCAGACCACCATGGCGATGCGCCAGTCGATCATCAGCGCCACGGTGCCGCCGGAGAGGATGCCTTTTCCTCCCTTGAAATGGAACATGCAGGGGAACATGTGGCCCAGCAGGCAGAACAGGGCCGCGTAGTACTTGCCCAGCACCGGATCCCAGGTGAAAAGCCAGCTCCCCAGCAGCACGGCCAGCACCGCCTTTAAAACGTCGCAGAGAATCACCACGAAGGTCAGCCCCCCGCCGAAGGTCCGGTGGAAATTCGTCAGCCCCGCGTTGCCGCTGCCGTGGTTCCGCACGTCGTCCCGGAGGATATACTTGGACACAATCACCGCGCCATTGAAGCAGCCCAGGAGATAGGACGCCAGAGCCACCCCGCCGAAGTACAAAAAGATGGTCAGCCACCAGTTTTCCATGCCTCAAACCTCCTTGTCGCCCCTCTGCCGGACGGAAATCTTGATGGGTGTTCCCTCCAGGCCGAAGGTATTGCGGATGCAGTTTTCCAGATACCGCTGATAAGAGAAGTGGAACAGCCGGGTGTCGTTGCAGAAAATCACGTAGTGGGGGGGCTTCACCCCCACCTGGGTCATATAGTAAATCTTCAGCCGCCGCCCCTTGTCCGTGGGGGGCTGGACCCGGGTCTGGGCGTCCGCCAGCACGTCGTTCAGCATGCCCGTTGTGATGCGGGTGGCCGCCTGGTTGGAGACGTAGTCGATGAGTTCAAAGAGCCTGTCCACCCGCTGGCCGGTCTTGGCAGAGATGAAGAGGATGGGCGCGTAGGTCATGAAGCTCAAGCCCTCCTGAACCTCCTTGCGCATCCGGTCCATGGTCTTGCCGTCCTTTTCCACCAGGTCCCATTTGTTCACCACGATGATGCTGGCCTTTCCAGCCTCGTGGGCCAGGCCCGCCACTTTCGTGTCCTGCTCCGTCACGCCCTCTGTTGCGTCAATCATAATCAGGCACACGTCGGAGCGCTCGATGGCCATGGTGGCCCGGAGGACGCTGTACTTCTCAATGGCCTCCTCCACCTTGCTTTTCCGGCGGAGGCCCGCCGTGTCGATGAAGACGAATTTCCCCTTGTCGTTCTCAAACCGGGAGTCGATGGCGTCCCGTGTGGTGCCCGCCACGTCGGAAACGATGACCCGCTCCTCCCCCAGGATTTTATTGACCAGGGAGGATTTCCCCGCGTTGGGCTTCCCGATGACCGCCACCTTGATGGCGTCGTCCTCCTCTTCCTCCTCATCCTCCGGGGGAAAGTACTGGAGGCAGGCGTCCAGCAGGTCCCCGGTGCCGTGGCCGTGGACGGCGGAGACGGCGATGGGGTCCCCCAGCCCCAGGTTGTAGAACTCGTAGAAATCCGGGTCCGGGGCCCCGGTGGAGTCCATTTTGTTCACCGCCAGGACGATGGGCTTCCCGCTCCGGAGGAGCATGGCGGCCACCTCCTGATCCGAGGCGGTGAGGCCCGTCCGAATGTCCGTCAGGAAGACGATGACCGTGGCGGTCTCAATGGCCGTCCGGGCCTGGTCCCGCATGAACTCCAGAATCTGGTTGTCCGTCCGGGGCTCGATACCCCCGGTGTCCACCAGGGTGAAGGATCGGCCGCACCAGTCGGACTCCCCGTAGATGCGGTCCCGTGTGACGCCGGGGGTGTCTTCCACGATGGACAGGCGTTTCCCGATGATTTTATTAAACAGCATGGACTTGCCCACGTTGGGGCGGCCCACGATGGCGATGATAGGCTTTGGCATACGGCATCCCTCCCGGCGGCGCGAATGCGCCGCCCGTTTTTCTGAATATATAAATCCATTTTCATTATAACCGGGATGGGCCGAAGGCGCAAGGAAAATCTTTCCGGGGCTGGAAAAAGGCGGAGGCCAGCGCCTCCGCCTTGGGAACGTCTTATTTTCTCCGGCAGTACCCGGCGGCGCTGAGGGCCAGGGAGACCAGGAACATCCCCGCCAGGACCAGCGCCCCCGTCAGCAGGAGGGAACCGGGGGCCCCCAGGTCTGCCACGGTCCACCAGCCGTCCTCAAAATTCTTGATGGCGTAAAACAGCAGGAAGCCCAGGGGCAGGCAGGTAAACTGGGCAATCTGGTTTCCGAACCAGTAGTAAAAGGGCAGGCTGAACACCGCGAAGGCCGGGGGAATTATGACAGCCGCCGCTGCCGACAGTCCCAGCGCCTCCGGCAAAAACTTCCAGTACCTGGCGAAGGCCAACAGATTTGCTGCCACGGCCCCCGCCACGCTGACCGGCACCGTCAGCAGCACGGCGGCGTACTTCCCCGCCATTACCTCCCCCACGCCTACCGGCATCGTTCGCTCATAGCTCCTCCAACCCGTCTTTTCCTCCTTCTCCAGGGCCGAGAGGTGCAGAAGCCCCAGCATCATATCCAGGGCGAAAGAGAACAGCATCCCGCCGTACACGCCGCCCTTGCACACCAGCAGGACCAGAAATCCTCCCGTCACCGCCAGAACCCACTTGTCGATGATCCCCTTGAAAAACAGGCACAGGTCCTTATAGATCATTCCCCGCATGACGCTTCCCCCTTGATGTAAAACAGCATGATGTCCTCCAGGGACGCGGCGTCCGCCACGGCCTTGGGATACTTCCTTCCGGCTTCGGCCCGGTCCCGGACCAGATACTCCGCGCTGACCCCGGTCTCCCGGCGGACGATGTAGTCCTCAGGCTCCACCTCCGCGCCCTTGGGACAGCGGAGGATGCCGTACCGGTCCAGAAGCACGTCCCTCTCCTCCTCAAAGACGATCTGCCCCTGGTGGATCAGCACCACGTAGTCCGCGATCTTCTGGATGTCCGAGGTAATGTGGGAGGAGAAGAAAACCGAGTGCTCCTCATCCTGGATAAAGTCCAGGAGCAGGTCCAGAATCTCGTCCCGGACCACCGGGTCCAGGCCCGCCGTGGCCTCGTCCAAAATCAGCAGCTTGGGCTGGTGGGCCAGGGCGGCGGAGATGGCCAGCTTCATCTTCATGCCCTTGGAGAGGGCCTTGACCCGCTTTTTCTCCGGCAGGGCAAAGCGCCTCAGATACCCCCGGTAGGCCTCTTTGTCCCAGGCGGGATAGACGCCGGAGAGGACCCGTTCCACGTCCAGAGGCGTGAAGACCTCCGGGAAATTGCACTGGTCGAACACCACGCCCACCCCCGTCCGGGCGGCGGGGTCCGCCGGGTCCCGGCCCAGGAGCTCCACGGTCCCGCCGTCCCGCTTCAGCTCGTTTAAAATCAGGCGGATGGTGGTGCTCTTCCCCGCGCCGTTTTCGCCGATGAAGCCCACGATCCGGCCCTGGGGCACCTGGAAGGACACGCGGTCCAGGGTGAAATCCGGGAAGCGCTTGGTGAGGTCCCGGACCAAGATGCTGTTTTCCATAGTCAATCTCCTTCTTCGTAAAACAGGGCCAGGATGCCCGTCAGCTTTTCCAATGGGATGCCGTTGAACCGGCCCAGCTCCGCCGCCCTTTGCAGCAGTCCCTCCGCCTCCCGGAGCCGCTCCTCCCGGATGAACTCCCGGTTTTGCGCCGCCACGAAGCTGCCCTTGCCGGAAACCGTCTCGATAAAGCCGTCCCTGGTCAGGTCCTCATAGGCCCGCTGGACCGTGATGACGCTGAGGTGCAGCTCCCGGGCCAAGGCCCGCATGGAGGGCAGCGCCTCTCCGGCGGAGAGGGTCCCGTCCATGATCTGGGCCTTGATCTGCCCGCATATTTGTTCGTAGATGGGTTTCCCGCTGCTGTTGCTGATGAGAATGTCGATAAGATCGCCCCCTTGTATCATCCGTACCTTATGTACTGGTTCGTTAAGTATACTATAGACACTTGCGGGCCGTTTGTCAAGAGGGAATCTGAAAAAAAGGGAGAAAATTTAGCCCGCAAGCCGGTATTCTCACAGCTCCCGCATCAAATGGAAGGTCTGCATCAGCTGGATGGAGCCATAGCCCCACTGGTTATTGGGGTACTCCATATCCGCCCGGCGGAGGCAGCCCCGGATGAGATAGGCCCGGATTTGGTAGGTCCCCATGGTCGGGTCGTTTCCATCCCGGACGCCCCATTGGAGCAGCAGGGCGCAGGTCCCCGCCAGCACCGCCGCCGCCGCGCTGGTGCCGCTCATGAGGCCGGGGCCGTAAGGGTAAATTCCCCGGACGCCCACGCCGGGGGCCGTCAAATCCGGCAGGACGCGCCCGTCCCACGCGGGGCCCCGGGAGCTCTTGGCGTAGAGGCTCTTGTTGTTGCTGTCATAGGCCCCGCAGCAGATGACCCCCACGGCGGAGGCGGGGCTGGTGATGGTATAGTCCGGCGTGGCCGCCAGAAACTCCACCGTGGGAGAGACGAAGCCCGTCATGGGCAGCCACACCTGGTAGCTGCCGTTTAAGAGGATGTCCCCATGGAGCTGGATGGTCCACACGCCGGGGGTGGCCCCCAGGATGCGGATGACCGTCAGCTGGCCCCCGCTACTCTCCACAGGGAAGTGGTACTCGATTTGGACCCGGGACGCCTCCAGCACCAGCTTCACGTCGGCGGCGGGGCCCATACCCGGCCGGGCGGGCACCCGGCCCACCAGCTCTCCCGAGGGGGACCGGACGGAGACGGACAGCCGGTCCGCCACAGTGTTCCACACCGCCAGGTACACGTCCCCGGCGTTCTCCCCCACCTTCAAATCCACCGTCCCCGGCTTCTCTCCGGGCTGGAGGACGCCGCCGGTGTGGTGCCGGGCCTCCGCCTCGTTTCCCGCCGCGGCGCAGAGGCACACCCCCGGCTGGAGGGACACGCCCCCCAGGTACTCCTCGAAGACGCTGGCCCCGTCGTGGCTCCCGGCGTTGGTGCCCAGGCCGATGCAGATGACCGCCGGGCGGCCCAGCTCCCGAGCCTTGTGGAGGATGTACTCCACCCCCACCATGACGGCGCTGGACTCATAGGCGTTCTCCTGGTCCGCCGGGACGCAGTATCGCTCCCGGTAGAAGGGCCGGGCCTTGCGGAGCTTCACGGCGATGATCTCCGCGTCCGGGGCCGCGCCGGTGAAATCCTCCGTCTCCCGCCCGGCGGCCACGGAGGCCAGGAAGGTGCCATGGCCGTCCTCGTCCCGCTGGGGAACGACGGCGTAGGGGTCCTGGGAGGCCAGGGCGGCGTCAATCTCCGCCTTGGAGTACTCCCGGCCCATCAGGAAGCCCTCCGGCGGCGGGCCCTCGGCGGTCTGGTCGTAGATGTACTGGATTTTGCTGCTGCCGTCCTCGTAGCGGAAGACCGGCTGGGTGTAATCAATGCCCGTGTCCAGAAAGCCGATGAGCACCCCCCGGCCCTTCAGGTTCAGATAGGGCTGGCTCTGGACCTGGGAGACCCCCGCCGCCTCCAGGGCGGGGCGGTCCAGGAGGCCCAGCACCACGGAGACGGAGCTGACGAAGGCGGCCCCCAGGGCCTCCTCCAGGTGGTGGAAGTTCTCCTGCTTGATGTAGCCCAGGACGTAGCGCCCGGAAAGCATCTGTCCGATCACCACCTCGTTGGAGCGCTGGGCGTAGGAAAAAAAGGCGTCGGTGGCCCGGGTGACGAAGTCCACCGTGTCCGGCGCGTGGATGAAGGCCATCGCCTCAGGAGATAAAGCCATGGTCAAAGCCCCCTTTCCAAATGACTGACCAGTTCGTTCATGGTGCCGCAGAGGTTCAGCCGTCCATAGCCCCACAGGGGGTTGGGGTAGGCCAGGAAGGGGCTGCGGAGCGCCCCCTTGCAAAGAAACGCTTTCACCCGCTGGCCGTAGAGAAAGGGGTCGTTTCCCTGGACCACGCCCCATTCCATCATCAGCGCCGCCGACCCGGAGACGAAGGGGGCCGCCATGCTGGTGCCGGTGAACACGTCGTAGCCGCCCCCCGGCTTGGCGGAGCGGACCGCCTCCGCCGGGGCCGTCAGGTCCAGAAGGACCCGGCCCGCGCAGTCCTGGTCCCCCCGGCCGGAGAAGGGGCTGACCGTCTCCGTCTCCGGGCGGAAGCCCCCCACGGAAATGGGGTACAGCGCCGTGGCCGGGAGGGTGATGGTCAGATCCGGCTCCGGCTGGAGGAAGGCGGTGCGGTCGCTGACCTCCTCGATGGTGGGCAGCCACACGTCGAACCGCCCGTCGGCCACCTTTTTGCCGAAGCACCGCAGATTCCAGAGGCCGTCCAGCTCCCCCGGCGGGGCGTCCAGGAGGAATAGAACCTCCTGAGTGGCGGTGTAATGGGTGGGCACGCCGTAGAACACCGCCGCCCGGATGGGGCCGAAGCGGAGGAAGCGGGTCCCCTCCGTCAGGGGGCCCGTGGTCTGGCCGTTGGGCAGGACCAGCTCGAACACCGCGTCGTCGGCAAAGTTCTTCCAGAGGGAGAGGTAAATCTGGGTCCGCCGGGTGGAGACGGTAAACTCCGCGTCCAGGGTCTCGTTTTCCGCCAGCCGCCCCCGGAAGTGGTGGGCCCCGGAGCCCTCGTTCCCGGCGGCGCAGACAATGACGCTCCGCCCCCGCTGGGAGGACTGGTCGATGTAGGACTCAAAGAGGCTCTGCCCCTGGTGGGAGCCGCAGTTGGTGCCGTAGCTCAGGTTCACCACGCAGGGCATCCGCCGCTCCTCCGCCTGGTCCAGCAGGTACTTCACCGCCCGCATGACGTCCGTGGTCCGGGAGCTTGCCAGCTTCACGGCGGCGATGGATGCCCCTGGGGCCGCTCCGCTCCGTCCGGCGGCAATGGCGGCGACGGCGGTGCCGTGGCCGCTCTCGTCCGGGGCGTCCACCAGCCCGGCGGCGATTTCCGCCTTGGTATAGGCCGCCCCATGGAGGAAGCCTTTGGGCGGCGTGCCCTGGGCCGTCATGTCCCAAAGGCCCACGACGCGGCCGGCCCCGTCCTCCCCCAGAAACTCCGGGTGGCTAAGGTCCAGGCCGGAGTCCACAAAGCCGATGAGCACTCCCTGTCCCGTCAGCCCCAGGCCGGTCTCCCGCTGGACCGGGGGAATGCAGGACGCCTCCAGGCTCCGGTCCGCCAGGCTGCTGAGCCGCCGGGCGGGCTCGTAGCAGGTGACCTGCCAGTGGGAAAGCAGCCGTTCCGGGGATTCCTCCCCCAGCTCCATGATGGCGAACTGGGCGTCCAGCAGCTCCGTGGGATAGCCCAGGGAGAGGATGTCCCCCGTGTATTTGATGATGTATTCCATACAGCCCTCCTGTCCCGATGCTTTGGGCGGTGTCCGGGAGGCTCCGCCCGCATAGGATAGTATACGGAAAGGAGGAGCAGCCTTATGAATCCAACTTATACGGACAAGGGCAGCTTGCAGATCTTTGTCACGGCGGGGGAAAGCCCGGACCCCATCCCAGGGGCCAGGGTCCGCGTCACGGACCCCGCGGACGGCACGGTGCTGGAGGAGCTGGCCACCGACGCCTCGGGCCAGACCCCGTTTATTGAGCTTCCCACGCCGCCTATGGAGTGGTCTGTAGAGGAGGGGGCGGCGGAGCAGCGGCCCTACGCCGTCTACAACGTCACGGTTTTCGCCCCGGAGCGGGAGACCCTTCACCTGGGCGGGGTGGAGCTGCTGCCCGCCGGGCGGGCCATCCAGCGGGCCCCCCTGGCCCCGGCCCGGTCCGGGGGCTTCAATGTACACAATGTGCTTCTGGCCCCCCACGCCCTTTGGGGGGAACCCTCCAGCCGCCCGGAGGAGGCGGAGGTCAAGCCCCTGCCGGAGCCCGAGGGCCTGGTGGTGCTGCCGGAGCCGGTGATCCCGGAGTTCGTGGTGGTCCACGACGGGCGGCCCGACGACGCCTCCGCCCAGAATTACTGGGTGCGGTTTAAGGACTACGTGAAGAATGTGGCGTGCAGCGAAATCTACTCCACCTGGCGGACGGAAACCATTAAGGCCAACGTGCTGGCCATCATTTCCTTCACCCTGAACCGGGTCTACACCGAGTGGTATCGGGGAAAGGGCTACGATTTCACCGTCACCAGCTCCACGGCCTTCGACCAGTCCTACTCCCACGGGCGGACCCTCTTTGAGGAGATCGGCGTGGTGGTGGACGATCTCTTCACCACCTACGTCACCAAGGAGGGCATCGCCCAGCCCCTGTTCACCCAGTACTGCGACGGGCGGCGGACCCAGTGCAGCGGCCTGAGCCAGTGGGGCTCCCAGGCTCTGGGGGAGCAGGGCTGGGACGCGGTGAGCATCCTGAAAAAGTACTACGGCTCGGAAATCTACCTCAAGAGCGCGGAAAAGGTGGAGGGCGTCCCCCTGTCCTACGGCGGGGAGGTCCTGACCCTGGGCAGCGAGGGGGAAGCGGTGCGGACCATCCAGAGCCAGCTCAACCGCATTGCGGACAATTTCCCCGCCATTCCCAAGACCCCGGCGGACGGCGTCTACGGCCCCGCCACCCAGGCGGCGGTGACGGAATTCCAGAAGATCTTCCACCTGCCCCAGACGGGCAGCGTGGACTTCGCCGCCTGGTACGAGATCTCCAATGTATTTGTGGCGGTATCCAAGATGGCGTGAGCGGTTCCCTCCCGCTTTCAGCGGCGCTTTCCGCCCCAATGCCCCTGACGCTCTTCAAACAGGAAGGACCGTCTCGGAACGATGTTCCGAGACGGTCCCTTTTTAAATCCGGATATTCCGCTCTTTACAAGCGGGGCCCGCCCGTACCGGGGTTCGGTCCGCCGGGGCGGCGGCGCTGAAATCGGCTTTTCCGGAGCGCGGCGGTTTACTGCTCCCGCAGCTGGAATTTGGCCACCAGCTCCCGCAGCATGGCGGCCTGGCTGGCCAGCTCCTCGCTGGCGGCGGCGCTGGCCTCCGACGTGGCCACGTTGCTCTGGACCACGGCGGAGATCTGCTCAATCCCGTGGGTAATCTGGGCCGCGTCCTCGTCCTGCCGCCGGGTGTATTCCGCGATGTCGTCGATGAGCTTGCCCATCTCTTCGGCGCGGGCAACCACCTTCAGCACGGAATCCGATGTGTCCTGCGCCGCCTGGACCCCTTCGTCCATGGACGTCACCGTCTGGTTCAGGAGGATGGTCGTCCTCTGGGCCGCTTCGGAGGATTTGCTGGCCAAATTTCGGACCTCGTCCGCCACCACGGCGAAGCCCTTGCCGGCGGAACCGGCGCGGGCGGCCTCCACCGCGGCGTTCAGCGCCAGGATGTTGGTCTGGAAGGCGATGTCCTCGATGGTTTTCACGATCTGGTGAATCTCCGAGGACTTGTCGCTGACCCGCCGGATTACCTGGGTCATGTTCTGCATCTTTTCGCTGCTCTCCAGAAGGCCGTCCTTGACCTCCCGGGAGATGCCGCTGGCCTCCTGGGCGCCTTGGGCGACGTTGTGGACGCTGTCGGACACGGCGTTGATGTGGCCCACCAGGGCGTCTACCTCCGCGGCCTGCTCCGTGGAGCCCTGGGAGAGGGTCATCGCCCCGTTGGACACCTGCTCGGCCCCGGCGGCCACGTCCCTGGAGGCGGCCCGCAGCTGGCCCATGGCGCCGTTCAGGGAGCGGGAGATCTCGTCCAGGGCGGTCTTGATCTTCTCAAACTCCCCGGTGTACTCGTTCTCCAGCGTGAACGCCAGATTTCCCGCCGCGATCTCCCGCAGCTTTTCGGAAATCTCATTGATGTAGACCACGTAGTCCCGAAGCCGGATCGTCACCTGGTTGAAATCGTCCGCCAGCACGCCCAGCTCGTCCTTGGAGTGGTATGTAATCGACTGATCCAGCTCGCCCCCGGCGATGCGGGTGGCCGCCAGGCTCAGTTCCCGGACCGGACGGCCGATGATGCGCCGGACCTGGAACACCACCAGGAAAATCAGCACCAGAACCGCCAGCAGCGCCACCAGCAGCATACCGGCCGTCAGCTGGTTCAGCTCCCGGAGCACCTCTCCCCGGGAGACATAGGCCACCGCCGTCCAATCGCTGTCCGGGACGTTGGCCACCTGGATATAAGTACCCTCATAGACGGTGAGGCCGGTATTTCCCTGGCGTATCTGATCGGCGGCATAAGCGTACATGCCGCCGTCAAGCTGGCTCAAGGCCTGTCCGGTGACGGTGCTGTCCCGGTGCCCGATGATGGTATCCGTCCGGGTGTCCACCAGGAAAATGCCGCCGGTGTCCTCGATCTGGACGCCGCTGACGATCTTGGAAATGGAATCCAGGTACACGTCCGCGGCGGCAACGCCCCGGACCCTGCCTCCGCCGTCCTTCAGCACGCCGGAGGCGCCCACCACATAGGACTGGCTGTCCTCGTCGAAATAGACGTCGCCCAGGATGAAGTCCTCGGAGTTCAGGCCGTCCTGATACCAGCTTTTGGCCGTGGCGTCAAATTCCGGTCCGGGCACAAAGGAGGCGTGATACAGCGACCCGTCCGTCAGGGCGATGTACAGCCCGGCGGGATAGGCCTCGTTCCGGCCCACCGTGTGCTTGATATAGTCCTGCATGGCGGGGATGTCCATGTCTTCGTACTGGACGGTATCCCGCTGAGTCTCCAGCATGGCCAGCGTGCGGTTCATCCACGCCTTGGTCTCCTGGAGCGTTTTGTCCGTGGTGGCCTGGAGCAGATCCTCGCTTCTCTCCAGCAGCGTGTCGGACATCTGGAAATAGACCACGCCCAGCAGGATCCCCACTCCAATGACGACGCTGGCGACGATGGCCGACACCAGCTTCCCCGTGATGCCCCAGCCCTGCCGGGTCCTGCCGCCGGCCGCTCTCTTTTTTGCCCTCATGTCTGTTCCCTCCCAAGATAACTGCCCCTTCAGGCACGCCCTTAGAATCGGCCGCCCTTCCGGAGCACATTTGGAATATGCAAACGCCAAGATGAACAATGGAATATACCTTGGGTTGATTATAGCAGACGCGATGGAAAAATGCAACAGGTTTTGGCGGATTGGGCCGCCGGGAAACGGCTCAAATAAAGACGTTCATGGTTTTCGCGCCTTTGCAGTACGCCGGATACCGGGTTAAGCCCCCGGCGACAGGAAGGCCGCCCAGAACAAAAACACCGCCAGCAGGGCGATGCCGGGGAACAGCAATGACCGGTAGCGGCGGACCGGCCTCCGGGGGCGCTTGGTGGAACGCATGGGGCACTCTCCTTTCTCCTTTGAGAAAAAAGAGAGGGGAGACAAGCTCCTCTCTCTTGATCCAACAGAACTTACTTTGAAACGACGGACTTCACGACCTTGATCTCCCGGCCGTTGTAAGTACCGCACTCCTGGCACATTCTGTGGGGCAGGTGCATCGCACCGCATTTCGGGCACACGACCAGATTGGGGGCCGTCAGCTTCCAGGTGGAGCTGCGCCGCTTGTCCCTTCTCGCTTTGGATACTTTACCCTTGGGTACTGCCATTGTGACACCTCCTACTCATACAAAAAGGCGCGGAGCGCTTCTCGTTATTTCTTATCCAAAAGGCTTGCCAGGGCCGCCAGCCGGGGGTCCGGCTCCCTCTTGCAGGAGCAGGGGCCGAGATTCAAATCGGCGCCGCACCGGGGGCACAGTCCCTTGCAATCTTCCGAACACAAAATTTTGCTGTCCATGCCGAGGATGAAGACCGTCCGGGCCAGGTCGCCCGCGTCCGCCTTTCCGTCCTCCAGCAGGACGATTTCGTCGCTTTCCTCGTTCTGGAGCTCCTCCGCCAGCATGCAGCCGTAGGAAATCTCCTTCTCCAGGGGGAACTCCTTCCCGCAGCGGTCGCAGACCGCGTCCAGCGTGGTCCGGGCCGTCAGCTCCAGCTCCAGCAGGTCCGCCGTGTTGCGGACCTCCCCCTCCACCGCCACCGGGCGGGAAACGGGCCTCCGCCCGTCGAACTCCAGGCCGGACAGGTCCATCTCAAACTGGAACTCCAGCCGCTTGCCGGGGGTATGGAGGATGGGTCTTACATCAATTACCATAAGCTACCTCGCAACGATACCTTACGTATTATAAAGGATGGTCCCGCCAATGTCAAACAATTTTTTCGTTTTTTGCCCTGTTTTTTATTCGTCGTCCTCTTTGTCCCCAAAGGGCAGGGCAATTCCCAGGAACGTAGGCCGGAAGCCCTTGCGGATCTTCGCCAGGGAGGGGGTCTTATACGCCTCCTTGGGCCACCGGGCGGCCCAGCCCTCCCGGAGCTTCTCCTCCAGCGGGGCGCAGACCGGGTCCTCCGTCAGCACGGGGGCCAGGTAGCAGACGATGACCTGCTTGTCGTTCATCTGCGCCAGGGAGCGGTTCCAGGGCTTCTGCCGCCTCCAGCCCTCCGCCAAACCGTCCAGCAGCACCTCCGCCAGGGCCTCGACGCCCTCTTCCCCGTCCGCCAGGGCCGCTTCCCGGAAGAGGGGTGCGTATTTCGCCCGGTACTCCTGATAGGCCTTGTCATACTCCTTCCCGGTGAACCGATCCAGCCAGGGCTTCCCGTCCTGGATGGCGGCCAGCAGGGCTTCCACCTTCACTTCGCTCATGTTCCACACTCTTTCCCTTTACAATTCCCCGCGAAACGGGTATGATGAAAAAAACGCCCTCAGGAGGTCCGCCATGCGGGAGCTCACCATCGGAAAAAACGACGCCGGGCAGCGGCTGGACCGCTTCGTGGCCAAGAACCTGCCCCTCCTCCCCCCTGCCCTGCTGCAGAAGTACATCCGCCTCAAGCGGGTGAAGGTCAACGGCAGGGGGTCCAAGCGGGACGCCCGCCTCCGGGAGGGGGACGTTCTGCAATTATACATCAACGACGAGTTCTTTGACAAGCCCAAAGAGGAAAATCTCTTCCTCTCCATCTTCCAGCCCCGGCTGAGCGTCGTCTACGAGGACGAAAACCTCCTTCTTGTGGACAAGCGGCCCGGCCTGGTGGTCCACGCCGATGAGACGGAAAAGGTCAACACCCTCGTCAACCACATCCAGGCCTACCTCTACCAAAAGCGGGAGTGGAGCCCCCGGGACGAGCATGCCTTCGCCCCGGCGCTGTGCAACCGCATCGACCGGAACACCGGGGGCATCGTCATCGCCGCCAAAAACGCGGAGACCCTACGGA